>JAJRTJ010000002.1 GCA_024278335.1 archaeon
ATATTAATCAATTATTATTATTATTATTATTATTATTATTATTATTATTATTATTATTATTATTATTATTATTATTATTATTATTATTATTATTATTTCTTATATTTTTTGTTAACTAAAAAGAAATCTCCATCTTTGAAGATGGAGTGATTAGAAAACTATTTCTATTTATTTTATTTATAAAAACAATAGCCGAGATACTCGGCTATTGAAGATTACACTAGCGATAGCTATCTTTTAAAGAAAATAAATGTTTGCATTTGCTTAGCAAATGCTCTGGAGGAAAAATGGAACAACAATTAAAAATAAACCAGTATATGCGAACAGACCATAGTGTTGGTGTTGTGATGTTGCATCTTGAATGGTGCACTAAATATCGTTATAAAATGTTTGGGAAAATAAAATACAAAAATCTTATTGGAGCTTGTGTTCGAAAATCAGCGTCGATAAATAACATTAAGATTCTTGAACTTGATGTCCAACCTGAACACATTCATTGTGTTGTGGGAGTTAGTTTTTCAATGTCTGTTTCTAAGACATTACAAATTTTGAAAGGAGGTTCTTCAAAATTGTTTTTTGAATTTCACAAAAAAGCGAGATTGAGATATCCTCGAGGTCATTTATGGAGCAGGGGAAAATTTGCGTCAAGTGTTGGTTTTGTTCAACTTGATGTTGTGAGAGATTATGTAAAAAATCAAAAAGAACATCATATGAAAACCGCACTCCGAACGAAGTGAGGATTTGATGCGAAGCATCAAACCTTTAGGGTGCGGAGGATGTTATATTAATTAAATCATAAAAACCATTCTTTTTAATCACTTTATCTTAGATAATCTCTTATCATTAATTTCTTTAATTTTGTTTTATTATTAATACATACACTTTTTCATAGTTAAATTTATAAAGATATTTAATGTAAAAATCATATGCAAACAGAAAGATATCCTTTTGGAAATATTCTCAATAAAATGATTGTAACAAAAGAGGGAAAAAGATTAGGATTTGTCAAAGATGTAACTTTTGAGACTCGCTCAGGAGAGCTTTTAAATCTTGTTTTAAAAGAAGCAACACCTTATACTAAGAATATTAATTTAGAAATGACTCCTGAAAATGAGTTCTTAATTCCTTTTTCTTCAATTATTGCAATTGGAGACTTTGTTGTTGTTTCAGAAGAAGATTTAATTTGAATTTACAATTTTTAATATTCTTTAAATCTATTTAAATTTTTGCTAATCTTTTTATTTTTTTAATTAATACAAATATTTAAATATCCTTTATTTTTGAAAATCTTATGAAATTAGCAGGATTTAATTTTAAAAAAATCTCAGGAGAAAGAATTTCAAATTCTTTAAAAGAAATTAAAGTAAACACAGAGATAAATATAGCAAATATTTCTCAACCAAAGGTTTCTTTATTTAAATCTAAAGAAGATTTTTTAGAGATAGATTTTAATTATTCCTTAACTTATGAGCCTGATTTTGCTAAAATTGAGATTTCTGGGACACTTGTTGTTTCAATAGAACCTAAAAAAGCAAAAGAGATTGTTAAAGAATGGAAATCCAAGAAACTTCCTGAAGATTTTAAGATTTATGTTTTTAATATTATTTTAAGAAAATCTAATATAAAATCACTTCAGCTTGAAGAAGAGCTTCATTTACCAATTCATTTAAATCTTCAAAGAATTGCCCCTCAAAAAAAAGAGGAGTGAAAGAATATTTAATACCGAATAACTTTTAAGCAATAGACTCATTTCTTTTTTATGAAGATTTCAGAACAAAAACAAAATAAAATCTCAGAACAAATTCTTTCTTTACTTTTTCAAGAAAATCCAAAACCTCTTTTTACTTCATATATTGCAAGAGAATTAGCAAGGGACGAGGAATTTATTAAAAAACTGCTTTTTAACCTTAAGGAAAAAAAATTTGTTATTGCAATTAAAAAAAATCAAAAAGGAATTGATTATGTTCGAAGAATAAGATGGAAACTTTCATCACAGGCATATAAGGCCTATTCCCAACACCAGTAGTGGTTTTTAATTGGAATTTATCAAATAAGCTGGATTGTTATGCTTTATTATCTCAAAGTTTTTATATTTCTGTTTTTTAAATTTAATATGGATTTAATTAAAGAGGCTTTTAAAAAAGTAAAAAAGGATTTGCTTTTAATTCAAAATCAAATAAATGAGCAGAAAAAGGCCCAAGATAATAATCAGCAGAATTTAAAACAACTGACAGAGTTTCTTTCAGTTCTTGCTGAACAAAATAAATTTTTAATTCAATCAAATAAACAACTATATAAAAAAAGTAGTTACTATGATTCAATTTTAAGTGAATTATTCACTACAGTTTCTTTATTAAATAAAAAATTAGGGGTTTTATCACAAAAAGTTAATACTTTAGACACTTCAACACATATTCCTGTAATTTCGACAGATTCGACACATATTTCGACAGATTCGACACATATTAAGGCGGGAAATGATCAAATTTTAGGGATTTCCACTGGAAATAGAGGGGTTCCAACAGACAGACAGACAAACAGACAGACAGGCAATTCGACAGATGAAAGTTCGCACAATCAAATAAAACAAGAATTTATAACAAAAAAAGAATCTAAATTAAACCCTGTTAAAGATGCTGCAGAAATGCTTGATTCTTTAGATAATTTAAAAAAAGAGATTAGACTAAAATTTAAAAGGCTAACAGAGCAAGAATTGCTTGTTTTTTCAACAATTTATCAATTAGAAGAACAAGAGGGACAGGTTGATTATCGCTCAATTGCACAAAAGCTTGGTCTTACTGAAAGTTCTATTAGAGATTATGTTGGGAGGCTTATAAAAAAAGGAATTCCCGTCGAGAAAATGAAAATAAATAATAAATCAATAGCTCTTTCTATCTCACAAGATCTTAAAAAAGTTGCTTCTCTTACTACAATCTTGCATCTTAGAGAGCTCTGACTAATAATTTAATTTATTCGGTTAAACGAAAAAAGAGTTTCTTTCTTATTTTACCCTTTTATTTTAATTTTTCTTTTAAAATAAGGAGGTTTTTCTATGTCAAAAACACCCTTCTAACTCTTTTTTCCCAATAAAAAGGCTTTATTTTTTTGTTTTTTTCTTCAAATTCTCTTGATTTTCTCACTATTTCCTTAATTAGGTTTATTCTTTGCTTTAAATTTGCTTTTCTTATTTTTAAACTCTCACTTTCAATATTTTTTATTAGTATTTTTTTCATTTTTTCCTCACTTTTTTTAATAATCTGAGATTTTTTTCTTTTTTTTGTTTGTTTTAACTCTCACTTTTTGCTTTTTTAGCATTTTTTCCTTAGTTTGTTCGTCAATATACACTCTTTTTTTGCCATTTTTCTCTATTTCTTCTAAAATCAATCCCTCACTTTTTGATTTTATGCTATTTAATTGTCCTCTTATAGTTGATTTTTCTTTTCCCAACATTGTTGCAAGGTCTTCATAACTTAGCTTTCTATCTTCATTTAATAATATCCAAAGTATTGCTCTTTCAGTTATTGAAAAATCGCTTAATTTTGGTGTTTGGACAGCCGTTTGAACGCCTGTTTGGACAACTTCAACAGCCGTTTGTTTGTTGGACAACCTGTTTGTTGTTTGTATTTTTTGGCTTATTTTAACATCCCCAAGCAAAGAGATTACATTTTTGATGCCCTCTATTTCTGAATAAATCGACGATAAACTCTCTTTTATTTCATCTATTTCTTTTTGTTGAATATTTTTCTCTGATTCAAGGTGTTTAATCCATCCCCCAACAGAAACAATGTCTTTTTTAACTGATTCAAATCCCTTTTTTGTCTCCTCTTCAATCCTCTTTACCTCTTTTTTTGCTCCAAATAACCAAAACATAATATATTTTATGAAATATGCTTTATAAACTTTTTCTTTTTTCCGACGATATGGGGGCTCTTTTTTCAAACATTTTCCTTAGAAAATACCTTCTTTAAAATCTGTCGAAATATGTGTCGAAAAACCCTAAAAACACCCTGTTTAAACAGATGTTTGTCTAAAAAAAATTTAAAAACAGCCTGTCCAAACACCCTTAAACAGCTAAAAACAATACAAAAATACACCGATGTGTCGAAACAACTTCAATACCCCCCCTCTTTTTTCCGACGATATAAGTCGTTTAAACAATCCTTCACCTGTCCAAACACCTGTTTGTTCCAACACTTCGACACATATTCCTTATACTTTGATAACCTTAGTGCACAACCCCGGCAAATAAATTTAATTAAAAGAAAAAATCCTGGAAAAAACTATCTGGTTATTATAATAATCCTTAAAAAGTTTTTAGATTTATGAGGTTCATGAGCACAGAAGGATACGAACCAACAGGAAAAACATTAAAGGACTGTCTTTTAGAGGGCGGGGTAAATGGAAGAACTTTCTTGGGCCACCTCTATTCAAAAAGAACTGAGCAGCAGAATCAAAATGAGCCCCTATCAAATTAGAGAGATTGGTTGCGACACTACTGGAGATACAGCAAATTGGAGCTATCTCTTTTTAGATGCACAAACTACAGAGAGATTAGGAAGACATACGGGCAAGGAATGTCTTGCACATCATTTAGGAGATGAAGAAATCTTTCCAGCAGAATCAACTTCAAAAAGAGGGTAGTTGAAAGGTCTTGGCAACCAGGAGATAATGTAGTGGATAAGTTAGATTAGTAAGATTTGAACTTTCCTAACCCTAGTGCACAACTTCTTTTAAGAAATAAACTATTGTCAAAAAATCAAAGAAAATTTTCAAAAAAGATTCATATTTTTCTATCACAAAAATATTAATAAACTCCTTTAATTCAAGATAAATATGGGACTTTTGGATAAATGGAGCAGACCACAACAAGATAACTCCTCTTCTTATCCTTCTTCAATCAATCTTTGTAAAACTGATTGCCTCTACTTAAGGCGATTTCATGGAGAGTTTTTTTATATTTGCACTTGCCCTTTTAAAAAAGAAACAAATAATAAAGTAAATCCTTCTTCTTTCCCTCGCTCTTTCTTTAACATTGTTCCAAATCAAAGCCCTTGTAGAAATCCAGAAACACAACAAATTCCAAATAGACAAGGTAATTTAGAGCAAAAAACAGCATAATTTCTATTTCCTCTATAAAAGTTCGCACAAGATATATTGGGAGTAGTTTGTTTTTCAATTGCTCCGAACGTAATTTTTTAGTGGTTGCACATGTTTTTATAAAAAGTTTATTTCTATTCCCTATGCTGAAGATTTGTAAAAACTGTAAGCAAGAAAAAGAACATCATGCAAGGGGATTCTGTTACACTTGCTATAAAAAATTATTCTGGTCACCAAGGTCAGCTAAGTGCAAACGATGTCAAAAGACTAAACCCCTTCATGCAAAAGGTCTTTGTGGGAGTTGTTATAATTTTGTTTACAGATTAGATAAAAATAAAGCTTGGAATTATAAAAAATATCATAATTTAAATCAAGAAACCTATAAAAAAATTACTTCAAAATGCGTTCTTTGTGAATTTGATAAAATTGTTGAAATCCATCACTTAGATGAAAACAAACAAAATAATTTCCAAGAAAATTTAATCGGACTTTGCCCAAATCACCATAAGATGTTACATAATTTTGAATTTCGAAAACAAATTTTAGATGAACTAAAAGAAAAAGGATATAAAGTTATCGAAGACCCAAAAATAGAATTTGAAATTAGAAAAGAGGTTTAGATTAAAATCCCTCTTTACATAAAAATCAAAACCAACAACCCCAAAATCCAAACATAAATTCCAAAAATCCACCAATATCCTTTTCTTAAAATTTTAAAAAACCCGCTTATGCTTAAATAACTTAAAACAAAGCAAATTAAAAACACAAGAACTAACTCAAAATTAAAATATGCTTCTCCTGTTTCTAAAATCATTGCTCCAATTGCCAGGGGAATAAAAAGAAAAAACGAAAATTTTCCTGCAGTTTGTTTCTCTATTCCTGAGAGCATTCCAAATGAAGTAGTCATTCCACTTCTTGAAATCCCTGGGAAAAGCGCTAAAATTTGTGCAAGGCCAATAATTAAGGAATTTTTTAAATTAAGAGAAGAAATATTCTTAGAAAATTTTGTTAAAAAAAGAATCCCCCCAGTAAACAAAAAAGAAACTCCTATTGAAACTGAAGAAGAAAACGCCTGTTTGAACACCTGTCCAAATAGCCCCCCAACAATCCCTGCAGGAATTGTTCCAATTATTAATAATCCAATGTATTTTTTTGATTGTTTATCAAACTTAAACAATTTTACAATCTCCTCTCTAAAATAAACTAATACTGCCAATAAAGAAGCAATATGCAAAACAGTAAAAAAGAAAATATTTTGAGGCAAATCCATTAATTTTGAGGCTATTGCAAGGTGCCCTGAACTTGACACAGGCAAAAATTCTGTAAATGCCTGGATTATAGCAAGAATAATCTCTTTAATCATTATCTTTTTTATTTAATTGACTATAAAAATCTAACCTCTGATTAATTCTTTTGCTTTTTGAATAATTTCTGTTTTTGTCTGTTGGTCTAATACCTTGTCTAATTTAGGATAAAAAAACGCTCCCTCTATTTCTAAATGTTTTTCTAACATCTCTTTTAATCTGTCTAAATTAACAGTTAATCCTCCTTCAAATCCTTCTTCTAAGTTATTTATTAATTCCATAATCTGCTGATGGTCACGAAGAAGCTCAAAAGCCTCACTGATTTCATCTCCTTTTAATCTATTTAATACATCAAAAATTGCTTTTTCTTCAAGAATAAAATGCTTTTCTAATGTCCATTTAAATCTACTTAGCATCTCTCCAGATTTTGAAATATCCCCTGTTTCTTCAAATTGTCTTAAGAACGATTTAATTATAACATGCTCTTTTAACATAATTTCTGCAATGCTTTCAACCATACAATTTCCAATGCTTTCAACTATATAACTCTTATGAAAATATATTTAAACAGGTTCGCACAATCTATTCTATGAAAAAGCAAGATTTTCTTAAAAAATTGGAAATTGAACTAAAAATTTCTCAAAGTTCTGATTACACTATAAGAAATTATCTTGAAGCAAATAAAAAATTTTTAGATTATATTAAGAAGTCTCCAGAGCAAGTTAGTGAAGAAGACATTAAACTCTATCTTGCAGAAGAGCATTCTCAAAGCTCTGCTATGTCTGTGATACTTTTTCTTTCTGCTTTAAAATATGCTTATTCAAATATTTTAAAAAAAGACCCTACCATAAATATAAAAAGACCAAAAAGAGAAAAAAGGCTTCCAACTGTTTTGACAAAACAGGAAATTTCTCAGCTTCTTGAAACAGCTAAATCATTTAAAAAATCTTGGCTTATGATTTCTCTTCTTTATGCTTGTGGATTAAGAGTTTCAGAGTTGGTTAATCTTAAAGTAAAAGATTTGAATTTTGAAGAAAAAATTGGCAATGTTCGGCAGGCAAAAGGAAAAAAAGACAGGATTTTTAATATTCCAGATTTTCTTTTTAAACACCTGTCCAAACAGGCGTCCAAACAGCAAAAAGCAGGGCAAGAATATCTTTTCTCAGGTCCAAAAGGAAAACTTTCTTCAAGAAATATTCAAAAAATAGTTTCTCTTGCTTCAAAAAGAGCAGGAATAAAAAAACCAGTGCACTGCCATACCTTGAGACATTCTTTTGCAACACATTTGCTTGAAAATGGAACAGATATAAGAAAAATTCAAGAACTTCTTGGCCACAGCGATTTATCTACAACTCAAATTTATACTCATATTTCAGTAGAAGAATTAAAAAAGATAAAATCTCCTATTGATATGCTTTAAAATGAAAACATGTTCAAAATGCGGTTATGAATCAGAAGAAAACCAGTTAAAAAACGGACTTGCTTTTTGCAGTGTTTGCATTAGGTTTGCTCCAAATAATCCCGAAGAAATAGATAGATACATCTCTGAAACAATTTCTTCTCCAGAAGTATTAGATCCTTTGAGAAAATTTTCTTCTTTTATAAATTTTCAACAAAAAAAAGCAATGATGAAAAAAGCCTCTCAAGGGATTCCTCAATCAAGACCCCCCTTTGGATATGTTTATGAAAAAGGAAAATTAATTCCTGCTCCAAATTACAGGGAAGTTGAAGAAATATTTGAAGAGTTCCTTAATTCAAATCTATCTTTGAATAGTCTGGCAAAAAAAAGAGGCTTTTCTGTTAATGGACTTAAAAAAATACTTTTTAATTTTACTTATCTTGGAAAAATAAAGTTTAATGGGCAGGTTCATGAGGGAAATCATCAGGCAATAGTTTCTCCAACACTTTTTAATCATGTTCAAAATAAACTTGAGCGCCTGAAAATTAAAAAATCAAACTAATACTTTAAAACAATTTTCTTTTTAAACAATATTTATCTTATTTTTAGATGCCTCGTAAAAGTGCACATAGGAAAGCCCTGGAAAGGATAAATGAGGATCCAACAATCATTGGGTTAAATAAGAGGGACCTGCTATTTTCTGCCGTAGAGCCTTATCTTTATTCAGGAAGAAGAGGAAGGAGAATCCAACCAGACCTTGTTTTTATTCTTAGAACTGGGGGGGTCATAGTTATTGAATATAAATCAAATGGGCATTTAAGATTAACAGAGAAAGGAAGAACCCAATTAGAGGAAGCAGTTTCTTTTTATGAAAAAAAAGGAATTTCTGCAGAAGGAAGGTTAATTACCGGAGACTCTCATCCCTCTCTAAAGCCTTATTCCTTAAAAACAAAGAAGAAACACAATAAAGAATGTTCTAAAAGAAGACGAAGAAGAAAATCTTTTTGAATAGAGGATTATCTTTTACTTGATTGTCTCTTGCTTCTTGCTTTTGAATCTCCTGGCTTATAGGCTTCTTTTCTTCTAACATCTGCAACAAGCATGTTTCTGTCATATGCAAGATAAGCTTCTCTTAATTCTTTTGATTTAGAGAACTCTACAATTGCCTTAGCAAGAGCAAGCCTTGCTGCTTCAATCTGGCTTTTTGCTCCCCCGCCCCTCATTTTAATCTCAACATTAAATTTTCTTTCTCCAAGAATTTTATCGGCAATTCTTAAAGGCTCTTCAATTTTTAGTCTCTCAAATAATTCAAGTGTTTGAAGCTTTCTTTTATTCAAAGAGATTTCCCCCTTTCCAGCAACAATTATTGCCTTTGCTAAAGAGGTCTTTCTCTTTCCAGCAACAATTATCTTTTTGATTTTTTCTTCACTCATTTTTCAATATCTTTTAATTTACTATATTTTAATTTTTGAGATTCTATTTTTGTTTTTTCTTTCTCTTTATACTCTTCTGGAACTTTATTAAAACACCTTATTCTTTTAAATGCTTGAGCTCCTCTCCCCTTTCTGTAGTTTGGAAGCATGCCTCTAATAGTTCTTTTTACTATTTTTTCACAAATCTTTGAATAAATAGGCCCTTTTTGACTGTGGCCATGCCTGCTTCTTTTTTCTAAAATCTCTTTTTCAATTGTTTTTTTATTCCCGCTTATAATCACTTCTTCGCAATTTACTACAACAACTTCTTCTCCATTTAAAGCTTGCTTTGCTGCAAAGCTTGCCAGTCTTCCCAATACTGCCTTGTCTCCATCAATAATTATCATTTTAAAATTTTCACCCCACTTGCAGAAGGATTTTGCTTTATTTCATCTTTTAATAAAATAAACTCGCTTTGAGCTTTCTTAATCTTTTCTAAAGCTTTTTTTGAAACCGCAAATCCAATTATTTTAATTTTTTTATTTAATTCCCCTTCTGAAAGAATTTTCCCCGGGATTGCAATTTTCTCTCCTTCTTTTGATTCTTTATTCAGCTTTTCAAGATTAATTGCCGGACGTTTTTTACAAGAGCCAGAAAGAATTTCTGCTATAACTTTCCATTTTTCTTGTTTTTTTGCAAGAATGATTGTTTCAACTAATTCTTGATTTCCTTTTTTCTTCAACTGTTTTTCAATTGTTTTTTTTGATTTCATTTTTAATTTACAAGAAGTATTAACTTCCTGCTAACGCGATTTACTCGCAGGTTAAATTTAAAGCTAAAATTGCTTTATAAAGCTTTTGACTATGCGGAAGAAAGGATTCGAACCTTCGTAGGCATAAAGCCACGAGAGCCTTAATCTCGCCCATTTGACCGCTCTGGCACTTCCGCACAAGATATAATTACAAAAGAAACCCGCTATTTTTAAAATTGTCTTTTAAATTGCTTTATCCAGCTCTTTGAGCTCTGTTTTAAGTGCTTCTAAAGATTTGGTGAATATTTCTTCAACTGGAATTTGCCCAAAGGATTCAATTTTAATAATTAAATCCTCTTTAAAAACAGTTTCAAAACTTCCTTTCTTTTTTTCCATAAATCCTTCTACAAAATCTTTTATTTCTTTTTCATTCTCATCAATTATCTTAACTTTATTTCCCTCTTCTTTTATCTCAATTTTTGGAAAAGTTTTTTTCATTTCTTCTGCACTTTCTTTATCCACAATGATTTCAGAACAATTTCTGTAAAAAATTAATCCTGGACTGAATTTTGCATGCTCTGTCCCCTTTCCGATTTTTGTTATTGCCTTTAATTCAATTTCCTGCCCTTTGTTTAAGGAAGTAATTGGAATCCGGTCATAGACAACTTCTGCCTTTCCTTTGATTTGTCCTGAATAAATAATTCCTTCTTGTTTTGCACTTAATTCTAATACTGGGGGAGATTTTTCAAACTCTTTTTTCATTTTCAAAGGAACTAATCCTACTCTATGGGCGATTGTTTCATCAAACAAAGCAGACCCATTTTTTGAGATTTCAATTTCATCAACTGCAAGAATTGGGATTTTGTTTATATATCTCCTAATAGCATTAGCCAAGCTTTCTTTTATCTTTGCTTTAAAGACAAGCGTTTCAGGCTTTTTTGAGATTATTTCCATTTTTTAATCTTGAATTTAGCTTATTTAAACCTTAAGGTCTTCTTCCTCTTCTTCCTCCTTTCTTCTTTGGCCCTCCTCGAGGGACTCTTGTCGTATCAAGAATGTTTATAATTTTAAATCCTTCTCTTGTCAGGCTTTTTATAATTGCATTTGCTCCAGGACCTGCTGAAGGATTTCCTGTCTTTGCCCGTATTCTCACATAAAAAGATTTTATTCCTAAATCTTTAACTTGTTCAGCAACTCTTTTTGCAATAAACATTCCGATTGTAGGATTTGCCTTTAATCTATCATGCTTTGTAACCATTCCTCCAGTGATTTTTGCAATTGTCTGGCCACACATGTCTGTTACATGAACAAGGGTATTGTTATAAGAAGTATAAATATTCATAATTGCCTCATACTCTGGCTTTTTCTTTTTTACTTCTTCTTTCTTTTCCTCTATTTTTTCAGATTCTTTTTGACTTGTTTCTTTTTTCTCTTTTTCTTCACTCATTTTTCTTTTCCTCTATTTTTTCAGATTCTTTTTGACTTGTTTCTTCTTTTTTCTTTTCTTTTAAAGCTTTTTTCTTTACTGTAATCTTGTCTTCTAATTCTTTTGGAACAATATATGAGGGGCTGTTAACAATCCCGCCGTCAACAAGTATTTTTTTATGAACAATCCTCTGCCTTGCTGCCTTGACTGTTGGAGCAAGTCCTTTGTTTCTTACAATTGTTTGAAGCCGCCTATTCAAATAATCTTGTTTTTCTAAAGCAAGAACATCTGCAATTGAATTAACTTTAAGCCCAATTTTTTGAAGCCTCTTAAAAAGAGCCTGTTGTTCTGAAGGGTCTGCTGAAATAAGTTTTTTTGCCTTTTCTCTAAATTCTTTTATTTTTGCTTCTGCTCTCCAAATTTCTTTTTTATTTTTTAATCCAAATTCTTCTTTTATTTTGACCTCTTCTTCAATTCTGGATTTTTCAAAAGGTCGTTTTGGTCTTGAATAAATTTTATGTTTTCTTTTCATTTTATGTCTTTTTCTTTATTCCTGCTCCTTTTCTTCTGTTTTTTCTAAAGTTACTTCTTGTTCTCTGCCCTTTTGTTGGAAGTCCTGCAATGTGTCTGAATCCTCTATAGCTTTTTATTTTTTTAATTCTTTTAATATCAAATTCTTTTTGCAAATCCAAATCTGCCCCAATCAAGTGCTTGTCTTCTCCTTGAATAAAATCTTTTCTTCGATTTTGTAAAAATCCGGGTATTTTTAGATCAGAGAGGACTTGTTCTATTTTCTTAACTTCTTCTGCATTTAATTCTCCAATTTTCTTTTTTCTGTCTAATTTTAAAAGATTGCAAACTGCTCCAGAAATTGCCCAAGAAATTCCCTTTATTTTTGTTAGGCCCGCATATAGGCTCATTTTTCCCTCTATGTCTTTTGACATAATTCTAACTACTCTTTCTTCTTCTAGATTTTGTTTTTCTTTTTCATCCATTTTAATGTATAAAGAGATTAAACCTCCCCATTGTTGTAAGCTCTTGAATAATTCTTTTTTCAATTGCTTTTTTTGGGTCTGGAAGATTATGAACCCGGGTTTTTAAATCTTCTAGAGATTCAAAAGGTTTTTGGTCTCTTGCTTCCAAAATCTCTTTCATATGTTTTTTTCCAAATCCAGGCAAAAGTTCAATTTGATGAATTCGCTTGTTAATTGCTTGAGATTCGTTAAAGAATTTAACATATTCTTCTTCTCTCTCTGTCACAATTTTTTCAACAACTTCCTGCAATTGTTCTTTTGCAGGCTCAGTTAATTTTTCTCTCTTTAATCTACCAAGAATATAGTAGATTTTGTCTCTTTTCCCTTCTCCAATATAAACCTTTTCTCCTGGTTCAAGGGAAATTCCCCTTCTTGGAACAAGTTCCAAAAGAGTGAGATTGTGTTCTCCAATTGCTTGAGCCAAAGGCAGGGTTTTCCCTTCCAACGGATAACCGTTGGGTAAATACTCTAAAATAATTGCATATTCTTCTTTCATTTTCTTTATTTAAACTCTTTAATTGTGTCAAGTATTTTTGAAATTTCATCTTCTTCTAATGTCAAATCAACAAAAATTTTATTTAAATCGTCTTTATTATCTGGCATTAAATCAATAATTTTAGAAATGTGCTCTTCTCTTAATTTTATCAGATCTAATTTAATCAATTTCTCTCTAAGTTCTTGTGCTTTTTTTGAGTCTGTTGAAATAAATTTTTTTACAAATCCAATTATTTCTGTGTTTTCAGTTGAATCTTTATTTAAAAATTCACTTGCTTCTGCAATACTTAGGGACTTTTCTTCAATTATCATTCTTCTTCTCTATCTGATTTATTTTTTTTAAATGTATTGGGTCAATGATAAAATTTTTGTTTTTTGACCCGTCTTTGACTAAGATTGAATACGCCTTTCCTATTCTTTTTTCAATAATTCCTGTTCTTCCCTGCATTCTTTTTGGAACATTGTGGCTTGTGGCCCTTTCAAAAACAATTGCCACTGCTTGACCTTTTTTTAATTCTTGAAACTTTCTGCTTAATGGCAATTTGCCTCTAGTTCGAACAGATTTTCTTCTAACCATATTTAACTCAGAAATATTCCCTTTAAAAAACTTGTCTTTCTATTCTATTTTTCCTTGAAAATTCTCTCCATACAAATCTCCTCTTTCTCTTGCTTCTTCCATGTTTTTGAGGATTGTATTGAACATTCTCTCCCCCCAAACCCCCTTTCCGCATTTTTCGCAAAAATCAATTACACTGCTCTCGTCAATTTCACACCCACAGTAAATACACTTTTTACTCATCTGTTCACCAATTTTTCTGCAGATTTTGCTAAACTATCTGGCTTTTTAAATTTTTATATTAATTTTAAGATTTTTTTAATAGTAAGTTTTAAAAACTAATTTACTGCAATAATTATATGATAATTCCAGTTAGATGTTTTTCCTGCGGAAAGCCAATCGGTCATCTTTGGGAAGAATATAAAAAAAGAATTTCTAGTAAAGAAGAACCAAACAAGGTTTTGGGTTAATTAGGATTAGAGCGATTTTGTTGCAGGTCTGTTTTTTTAGGGCAAGAAGATTTAATTGAATTAGTTGAAAAATTCAAGAAAAGTTAATTTTAAGCGAAGACAGCTTAATGGCTTTGCGCCTTGTCTGGCACTAACACCATTAACATAGGAAGCTTAACTTCTGTGTTCGGAATGAGAACAGGTGTTTCCAACCTATTATGACCGTCTTCAATTTTAGTCATTCTATTTAGTTTATAAAACTTTTTATATGTCTGTTTCTCATTATTTTTGAGCGGGTGTGCCGGAGCGGTCAAACGGGACAGACTCAAGATCTGTTGGTTTATGCCTACCTAGGTTCGAATCCTAGCATCCGCATGAACAATTAATTCTCAGAAAAAACTAAATATTCCTTTTTGTAAAACAAAAATTCCAGCAATAATTTCAATTATCCAGGGAAAACTAATTAATCCTGAAATCAAAAAAATTCCTCCGGCAATTATATCAATCCAACTTCCAAAATCTCTTAACATTCCAAGAGAAGATTTTCCAATTAAAAGAACCCCTAAGGATAAAATTATCTCTTCTGGAAAAAAATTTTGAATTCCAAAGACTAAAATAATCCCTGCAATTAAATCAATTGCTCCTAAAATTTTTATTAGCATAATTTTTAAAGTGCAAAGCTTGTTTTTAAATTATGCCCAAGTAGCTCAGCCTGGATAGAGCGTCTCCCTCCTATACTCTCTGGAGTTAGGAGAAAGTCGAAGGTTCAAATCCTTCCTTGGGCGTTTTCCTTTTTTCTAACTATTTGGATTTGAAGCCTTGGGTTTATGCGAGATGTTCGGTTCAAGAAAAAAAGGACGATGAGCATAGGTGAGAACTCATAGAGTTCAAGCCCAAATCCTTCCTTGGGCGTTTTCCTTTTTTCTAACTATTTGGATTTGAGTAGTTTCGATTATAATTAATAATCCTCTTGCGTATAGTAAAACTTTAAAACCTGGAGAGAATATCTTATTTTATGCGTGGGTAGGTCAATGGTTAGACTCTCTGCCTTCCAAGCAGATTATCCGGGTTCGAATCCCGGCCTGCGCATACAACAAAAATGAATTTATCAAAATTTCACGACAAATATTTCAAACACCTCCTAATTATCCCTTTAGTTTTACTTATTTTTTCTTTTGCATATATTGGATTTTTTTACGCTCAAACTGGAGATTTTGCAAAAAAAGATATTTCTTTAACTGGGGGAACTTCTGTAACATTATATGCTCCTGAAAAAATTTCTGTTATTAAGCAAGAACTTTCCAATTCATTAGAGAATTTAGAAGTAACAGAGCTCTTTGACCTTGTTTCTCAAGAGCAAAAAGGAGTTATAATTAAAACTTCTTCTGACGCTCAACAAACAAAACAAGTTATTGAGGATTCTTTGGGATATAAACTAACAGAAGAAAACAGCAGTATTGAATTTACTGGTTCTGCATTGAGCAGGAGTTTTTATCAGCAATTACTTATTGCAATCTTGGTTGCATTTATTTTTATGGCACTTGTGGTGTTTATTTTATTCAGAACTCTTGTGCCTTCTCTTGCAGTAGTGCTTTCAGCGTTTGCAGACATTATTATGACCCTTGCATTTATTGACTTGCTTGGAATTTCCCTGTCTTCTGCAGGAATTGTGGCTTTTTTAATGTTAATTGGTTATTCTGTTGATACAGACATTTTATTAACAACAAGGCTCTTAAAGAGAAGCGGTTCTTCAACCAATCAAAGAATTTTTGGAGCATTTAAAACAGGGATTACAATGACCCTGACTTCTTTATTTGCCATTACTTTTGCTTTTTTTGTTGTCAAATCTTTTTCAGTTGTGCTTGCTCAAATTTTCTCAATTTTGATTATTGGCTTATGTTTTGATATTTTAAATACATGGATTACAAATGTATCAATACTTAAATGGTATTTGGAGAAAAAACAATGAAATTAAGTTTTAAAATCTGGGTTTTAATCATTTTTCTTTTATTTTCTTTAATTTCTTTATTCGGACTTCCGCCCCTATTTTTAGAAAAAGGGGTTTTAATCACAAGTGTTGACGACAATTCTTCGGCATTTGGACAAGGATTAAGAGCAGGAGAGATTATAATTCAAATTGATGGAAAACAAATTAATTCTTTAGAAGATTATTCTAAAATAATTAAAGACAAATTTCCTTCACAAACTGAAAAGAAATTAATTATCACTACAAAAACCCAAGAGTATATTTTATTTGAAAAAAACTTTCCAAAAATTACTGTTTCCGAAATTCCAAAAACAAGATTAAAGGCAGGATTGGATATTTCCGGAGGTTCAAGAGCATTAATCAAGGCAAAAGACAAGCAAATGGCCTCTGAAGAACTCTCGGATTTAGTAGAGATAACAAGAACAAGGTTTAATGAGTTTGGATTGTCAGACATGAACGTAGTGCCGGTTGCTGATTTATCTGGAAACAGGTTTATGCTAATAGAGATTGCAGGAGCTACTCCAAAAGATTTGGAAAAACTTATTTCTGAACAAGGAGTATTTGAGGCAAGGATTGGAAACCAGACTGTTTTTAATGGGGGGGAGGGGGACATTGCCTCTGTTTCAAGGTCTGGGCAAACTTCTGGAATTTATTCTTGCGGACAGCAAAATTCAATCCATATTTGTAGTTTTAGATTTGGGATTTTTTTAACAGAAAGTGCAGCAAAAAGACATGCTCAAATAACTTCTCTTCTCGAAGTAAATCAATCTAATCCAGAATATCTTAACAAAAAATTGGATTTATACCTTGATGGGAAAAAAGTAAATAGTCTTTTTATTGGAAAAGATTTAAAAGGAAGCGCAACAACCCAGATTTCTATTTCTGGTTCTGGAAGTGGAACAACAAGACAAGAAGCTATTCAAAATGCCCAAGCAGAAATGAAGCAATTGCAGACCATCTTAATTACAGGAAGTCTTCCTTTTGAGTTAGAAATTGTAAAACTAGATACAATCTCTCCTAATCTTGGGAGGGATTTCATTCGCTCAATTCTTTTTGCAGGAATCGCAGCTCTTTTAGCAGTAGGGCTTGTAGTTTTTTTAAGATATAGAAAGATTGCTTCTCCCTTAGCGTTAATTTTAACAAGTATTTGCGAAGTTACAATTATTCTTGGAATTGCTTCTTTCATTGGATGGAACCTAGACCTTCCAAGTATAGCAGGAATTATTGCCGGAGTTGGAACAGGAATTGACAGCCAGCTAATTGTCTTAGATGAAGCAAATCAAAAAGAGGCACTTAGTCTTAAAGAAAAATTAAAAAGAGCATTTAAAATAATTCTTGGAGCATACTTTACTGCAGTTGTCGCACTTCTTCCTTTGATGTGGGCAGGAGCAGGATTATTAAAAGGATTTGCAATTACAACAATAATTGGAATTTCTGTCGGGGTCTTAATAACTCGACCGGCATTTACAGATATGGTTAAATTTATTGAAAATTAAAATGTTTGTTTCAAAACACATAATCTTCGGAGCAATTATTTCTGGCTTTCTTTTATTAGTGTTTCCTCAAATGGGTTTGGTCGGGGCTTCAATTATTTTTCTTTCTTCTGTTTTAATTGATGTAGACCATTATCTTTATTTTGTTTTTGTAAAAAAAGATTTAAGTCTGCCGCGGGCATTTAAATGGTTTAAAAGAACTCATTATTATCTTATGAAACTTTCAATTAAAGAAAGGCAAAAACACAACGAAGCTTTTCTTTTCTTACATGGAATTGAGCCGCTTATTCTTCTATTTCTTTTTTCAAAAATTTGGTTTTTTTCCTTTTATATTGCATTGGGTTTTATAATTCATTTGTTCTTAGATTATATTGCTTCAATTAATTTTAAGCATCGTCTTGACAAAGTTTTTGTTTTCCATGAATTTTTAAAGTATAAAAAATTTAAATCAAGAGATGGTTACAAGAAAAGAAGAAAAAGAAATTAGCAACGATTTAGGGCTCTTAGTTAAATCTTCAATAATTGTTTTTGGGGGGGTTTTTTTATCAAAGATCCTTGCTTATTTCTATCGTATTACAATTGCAAGATACTATGGTCCAGAGGTTTATGGATTATTTTCCCTTGCACTAATGGTCATCGGATTTTTTATTGCTTTTGCAAGTTTAGGATTTTCAGAGGGATTATTAAGGTTTATCCCAATCTACAGGGCAAAAAAACAATATTCTAACATAGCTTATCTTCTAAAATTTGCAAGAAAAACACTATTAATTTCTGGAATTATTGCAGGAATAATTATGTTCCTTTTTTCTGATTTCATTGCAGTTTCAATCTTTAATGAACCTTCTTTGAAATTATTTCTCCAAATTTTTGCATTCCTTGTGCCAATTCAAATATTTTCTAATATCTATCTTTCAGTATTAAGAGCAAATGAGCGAATAAACGCATTTTCCTTTTCATACAATATTCTTCAAAATATTGTTAAGCTAATTTTTATCTTTATCTTTATCTTGTTTTTCATAAGTGCCCCCCATGCAATAGCCTTTTCTTATATGCTGGGAATAATTGCAACACTCTCTTTTTCCTATCTTTTTGCTAAGGTTAAGATAAAAGAGATTTTTAATCAGACAAATCCCCCCAAGGATGTTTCCAAGAAGATTCTCCAAAGCTTTTTTTCTTATTCATGGCCTCTTGTTTTGTTTGGGATAATTGGAACATTGCTTTTTTGGGTGGATACTTTTTCAATAGGATTGTTTAAAGATGCATATTTTGTAGGAATTTATAATTCAGCAATTCCAATTGCAACGCTTATGGCATTTTCTGGAGAATTGTTTTTACAGCTTTTTTCCCCACTAATTACAAGAACCCTTGCACAAAAAAGATTTAATGTCGCTAAAGAGCTTTCAAAACAAATAAATAAATGGATTTTTATTATTAACTTGCCTCTCCTAGTTTTGATTCTCTTCTTTCCTGGAGTTTTTATTAATTTCTTCTGGGGAGCAGATTATCTTGCAGCCGAAACTGCCCTAAGATTTCTTGCATTTGGGATGTTTATTTTTTCCCTTTCTTCTGTTTCAAGGTCTCTTCTTTCTTCAAAGGGGAAATCAAAAATTCTTTTGATTAATTTAATTTGTATCTCTGCTATCAATCTTTTGCTCAATTTTCTTTTAGTTCCAAAGTATGGAATTAATGGGGCAGCAATTGCAACAATGGCTTCCCTAATCCTGCTTTCAATTATATTGTTTCTTGAAGCATATCTTTTTACAAAACTGTTTCCAATAAGAAGAAAAATGTTAGAAGTTTCAATTTCTCTTGCAATTGCCACTCTTTGTTTGTTTTATTTCAGAAGATTTGTCCAAGTAAATCTTTTATCAATGCTTTTAATTGGATCATTTTTTGGATTAATTTATCTAGCATTATTATTTTTAACAAAATCTTTTGATAAGAACGATTGGGAAATAATCAAGAAAGCAAGAACTAATTTTAAGAAAAAAATTATCTCACGTTCTTTTTAAAATAATTTTTATTAATAATCCCTTGAATAGATCCGAAATATCTGACCGTCATAAAGATAAGCATCCAAGGAATCAATAAGGACCAGGATTTGTTTTCATAACACTTTTTAATTGAGAGTAAGGGAACAATAATTGGAGAAAGAACTATAAGAAAAAAAGGGGCAATCTTATTTTGAATCCATTTGCTTCTGATTGAAGCACCAATCCACTTACTTTGCTTATATACTTCTTTCAATGTTGCTGGATTTTTGTGATAACAAATCGCGTCAAAAACTGCGAGAGGTCTTAAGCCATATTTAAAATAAAAGGTTAGGTCGTCAGCATAACCATATTTTGAATCAAACCCCCCCATTTTTTTAAATTTAGATTTGAGGATTGCCCTAAAAATCATTCCCCTTTTTCCTTTCTCTCCTTTAAATGGCTCGTTATTTAAATATAGTCCCCAACACCGGCTCCATATGTTTTTTGGATTATTTGATATTTGTAAATTTTCCGTCCCGATTTCTTTTCCCTCTTCTATGGGTTTTATTAATTTCTCAAGAAAATCTCTTCTAAATGTCATGTCTGCATCAACAAAAACCAAAACCTTTCCTTTAGCCTTGCTTGCTCCAAGATTTCTTGAAAATCCCGGACCTTTGTGTTCTCCTTCAATTAATTCAACTCTTTTATCTTTTTTTACAAATTTTTTTACAATCTCTTTTGTTTTGTCTTTTGAGCCATCATCAACAATGATTAGTTCAAAATCTTTGTAAGTTTGCACTAAAAGGCTTTTAATACATTCTTTGATATCTCTTTCTTCATTGTAGGTCGGAATTATAATAGAACTTTTAATCATTGTCTCAACATTGTCTCAAAAAATCAGAAAAGATTATAAAGCTTTTCTTTTTTTAACTTAAATGAAAATTTTGCTTTTACCAATGGGAGGGATTGGGAATATGTTAATGTTTACACCAACGATTGAGAAACTCCATAAGCAATTTCCTAAAGCGAAAATTATGGTGATAATGCAAAAAGATTCTGCCTACGAAGTTTTAAAATCTTTTGATTATTTAGATGTTGTTATCTCTCCTTTGTCAATTCAAAAAGCGATTTCATTAAGAAAAGAAAATTTTGATCTATGCTTAATTCCTTATCCCTCTTCTGGAGTAAGAAAAATAATTTTCTCTTTAATTGCAGGAGTTAAGCGCATTATTTCTCACCCCTACCATATTTTTTGGAAAAAATCCTCTTTATTTATTGATCCGGTCCAAGAAAAAAAACAACACGACATAACTTCTAATCTGGATCTTATTAGAAAACTTGGAATTAAAATCCTGCCTACAGATTCACAAATGAAGTTTTATTTAAACAAAAAAGACAAAGAATATGCAAATAAATTTTTCAGAGATAAAAAAATTAAAAAAGCAATTGGAATTCATCTTGGTTCAAGAGAGGGGATGTCATACAAAAGGTGGCCAATTAAAAAATTTAATCAGTTAATTAATTATTTAGTTAAAAAGGGAAATAATGTTTTAGTTTTTTTTGGATCTGAAGAAGAACCTCTTATCAAAAAAGTTTCTAATTCTCCTGAAGTTTTTTTTATCAGGAATGTAAGCCTGAGTAAATGTGCCGCATTAATTCAAAAGTGTAATTTTTTTATTTCAAATGATTCTGGACTAATGCACCTAGCAGTTTCTCAAAAAGTTCCAACTCTGGGGATCTTTGGTCCAACAATTTATTGGAGAACTTTTCCTTATGGAAAACAAAATAAAATTGTAAAGAAAGATTTGCCTTGTACCCCTTGTTATAATCCATATAAAAAATTTGTTTGTAAAAACATTAAATGCTTGAATCTTTTAACTTTTGAGCAAGTAAAAAATGCTTTTGAAAAATTATGTGCTGAAACACAATGAAATTTGATTAAAAACAATGAAAAATTCAAGAATCATTAAAACAAGGGATAATGCCCCGAAGAATTTAAATATAAAAAATGGTGCTAGATGACATAAGTGTGTTAGAAGTGATAAAAGCAACCAAGTTTGTAAAGGAAAAATACCGATGAGTTATTATAGTGATATCCAATACGGAACATTATGGACTAAGAATCACATAGAGCATGAGATATATTATAAGAGATATTTCAAGGGGTGTAAGAGAATTTTAGATATTGGATGTTCTGTGGGAAATTTTATTGTGAACGCGCCAGATAAGATAGAAGGGATTGACATAGACAAGGATGCCTTGCGTATCTCAAAAGAGAGGGGATTTAAGGTCAAATATGGAGATATTACTAAAAGACTTCCTTTTTCAGATAATACTTTTGATGCAGTTAATTTAAAAAGGGTTTTAGAACATATCCCAAACCCTGAATCAATTATGCGGGAGATTAGAAGAGTGCTTAAACCACAAGGAAGAATTGTAATTCTTGTCCCAGATATTGGAAAGATGTCAGTAGGAGAGTTTTATAAGGATTATTCTCACTGCACCCCACTTACAAAAACCTCCACATTTAGGTTGCTCTATAATTCTGGATTCAGGAAGATAGTGATTAGACAATGGCCAAAAGCAATTTATGGCGTGAATACAATATTTTATAAAAGGAAAATCTTGCCTCTTTGGTTATATTTTATTTTAGAGAGAATATTACTCAGACCACTAGGAACAGAACTAATTGCTATTGCACAAAAATAGTTTTTAGCAAAAGAATTAGAGCAGTTTTTGAAATTAATTTAGTTACTTTTAAATATAGAGTCATTTTAATTTTTAAAAATGATAGAAAAAGAATTAAAAGAAAACATGAAAGATTTTTATTCTTCTTCTAAGCTCTATATGAATAAATTAAAAACACATGGAATAGAAGTTTATGCAAAATATCTTCAAAAAATTTTAGAGTTTGTTCCAGCAAAAGCAAGAGTTTTAGATATAGGGTGTGGTGTAGGACAAGTTTCAAATTTTCTTCAAAAAAAAGGGTATAAAGTAACTGGAATAGACTTCTCTCCATTATTTATTAAGGAGTCAAAAAAAGCTGGAAAAGCAGATTTTAAAATTATGGATTCAACTAATTTAAAATTCCCTGATTGTTCTTTTGATGCAGTTATCTCTGCAGAAACTCTGGAGCATATTCCTAATCCAAAAAAAGCATTAGAAGAAATGTCCCGGGTTCTTAGGCAATCGGGATTAATGATTTTAAGATTCCCAAACAAACTTTCGGTTTTAGATAGTCTTGCTGTTTTTTTGTCAAAAAAACCAAAATTTAAAATTACAAATCCAAATCTTGGAAAAAATGTTGGAGGAGATGATGAAGACCTCTGCTATATTGCATCAACAGCAGATATCGGGGTTTTTTTAAAAAATAATGGATTCAAGATTCTTTATTCAAAGCCTCTTTTCTGGCCCTCTGCATTAATTGTTGCAAGAAAGTATTAAGATTTCTTTAGTTTTACAGTAGTGTAGGGCCTTCCAGTTTTTTCATTTTTTGGGTATTTGATTATTTCTACCAATCCGAAAAAAATTAACTCTTCTATTTGGTTTTTGATTGTTTGGTAGCTTGTATTTACCTTAATATCTAGTCTTCTTAAGGAAATTTCCTTCTCTTTTTTTAAAACTTCAAGAATTTTCTTTTTTATTTCAAGAGGTTTCCTCTTTCTCATGATATAATTAAATAGCAAGATTTAAAAGAAGCATGTCACAATATTATATCATGTGGTTGAGAAAGATTCTGGCAAATCAGAGCGACGGTGGTGTAATGGCAAACACGCCTTGCTTCCAACAAGGAGCTCTCGGTTCAATTCCGGGCAGTCGCATATTTTTTTCTAAAAGATGGCAATTTTAATTAAAATTACTTGGAAAGAATTTAAGAAAATAATTGAGATACTTGAAAGGTATAAATTAAGAGTTGTGACCCTAGATTATAAAGAAGATTTTTGGTTTAACAAAATGCTTGCTTTATTTTCCCAAACAAAGAAACAGCCACGCAATATTCTGGTTGAAAACCTCTCTCAAAAAGATTTTAATAGACTTGTTTTGGTTATTGATATGTGGAATGCAATTAAAAATTTCTCTAAAGATAAAGAGAGACTCCCTTATGACGAAGAATGCGAAATAATCAGTAGCAAATTACAAAGAGCCTACTTTAAACAGTTTAATGAAAAAGTGTTCCCAAATGATTAAATTCTTTTTGTCAATATTTTTAAATCCCTCTGTGCTTTATCCTTCATGAACATTATGTTTCAAGTCGGCTCTTGGCATTATGATAAGGGAGGAACAGACTTATTTGTAAAAACTATTGCTCACTGGCTTGCAACAAAAGGGCATAAAGTAGTTGTCTTAGCTCACAAGCTTGAAGAAGAAAATTGTTCTAATGAAGATATTAAACAAGGAAAAGGAATAATCAAAGTGAGGTATACCCCAAAACAAAGAAAGGGGATTCGGTTTAACCCTTTTGTATATTTATATCGGCTTTTGGTTACTTCAAAATATCTCTATTCCCTTGCAAAAAAAGAGGAAATTGATGCAATTATTGTTGGAGAAACAGAGCTCCTAAGTGTTCTCCCCCTCAAATTTACAAAGACAAAAATAATCTGCAGAGGCGGGGCTCTTCTTTATGAAACAATGAAAAGAGAAGTTCTCAAAGAAAAAGGAAAATCCCTTTCTACTCATCTTTTCATAGCATTTCTAAAGGCATACAATGATTTTACATTAAAGCTTCCAGACGCATTTGTTCCGGTCAATCAATCAGAATATAGGTTTCTTAATAAAAAAAAGTCAAAAAAAGCTCAGATTCTCACCATCCCCCACGGAATTCCAACAAATCTTTTTAAGCCACTAAAAAAAAGAACATCAAAAAAAGTGATCGTCGGGTATGTAGGAAGGCTGGCCCCAATTAAATATCCTGAAGTTGTTTTAGAGATGTTTCGTCAAGCATCAGAGGGGGCTAATTCTGAATTTTGGTGGATTGGGCCCCTAGACCCTTTTTTTGAAAAAGATTATTTCAAGACTTTAAAAAAGAAACTTCAAATAAAAAATGCAAAATATCTCGGAAAGATTCAAAATAAAGAGCTTCCAAAATATCTGAATAAGCTGGATATTTTTTTACAAGCAGAACAGCAGACAAATGTTTCGCGTTCAACAACTGAGGCAGCTGCATGTGGCCTTCCAATTGTAGCACTAAATCAAGGAAGCGAAGAATACGGATTTTTTACCATGGACCATGAAAAAGCAGTAGATAAACTAAAATCTTTAATTCAAGATAAAAAACAAAGAGAAAAACAAGGAAAAAAAGCAAGAGAAATAATTCTTCAAAATTTTTCTGAAGAAAAGATCTATTCAAAATATGTTGATTTAATAAAGAAATTAATAAAACCTAATCAGTAATTATTCCCGCCCCAATTGTTTCTCCTTCTTCATTCTCCAGAATAAATCTTCCCATGTTTGGTATCTCACTAAAGTCATCGAAAACAATTTCCTTTTCACACTTCACTTCTCCCTGCACAATATCATTGATTTCTTGTGTATCTTTTTCTTCCAGCGTAGAAGAATTAATTATTTTGTTTGCCTTAATTTTACATCTGCTTTCCTGGGTTGTTAATTTCAAAATCGGATTAGATTCTGGACTTGAAATCCAAAAAAGATTTACTTTGAATATTTTTTTAATTTTAATCGGTTCCCGAGTTATTACCTCTCCTCTTTCAACAAAAAGAGGTTCTTCGAGGACTATTCCCCCAGATTCTCCCAAATCCAATTTTTCTTTCTTGTTTGACCAATTTTCTATACTCTTTATCTTTGTTTTCTTCCCAGATGGCTGAAGAAGAACTTCTTCTCCCTTTTGCATTTCTCCTGATTCTACTCTTCCAACAAGAATTCTCCTCTCATCAAATTTATAAACATCTTGGACAGGGAACCTCAATTTTCCCTTTTCCCCCTCTTCAATGCCTATCCTATCTAAGGACTCTAAAAGTGTTTCTCCTGAATCTATTCTTTTTGATTTGTTTACCACATTATCTCCGTCTTTTGCAGAGACAGGAATTATGCTATGGACTTCCAAATTCAATTTTTTCAGAATTTCTTCAAGTTCTTTTTTAATTTTTTCATAAATAGAAACATCCCAATTAACAAGGTCCATTTTATTTATTACAACAACGATTTTCTTAATACCCAAGAGAGAGAGGATATATGAATGTCTTTTTGTTTGTTCCTCTATTCCTCTTTTAGCATCTACAATTAAAATTGCCGCATCTGCCTGACTTGCCCCAGTAATCATGTTTCTGATGAATTCAACATGTCCTGGAGCATCGATGATGGTGTAATCTCTTTTTTTCCATTTAAAAAAGATTTGAGTTGTGTCGATAGTAATTCCTTGCTTTCTTTCTTCTTCTAAACTATCGAGAATAAATCCGAATTCCATTTCCTTTCCCAGCTCCTCACACGTTTTTTTAATTTGTTCAATAAATCCTTCGGGCAGGCTTTTTGCATCAAATAGGATTCTCCCTATAAGAGTAGACTTTCCATGATCTACATGCCCTACAATAACTAAATTTTTTTGATTCATTTTACATATACCCCATTGCCCTTAATTTTTGCATCATATATGCCTTTTCTTTGTCCTGAGCTCTTCCCTTTCTCTCAGCTTCCTTTGTAGTTTCAAGTTCCTTAATTATCTGGTCAATGTTCTTTGCATCACTTAACATAGGAGAACAGCAAGGGACACATCCAATACTTCTATATCTCCTTCCTTCCTTTGCAAAATAAAGGCCGATAATAGGAATATTCTCCTTTTTGATATATCTCCAAATGTCAACTTCTCTCCAATGTAAAAGAGGATGGATTCGAATGTGCTGGTCTTCTTTTAATTTTTCTTTATACTGATCCCACATTTCTGTGCCTTGATTTTTGTAATCCCATTTAAATTCCTTGTTTCTTGGGGAAAAATATCTTTCTTTTGCTCTTATTCCATGCTCATCTCTCCTTATCCCCAGAAGTAGCGCCTGAATTCCCTCTTTTTCAATAACTTGTTTTAATGCCTCTGTTTTTAGGGAATTACAACATTCAAATTTTCCTTTATCTGGACCA
Organism: archaeon; assembly: GCA_024278335.1. Lineage (GTDB taxonomy): Archaea > Nanobdellota > Nanobdellia > Pacearchaeales > GW2011-AR1 > JAJRTJ01. The sequence continues at coordinate 26,463 of JAJRTJ010000002.1, forward strand.
ATTCTCTTAGCAAGAGCCTCCTCGTTTTTTCCAACAATCAATTTAAGCCCCCATTCTTTTGCCCTCTCATCCCTGAATTTATACATGTCTGGAAATTTGTGAGTTGTATCAATATGAATAATTGGAAAAGGAATCTTTCCAAAGAACGCTTTCCGACACAACCACAGTAAAACAGTAGAATCTTTCCCCATAGACCACAACAAAGCAAGATTGTTATGTTTATAATATGCTTCTCGAATAATATAGATACTCTTGCTCTCCAATTCACTTAAATAATCCATTTTCTATTTTTTCTCTCGTTCAAGAGTTATGCTAACGCTTACACATAAACATTTATATATCTTGCCCTTTATTTTTCACCATGAAATTGAAAAAGCCCACAACAATAATTTGTTTAGATTCTTTAGATTACGAGATTGTAGATAAGCATTTTGATTATTTTAAACAAAAATTCTCTGGAAAACTTGAAGTTCCAATCCTTCCTCAAGATACCGAACCTGCAACAAATGTTGTATGGACGAGTTTTTCAACAGGGAAATCTCCCGAAGAGCACAAAATCCGATATTTTAATGTTTATGAAAACCCCCTCTTAAATTTTCTTTATAAGGTAATCTATGGGAATTCTTGGATGTATCGCCTTGCAGTAAAACTTAAGCTTTTAAAACTAAAAGAGAAACTGGGATTAAAAAAGAAATCAGTTTCTTCAAAGCAAATAGGAAGAACTTTTCTTGAAGAGTATTCATCTAAAGTGATCAGTCTTCCTTGTTATAATGAAGACAAAATAAACTTTGAAATCAGGAAAAAACTATTTGACGTGCTACAAAATAAGATTTCTGAGGAAGAATATGAAGAGTTGCTACTCAAGGCATTTAATTCAAGATTAAAAAAGTTTGAAGAAGAAATCAATAAACATGAGCTTTTATGCATTCATTTCTTCATTCTTGACGCAATTCAACACATGTATTACTATGATGAAAACAAAGTTATTTGGTGGTATAACTTTGTTCTGAATAAACTAAAGCCAATTATAGAAAAAATAAATGGAGAGATTTATATCATTAGTGATCATGGCCAAAAAAAGGGGATGCATACTTCCTATGGATTTTGGAGTTCTAATTCTGGAAAAATACCTTATTCTTCAATTATAGATTTTCATAAGAATCTGAAAAACAAGGAAGCCTCAAAACCCAATTCTTTTAAATAAGTAAATTCTTTTTTATTTATGGCTAATTCAATATATCAATCCTTGGACTATAAAAAAGCCCTTGTTGCTGCAGGAGAAAAAATCGTTGAAATAGAGCCAGGAGTTTTTGGTTTGGAGATACAAAAGCCTTCTCCCTTATCAAAAACAAAAAAAATACTGGAGTTTAGAGGGGATTATACTCTTCCCCAACTTCAAAAAATTAAAGAGCTCTCAAAAAAATACTTTTATGTTAAGGTTATGCCCTGTGTCTTAACTAAAGATCTTTCTGCATTTGATCAGGCCAAGTTTGGCAAAACCTCAAATTATACTATTTTGATTGATTTAACAAAAGAAAAAGAAGAACTTTGGAAAAATCTTGAAAAAAAATCTGCCCGTTGGGGAGTAAAATTTGCAGAAAAAAACAAACTTTCTTTTGAACCAATAACTTCTACAAAGGACCTTAAAGTTTTTTATAAACTTTATAAAGAAACTGCAAAAAAAGGAGGATTTAAGCCTGAGCCAGAAGCATTTGTAGCAACTTTAGCAAATACAAACTCCTCTGAATTATTCTTAATAAAAAAAGGAAAAGAAATTCTTGCAGGAGGGCTTCTTTTAGTTGATAAATCAAATAATTACTCTATTCTTGATTTAACTGCATCCTCAGAAAAGGGGCTAAAGCTACAAGCAATGCCCTTTCTTTATTGGAATCTTTTGCTTTATTCTAAAGCCAATTCTCTAAATTTTTTTGACCTTGGGGGCTATGATAAAGAAGCAAAAAAAGGAGATAAAACTTATAACATAAACAAATTTAAAGAGAGATTTGGGGGGGAGATAGTAGAACAGCCAGTTTATTCTCCAAACAAAAAATATACTCTTTTGAGATATTTTTTTAAGCTCTTTAAAAATATTAAGGGATTTTTTAAAAGAAAATGAAAACACTCATGATTGGGCTTACTTCTCCTTTAGATGGAGGGAGCCAGAGACATATTTATGAACTATCATCAAACATTCCAAACTGCGAAGTTTTAACTCAAAGAGGAACACTCTGCAAAAACAAAATCACCCTTCCAATAATATCAAAACCCTCTTTCCTAATGAACCTCTCCTTTTTCTTTGTCGCATTGATCTATTCTATAAAACTTCTCTTTTTTAAAAAACATCAAATAATTCATATTCACGAAAACCTTTGTTATTTCCTAATCCCTTTACTAAGGATTCGGTATAAAGTGATTGTAACAATTCACGGAATAAATGGGTTTAAATTTTATGATAATAAGTTTTTTTGGTTTTTTTTCAAGAGTATGCTTTTAACAGCAAATCAATTAATTGCTGTGAACCTTGAAGATGAGAAACGCCTAAAAAAATATTTCAAAAAAGTAACTTATCTTCCAAATGGGGTAGATTTAACTCTCTACAAGAAAATCAAACCAAAAATAGAAAACAAAATTTCTTTTATTGGAAGAATCCATGAACAAAAGGGGGTTGTTTATCTTTTAGAAGCATTTTCAAAAATAGTAAAAAAATTCCCCTCTTTTAAACTTGAATTAATTGGAGAGATAAATGATTATGCTAAGCAACTTCAGAAAAAATTTCCAAGTAAAAAGATTGTTTGGAGAGGCGCAATTTCTGATAGAAAAGAGATCATAAGGTCGCTTAAATCTGCTTATTGCATTGTGCTTCCAAGTTTGTGGGAGGGATTGCCGCTTACACTTTTTGAATCACTTGCTACAAAAAGACCCGTAATTCTTTCAGATATTCCTGCATTTAAATCAGTAATAAAAGATCAAGCTCTTTTTTTCAAGGTTAAAGATTCGCAAGACTTGGCAAATAAGCTTCAGGAAGTCATTAAAGACAAAATAAAAGCAAATGCCTTAGGAGAAAAAGGGGAAAAGTTATCCCGACAATACACTTGGAAAAAGATTGCTAAAAAATTAGAAGAGGTTTATGAAAATGTCTAAATTAGTTATTTCAATTGATGTTGAACCAGACCTCCATACAAGGGAGTATCTTGGAATAACCCAAGGACTCAAAAGAGCAGAGACTCTTTTTAACAAACATCAAATTAAACCAATTCTTTTTGTAACTTGTGATTGTATAAAAAAATATCCTGAATTATTCCAAAAGTGGAAAAAAATCGGCTGGGAAATCTCGCTTCATGGATATGAACATCAAAGATTTGATAATCTCTCAAAAAAACAAAAGCAGGTTCAAATTCAGAAAGCACTAAGATGCTTTAAGAAATATCTCAAGATAAAGCCAAGAGGATTTAGAGCACCCCAGCATTCAATAGATTCAGAGACTCTCGATATACTTGAAAAATATCAGTTTGAATATGATTCTTCTTCAACTCCAAGAAACTTGCTTCAGCTTTTCTTTTTTCCATTAAAATTCAAGTCCTGGTTTAAAGATTTTTTTTCTCCAATAAATCCCTATAAAATTAGAAAAAATCTTTTAGAAAGGCCTGTAGCCTCTTGTATAATTCCTTTTGTTTCTTTACCTTTAAGAATATCCTATCCTCTTTCTAAGGCACTTTATTTTTTGCTCAATATAACAAGAAAAAAAGAGATAATGTTTTATTGCCATTCTTGGGATTTTATAGAATTGCCTAAAAGCAAAACAGATAAAGTCTTTAGCCATGAAAGATTTATTAAAAACTTAGACAAACTTTTATCAAACATAAAATGAAAATACTGGAACTAACAAATTATTCTGCAGGAGCATGCGGGGTTTGGCAAAGAGCAAAACAAGAATCAATAGAACTCTCTAAGTTAGGACATGAAGTTAAAATTTTTACTTCTAATTTAACAAAGGGGTCTGAAGAGATAGTTCCTCCAAAAGACTCTATTGGAAAAATTCAAATTCAGAGATTTCCTGGAAAAAAGCTCGGGGGAGAGAGTTTTATCTCCTGGAATTTTGAGCAAGCATTCTTAGATTTCAGTCCTGATTTGGTTATCGCACATTCTTATCGGCACTTGCACACAACAAAAGCAATAAAACTCGCAAAAAAAATCAACGCAAAAATATTCTTAGTAACCCACGCCCCCTTTATTGAAGGAAATGCAACTCGCTCTTTTTTTCAAAAACTCGTTGTTAATTTTTATGATTTTTTCATTGGTCCTAAAGTTCTTAAAAAATTTGATAAAATAATTACCATCGCTCGCTGGGAAGAACCTTATCTAAAAAAACTTGGAGTAAAAAGAGAAAAAATCCTTTATATCCCAAATGGAATTCCAGACGAATTTTTCAAAAACAAAGTAAAACCCCTTAAAGGAAAAACTGTTTTGTTTTTAGGGAGAATTCATCCAATAAAAAATCTTGAACTTTTAATTAAAGCTTTTTCTAAAGCTAAGCTAAAATTTTCTCAATCTAAACTTTTACTTGTTGGACCAGAAGAAGCAGAATACAAGCAACAACTTCAATTATTAATTGGAAAAGACCCTTCCATAAAGTTCCTTGGTCCAATTTATAATCTTAAGAAAAAAATAAACAAACTTCAGGAAGCAGATATTTTTGTTTTGCCAAGTAAGAGAGAGGCAATGCCCCAGGCACTTTTAGAGGCAATGGCTTTGGGAAAAATAGTAATTGCATCAAAAACTCAAGGAGCCAAAGAAATCATTACTAATCAGCAAAATGGGTTTCTCTTTGAGATAAACAATGAAAAAGAACTTGTTGAAAAACTTTCTTATTGCTTAGATAAGAAACACTTAAAATCTCTTAAACCCATTCATATTCAAGCAAGAAAAACTGCAGAGGACTTTAAATGGGGAAAACTAATAAAAAAACTTCAAGACGAAATCCAGAAATTTCAATAGTTATAACCTCTTTTAATGAACCAAAAACAATTGGAAAGGCAATAAAATCCTTTCTTGACCAAGACCTTCTCTCTTATGAATTAATTGTTTCTGCCCCAGATAAACCCACTCTTGAAGTTGCAAAAAGGTTTCAAAAGCGAAATTCACAGATAAAACTCTTCAAAGACCCTGGAAAAGGGAAATCTTACGCATTAAATCTCCTTCTTCCAAAATTAAAAGGGGAAATAATCATTTTAAGCGATGGAGATTGTTTTGTCTCTCCAAAATCAGTTTATCATTTATTACAGCCCTTTAAAAGCAAGAAAGTTGGATGTGTTACTGGAAGACCTGTTTCTTTAAATAAAAAAGACAACATGTTTGGTTTTTGGTCACACCTTCTTTGTGATGCTGGTGCACACACTCTTAGATTAAAACGTCATAAAAAATGCGAGTTTATAGAGTGTTCTGGATATCTTTGGGCATTTAGAAACAATGTCATAAAAAAATTTCCCCTTGATGTTGCAGAAGACACAATTGTTCCAATTTTATTTCATCAAAAAGGCTATCAAATAGCTTATGCTCCTGAAGCAAAGGTCTTTGTAAAATACCCAGACAATTTAAAAGAATTCATTGAACAAAAAAAGAGAACCTCTAAAGCACATCTTTCTCTTGAAAAACATTTTGATTTAAAAAAAATCCCCAGAATGAAAACATTCAAAGGAGAAGTTCTTGGAGGTCCAAAGCTTTTCTTTTACCCTAAAAAAATAAAGGAGTTCTTTTGGATACTTGGATTGTTCCCAACAAGGCTTTACATCTGGGCGCTTTCTTCGTTCCAGTCAAAAATCCAAAAAAAGCATTATTCTGACGGATGGAAAAGGATTGAGAGCACTAAATAAAAACCAATAAAAACCCCTAATTCTTTAATTGCCTATGAATTTTAACCAAATTTTATCTAAAACAAAGCAATATATTCAACAAAATTATTTTCTTACTGGAATTATTTTACTGACCTTGGTAATAAGATTCTATTATTTTTTTCTTACTAAAAGCCAGCCAATATGGTGGGATGAGGCAGATTATCTTAATATGGCTAAATCCTGGGCAGGAATGTATGAATGGAAGACCAGCGCAATAAGACCAATTCTTTTTCCTTTGATATTTAGATTTCTCCTTTTCTTTAATCTCGGAGAAACTTCTATGAGGATTTTAATTCTTTTAAGTTCTGTTTTTTCTGTTTTTTTCTTATATAAAATTGGAGAATTATTTTTTAATAAAAGAACTGGATTAATTTCAGCATTTCTTTTAGCTATTTTCTGGTCATTTACTTTTTACACAAATCGCCTTCTTGTTGATGTGCCTGTTGCATTTCTCTGGATAATTACAATTTATTTTTTCTTTGCAGCATATTTTAAAGCAAAAGAAACAAAACACTTTATCCTTCCAGGAATACTTCTTGGTTTAGCATTTTTAATGAAATTTTCTTCAGTAGTTTTAGTGCCTTTAATTTTCTTTTACCTTGTTTTCACAGAAAAAACAAAGCTTTTCAAGAATATTAAAATATATGTTTTTTATCTAACCTCGTTAATAGTAATTTTACCCTATCTAATATGGCAGAAAATTAAATTCGGAAGTTTTATTGCATTTTATACTGCTACACAAGGAGGAGATGTTGAAAAAGCCCATACTTTTTTTGAGTCATTTTATAATCAAGCACTATTTTCAATAAAGATTCTTGACCCCTCTCCAATTTTAAATACATCTATTTTTCTTCCTTTATTAGGAATTTTTTTATTTCTTGGAATAGCCCTTGTTTTATTTAGGGTTTTTGTAGTTCCAGAATTAATACTTAAAAAAGCAACATCTCAAAATAAAGGAACTTTTATTTTCCTCTGGTTGATTTTCGGATGGCTCTTTTTCGGCTGGTTAAATTATGGAGAATATATGGATGAAAGATACTATTTTATTTTTTATCCTGCAATGTTTTTATTTGTGGCTTTTGCTTTAGACAGGTCTGCATTATTCTTAAATAAAAAATCAAAAACTTTTTCTGTAATTTTTTTAACATTAATCTTGTTTATTGCTTTTGCTTCCCACATTCCTTATTCAAGCAACATAATCAAGGCAAAATCTTCTTCTTTTATTGAACTAAGGCAAGCAGGAGAATTTATTAGAGCAAATACTCCTGAAGATGCTGTAATAATTATTGGAGAAGATTATGCAGAACTCACATACTATACTGAGAGAAGGGCTAATACCGACGGAACTCTTGATAATAAAACAGATCTTTTAAATAAAATAAATTCTCTTAAAGCAGAATATCTTGTTATACCTTTATACTACTACCTTTCTCTTCACCACAGCCCAGGACATGTGGAAGTTATAAATTTTCTTTTTTCAGATAGAAAGAAATTCACTCCTGTTGCAACATTTGGACCAACGATTGATAAAAAGGGTCAATTGCCTCTTGTAACTGTTTTTAGGATTAATCACTAAAAGGCTTTGCCAAAATAATTATGTCTGTTCCCTTCCCACGATGCCCGGTTTTGTAAGAAACATCAATTTGCTTTCTAAAAAAAAGTTCTGGATGTAATTTTCTCAAAAAATATTTGTAAAATAAATGTAGCCATAAATTAAACAAACTAAAAATACTCCCCCCCACAAATATCTTTTTTATTTTAAATCCATTCTTCTCAAGAACTTTTTTTATCCTTTTTTCACTATATTCTCTCTCATGTTGCACCCAGGTAATTGGACTAAACACATTAAACCATCTTTTTTTAGGAACACTTAAAATTAATTTTCCGTCTGACTTTAAAATTCTGCTAATTTCTCTTAAAATAATCCTTTGGTTTTTAAGATGTTCAAGCACATCTGTAAAAATTATCTTGTCAAAAGAATTTTTTTTAAATTCTAGTTCTTTTTGTGCGTCTAGACGAACGAATTTTAGCTCTGGAAGAATTTTTCTTGCATTTTTTATATTTACCTTTTCAATATCTCCACTAACAATCTTTTTACAGCCATATTTTTCAAAAAGAATTTGCTCTATCTTTGGATAAACTCCTGTTCCAATAACAAGAATCTTGTCCTGTTTTTTTGGATTAATAAATTCAAGAAGCTTTTTGTTCTTTCCATCAAGAAGGTCTTGTTCATACAACATTTAATATCTCTTTAACCTCCTCAACAATTAGTTTTTTTGAATCAAATTTTGAGATATATTTTTTTTGAACATTTAAATTCCTTTTTATTTTGTATCTCTTAGAAAACAGGGCCTTTTTTCCAAGAGGAATGTATTCAGGAAAAAATGAAAAAAACTCTTTATAATGGGGAAGTTCATAGCAAATTACCTTGCATTTAGAATAAAGTGCTTCTGCAATAACAATGCCAAATCCTTCTTCATAACTTGGAAAAAAGAAATATTCAGAACTTTTTAGCAGATCAACTTTCTTTTTTTCATCCACAAATCCCAATAAAGAAATATTTTCTTCTAATTCTCCCTCTTTAATTTTTTTATTTAACTCTTCCTTTTCTGGACCCTCTCCAATAATTTTTAATTTAAATTTAGGGTTTTGTTTTACAATTTCTTTTATTATCTCTACAAGGTCAAAAATTCCTTTTTGTTTTACAAGCCTTCCAATAAAAAGAGCAGAATTCTTTTTCTTGCCCCAGAATTCCGCATTTTGGGGTATGCCTCGCGGCATTTTTCTCCCCTTAAACAAAGAAGTATTAATTCCAATTCCTGCAATTTCTATGGGTTTGTCTCCAAGTCTTTTTTTTAAGATTTTTCTTTCCTCTCCATTGCAAGTAAAAATCAGGTCTGTCTTTTTTTTGATTATGTTGAGTGATTTTCTTTCCTGCATTTTTACTAAGAAATTAATTAAATATTCTTTTGGGGATCTTGCTTTTCTTTTTGGAAGAGTGTGAAAAATATAACTAACAACTTTTGTCTTTAAAGGAACATTTTTTAAAGGCAGAGTATCACAGAAAAAAGGCGTAGAAGAGATAATTAAGTCAAAGTTTTCTTTTTTTATAACTTTAGATGCTTGTTTTGCCCGGGAAAAATATGTCCCAATTAAATCAAACTTTCCAATGATTTTCTCTCTATCCTTTAGAACAATTTTTTTAACTCTTTTTAATTGATTTAATCTCGCTCTGATTTCTCGTGCATTCTCGGGGATGGTTACAGAAACCTCTGTTTTTTTAGAGAGTTCTTTAATAACATTAAGGATATGGACATCTCCCCCAGAAATAGAATCTCCAAAACCGGAATTAAATAAAACAAGGATTTTCATTTTCTATATCCAATAATCTTTTTAATTATTTTATAAATTGCTCTTGGAATTTTTGGAATTAATTTAATTAATTTCCATCTCTTTGGAGGCATTTCCCCTGCCCCCTGTTTCCACACAAGGTCAAGCAAATAATCTAGATCATATCGGTGGTTATGAAGAACTACAATTGGGACAAAGGCAACCTTATGCTTGGCCGCCACTCTCTGGTTAAATTCAAGGTCCTCCCCAGCAGGAATAGAAAACCTCTCACTAAAGTATCCAACCTCTTTAAAGGCTTTTTTTCTATAAACACAATTATTTGTAAAACCAGTTTTAATTTCTTGCCCCCCAATTTTCTGTGTCTTATAGGAAATTCCCAGCATTTTGTCCTTTATTCCTTCAATTTTAGAAATCCAGTTTTTTTGTTTTGCCTGGAGTATCCCTCCTGCACCATAAACTTCTGGATTAGCTCTGAAAAATTTCCAGTAATCTTTAATCCAGTTGGCAGGAACTAAACAATCATCATCTGTAAAAAAAATTAATTCTCCTTTTGCTTTTTTTATTCCTCTATTTCTTGCTCCTGCAGGACCTTTATTTTCTTTGTTTTTTATATAAATTATATTTGAGTATCTTTTTTTAAATTTTGCAACAATTTTGTTAGTATTGTCTGGACTAGCATCATTTACAATAATAATCTCGAAATCTTTTTTTGGAAAATCGTTTTTTTCTATACTTTCAATTGTTTCAACTAATTTCTCTCCCCTATTATGTGTTGGAATAATAATAGATGCTTTTTTTCTCATAAAAGTTTTTTAGCCTCCTTATAAACCTCTTCTACTGTTATGAGCTTCATTTAATCTGCTTGTTTTCTTGAAATTTTTTTTGCCCCATGCATATATGGAGAAATGCATTTTGGTCTTTTGCAGAGAATTTTTTTGTTTTTTGTATAAGGTCCTGAGTTTTCCCAAGAAGTTGGACCAAACAAAGCAACAACCGGAGTTCCAACTGCTGCCGCAAGGTGACCCATAATCGTATCGTTTGAAATTACCAATCGCGCTTTCTTAATAATTGCTGCAACTTCTTCAATATTCCCCCTGAATAGAAAAATTTCTTTGTTCTTTTTTAATTTAGATTCTTTAATTATAGTTTCATTTAATTCTCTTTCTTTAGAACCCCCAACAAGAATAATCTGAATTCCTTTATTTTCCTTTAATTTTCTTGTAATTTCTGCAAACCGTTCAACAGGCCATCTTTTTAAATAAAAGTTTTTTGTTGTTCCAGAGCCCGCATGAATAACAACAGCTCTCTTTATTTTATTTTTTTTAAAATATTTTTCAGCAGATTTTATTGATTTTTTATCAATAGGATTATGCAGTTCTCCTTTAACCTCTCTTTTTCCATTTAAAAGAGAAATTATTTTAAGATTATTTTCTACGCAGTGAATATTAAACTTTTCTTCTAATGTTTTATGAAAAAAGAATTTATTTAAGTCTATTTTTCTTGAAGCATAACTAAATCCAATTCTTGTTTTTGCACCAATTAAATAGGAGATAACTGAATAGTGATATCTTGCTTGAGGATAAAAAGTAATTGAAAGGGAATATTTATTTTTTCTTAATTTTTTAATGAATTGCAGGGATTTTATAATGCCTTTCTGTTGAAAATTAAAATAAATAACTTTATCAATAAATTTATTGTTTTTTAAAACACCCTCTGCAGCTTTTCCCTGCATTACTAAATAGTCTATATGTGCTTTTGGATAAATTTTTCTAATCTCTTTTACTGTTGGGGTAGTCATTAAAACATCTCCTGCTCCAGATAAGCAAATCAATAAAATTCTCATTGAAGTTTCCTCCAGATAAAAGCAGCAAAGGATTTAATCGGTTGAAGGATTTTTTTAAATGGAGAATTAACTATTCTAAGATGAGTAACTGCAAGTAATGCTTGGGTGCTGGCCTTTTTTACATTTAAACTGCTTCCTGCAACATCTTTCCAAATTGTGGGAAATTCTATAATCTTATATCCTGCTTTTTTTAGTTTATAAAGAAGTTCTACATCAAATCCCCACTGAGACATTCCTAAATCATGGACAATTGTTTTTAGGGGTTCTCTTTTAAAGACCTTGGCTCCGCACTGGGTATCTTTAAAAGGAAGAAACAAAAGACCTCTAATATAGAAATTTCCTGCACGAGAAATAATCCTTCTTTTTAATGATTGTTTTGGCATCATAATCGCCCCTCTTGCATATCTGCTTGCAATTATCCCTTCTGCTTCTTTTATATTTTCAATTAATTTCCAATATTCTTCTACACTTGTTGCTTCATCTGCATCAACAAAACCAATTAAGTCATTATCTCTTTTCAAGGCATCTTTAAACCCTTCTGTGACAGCAAAACCCTTGCCCCCTTTTTTAAAAACAAGAATTCTTAATTCTTTCCATAACTTTTTTACTTTTCTTACTAATTCTTCAGTATTGTCTTTACACGCATTAACAACTACTAAAATTTCAAAACCCCTTATTTTTCTTTCTTGTTTCTTTTTTTTAAAAAATTTCAAATATCTTTTTAAAGTTTTGTCAATCCCTCTTTCAGCTTCATTATGTGCAGGAATTATTGTGCAAATTTTTTCTTTTGGCATTTTTATAAATAATTCATTTTATTCTTTAAAGAAATAACTTCCTATAAATATTACTATATTTGAAATAAAAAGGGCTTTAACAAACTCTGAAAGGTTCTCGTGCATTAAGCTAAATAGAATTATTTCAAATATAACAAAAACAAATAGCCAATAACTTTTTTTCAGTTTTCCAATGGAAAGTTTATATGTTAAAATAATATTTGTAAGTGCAAGGATTCCAAATGATGCTCCTGTCAAAAACAAGAGTTTTCCAATCCCAGAATATTTATTTCCATAAAGAATCAATACAATAGCTTCTGGAAAAAGCCAGTAAATAAAAATTCCAATTCCTCCAAGAATAAGTGTTACTAAAAAAGATTTTTTAAAAATTTCAGAAGAGTCTTTTTTTTGGTCTTTTCTTTCTGAACTAAGAGGAAACATTGCTTTGCTTATTCCTTGTGTTCCCATGTAAATAATTTTTCCAAGAATAGAAAGCACGGCATATCTTCCAACAATTGTTGCACTAAAAAACCATTTAGCCAAAATAATATCAATACTTAGGAAAAACATAATTGCAATCATTGTTATAAAATAAGGGCTCATTTTTATCTCTTGAAAAACTGCTTTTTTTTCTTTTGCTTCAAAGACATCTTTGCAAAAATATAGAGAAAGCAAAATACCCAAAAATACACTAACAATTACGGCATTTACTGCTCCAAAAACACCAAACCCCCAGTTAACTAAAATTAAAGCAAGGATTACTTTTAATATCCCTTCTACTGTCAAAATAGCCCCATATTTTCCAAATCTTTTTTTACCTTGTAAGACTCCTCGCGTTATTGGGCCATAAAATCCTGCAAAAATCAGTAAATTTGTAAAAATAAGCAGCCAATAATCAATCTCTAATTTTTTTGATAAAAAAACTGATCCCCCCAAGAAAACAATGAAAACAATAAAGGCAAAAAAAGTCCCTGTCTTAAAAAAAACTTTCATCAAATTTTTTATTTTTCCCTGTTCTTTTTTTATGTTAAATTTTGAAGTGTATCTTGAGGCAAGATATTGAATTGCTTCACTTGGAATTGAATAAAGATAAATAAAAGACATCAGCGTCATAAGAATTCCGTATTCTGCTGGAGCAAGCATTCTGCCCATTGAAATACTAAAAATAAAATTTAACAAATTAAAGAGATTCATAGTAATTAATAAAATTAATGTTCCTTTTCCTAATTCACTGCTAAGAAATTTTTTAATCATTTTAAAAAATAGATTTCCTAAATAAAATTAGCCCTAAACAAATAATTGCTATTTGAAAGAGATTAATCAAATATACAACTTCTTTTTCTGTTGCCTTTCCTTTTATTTTTTTTAATAATTTAATTGCAATGTGCTCCAAACCATAAACTTTACCATACCTGTTTTCAAGTCCATTTGAAGTCATTTTGCCAAAACTTTGTTTTTTTAATCCCCCTCTTATTTTTAATATTACTTCAAGAATATAGGGAATAAAAAAGAAAACTGCTATTTTTTCCATATTTCCCAAAATAGAGGCAATTGCAATTAAGATTCCAATACTATATGTTAAAACATCTCCTGGAAAAACTTTTGCAGGATAATGATTAAATAAATAAAATGCTATTAATGAAAAAATCATAATTAAAAGGATCAGGGATATCCAAGAATTTCCCGTTAGCCACGAGACTAATGAGAGTGCAGAGAGAAGGATTATTCCCTGGCTTGCTTCAAGACCATTATATCCTGCAATAAAGTTAAAGGTGGTGGTTGCTCCGACAATTCCAATAGGGATAATGACTAAAGGGTAAATTAATCCAAATTCAATCCCAGCCAAAATAGATTCCCCTGCATTAATCACAACAAGAGGAATTGCCGCAAAAATTAAAAGAAAAATTCTTGTTTTTATTGAAAGTCCTCCCTTTCTCCATCCAAATAAGTCATCAATAAATCCAATTCCCCCTGCAATTAGAACAGATGTTAAAAGAGCAAAAATTTCAATTAGATTTGCATTGTTTTTCTGATAAAAAGTTTTAATTGCAATATAGACCAAAACCCCAATAAAAAAAGAAGCAAGAACCACGATTCCTCCTGAACCAGCTACTTCTTTTTTGCCCTCTACTTTATTCATATCCTCCCAGACTAAACCGATTTGCTTGGCTTTTTTAATCCATTTTTCAATACTAAACAAACTAATTAAAAAAGAAAGTATTATTGGGACAAAAAGTATTTTCTCCATTTAATATTCTCCTTCTTTTGCTTGTGAAAGTTTTTCTTTAGGATAATACGTCTGCAAGTAAATATCTTTTGTTTGCATTCCCTTTGGATAATTTATTTTCCAAATTTTAATGGGACCCTGAAATCCTCCATAATAAATAAACTCTCCAAGTTTTTGCCCTTGTTTTTCTAACATTTCAATAATGTAATTTTTTTGGCTATGCACTAATTTAATATTTTCGCTCTCTTTTCCAAATAAATACCATTGGGCCATATTTCCATTTAAAGTCCTGTTGCTTAAATAAAATGCTGCCCCCTTTCTTTTAATAACAACTTTTCCTCCAGAAACTGCATCAAGCCTTGGATAAATAAAGATGCCCGCTTCTATGCCCCTACCAAATTTAATTAGCTGGTCATTAATATAAATGTATTTTAATGGAATCCTATATTGTTCTCCTCTATATGCAAAAACTGCTTCTGGTTGTTTTATTGCTCCTTTTGAATCTGTTTTTGTTATTACAGCAATAACTCCTGCTGCCTTTTTTGGCAAAAGAATTTTTGTTCCATCTTCTTTTGTCCAGACAAGGTCTTCATCAAGAGCAAAAGACCCCTGATAGACTTCAAGTGTTTCATTTTGTTTTTCAACGGTTTGTTTTTCATCTTTGATAAAAGTCATAATCCAAGAAAACCGATCATAATTTTCATCTGAGCCAATACTTGAATAAGCTGTATATTTTCCAATTTCTGTTGAATCAATTAAAATATGTGTTGCATTATGAGAATATAAAAAATCCAATGCTTCTTCTTCGCTTCTTCCAGTTAAAACATGTCTTCCCATTAGATAATTCCAATAAGAAATTGAATTTCCTCCATCCAAGATTGTTGCCCTTTCTCCAATACTCTGCACCCAATATCCATAGTCCCACCAGTGGGCAAAGACTGCTTCTTTTGAAACATTTTCTCTTACCCAAGCCATTGCATTTTGCCATTGCCATTGATAAGGCCCTAATATAAAATTTCTTGCAGAATTCTCAACTGAAGAATAATATGTTGAAAAAGTAAATAATCCAGATAAAATCAAAATTATTGCTAAAATTCCTAAGAAAGTTTTGAGGTTTTCCCCTTTTGTCTTTAAGAAGCTTGCACAAGTAATTACAATCAAGTAGCTTACTGCAATTGGGGCAAAAGCTGCTAAGACCATTATTAATCTAATTCCTCCTCTTGCTCCCATAATTGCCATTGTCAAAAGAACAAAATAAAGAATAATTCCAAAATCAAAACTCTTAAACACTTCCTCTTCTCCTTCTTTAAATCTTTGATAATAATGATATCCAAAAGTTGCAACAAAAAATAAAGCTCCTCCAAAATAAACCAATATACTTATCCCATTATTTCCATTAAGAATTCCATTAGGAGAGTATCTGCTAAAAATAAGGCTTGTAAGAAAAACCAAGTATCCTAGGGTCATAAAAAACTTTTCTTTAAACCTCATTTTTTTAATTAATGAATAAAATAAGACCACTGCTCCAGCAAAAAACATCCAAAAGAATAAAGGAATGTTCATAACAATTGGTCCAAAAACCCCTTTCCACTCTCCAACAAAAGAAGGTTGTTTATTTTCTGCAATAGTCAAACTCAATCTATTGCTTCCAAGAGGATGAACTGTCTGACTGATTACATCTTTTATTTTATCAACAATAAACAAAGGTTCAATGAAGATAGATGAAAGAATTATTCCTAAGATTATTGCAACAATAATAGAAATAATTCTTTTAGGGATCTTTGTTTTTTTCGTTAAACCGAAAAAGTTATTTTTCCTTAAAATCAAATCAATAATAAAAATGCCCAAAACACCAAAAGCAATCCCAGTCGATACAGAGACAATTAAATTCAGAGGATTATATCTTGTTGAAAAAGGAGTCATTAATGCAAATGAAAAAATCATCCATAAAGAAAAAATTCCCACTTCTCTTTTTTCAATTTTATTAAGAATAAATAAAAATAAAAATGCTCCAGAAATTCCAATAAAAACATATCCAAATCCCCCCCAAATCAAAGCCAAAAGTCCTGTTGTTATTCCAGAAAGTCCTGCAAAAATCCAGCTTTTTTTAATTGTTTTTGCATTATAAGAAGCAATAATAAAATAAAGAGCCATAAAAATAAAAAAATATGATGCAGATTCTTTTTCAGGAATTCCTGCAATTGTTCTTGGAAGAAGAGAAGGCATGACAATAAATAATGCAGTTGCAATAATAGCAACAGAATTTTTAAAAATTGAAGATTTTTTTTCAAATATTTTTCTTGCAAATAAGAAAAATGCAATTATCGCTAATCCAAACATAAATACTGGAAAAATTACTGCTACATAAGTAAGTGTTGCATTACTATTAAAAAAAGAAACAAGCTGGTAAAACCATGCAATTAAATAAGAAAGAAGTTTCATTTCTCCGGCAGTATTATATCCAATAGGAACATATCTCATAACATCTATTTGCATTAATGAACCATGGGCGACAATATACTTCGCCCATCTTAAAAATAAAAAAGGGTCTAAGTCTGGTCCAAGAGTCCATGTTCCAGTTGTAATATCTTTAAGACCATGCATATTCAATCTTCTTAAAAATGTTCCAAGATAAACAAGAATTGCAAGACAAAGATAAAACAGCCATTCTTGTTTTTGTTTGAGATATCTTATAACTTCTTTTTTTCTTTTTTCAAAAATTTCTTTTTCTCCCACTTTAAACACCAATTAATTTTATGAAAATCCAGACGATATATAAACTTTCTGATAATCTCTTTTTTTAAGGATTTTTCAAGGACTTTGATTTATCCAAACAAAATCGGAGTTAAATAAACTTCTAAGGCTGCAGCCCCAACAAGAATTAAAATAGAGAGAAATAAAAGAATTATTACATTTCCAACTACTTTTAAAAATTTGGGGTCTCTTATTCCATTTCTTATTAATCCAATTCCAAAGATTCCTCCTGCCAAAGCAGTAATAAAGTAGGCAGTAATTTCAGGAAAGCCATGAATCATATATCTTAGAAGCCCTCTTGGAATTGCTGAAAGTTGATAGTCTGAAAAGATGCTTATTGCAGAAGCAATAACCGTGGCATTCCAAGCAAGAATAAAAATCGCTCCTGCCCCAAAAATTAAAGAAAAAATTAAAGTAAAAATCATTACTGAAACATTATTCTCTAAAATAGACATAAATCTCATTTCTTTTGTTGTTGCACCAGCAAGATTTAAATTTTCGAATGAATATTCTTGAACACAAGATTCAATCTTGCCTGGGCTATTAATCATACAAAAGACCTCTACCTGAGCATTCATTAAATTCGAATCCTTTAAGATGATGTTGCCTGCAGAAAATGCAAGCAAAAAACCAAGAAATAACCAAAGAAAAGCATATATTGCATCGCTGTGCATTTTCCAAATTTCCAAAAATCCTTCTGCTTGCTCGTCTTCTTTTTCCTCCTTTTTTATAAGGTAATACATAAAAGGAAGGGAAAACATAACACAAAAAGTAACAACAAGCATCCCAGAATATTTAGAGAGGACTGTATCTGAAGAAAAAAATATTTTAACTAAAAAGAGAGATAATGAAGCATAAAGCATTCCAATAAAAATCATCTTCTCGGGGGTTTTATTTTTATATTTTGGATTAATAAGAACTTCTAACATTTTTTCTTTTCTCATAATTCTACCGCAAAGTCAATATTTAAATATTCTTCTTTTGTATTTTTATTATGTTTAAATCTAAAAAAAGACAATTTAATAAGATTCTTAGAGATATTAAATCAATTAAAATTCAGGGAGCAAGAAATATAGCAAAGGCAGCACTAAGATCTTATTCTCTTTTTCCAACAAAACAATCAAAAAAGATGTTACTCTCTTTAAGACCCACAGAACCAATGCTCCAAAAAGTAATCTCTCTTGCAGGGAATGTTCCAATTTTAGAAATACAAAACCACTTTGATTTTGCCCAAGAAAAAATAAACAAGCAGGTTTTTAGGCTGATTAAATCTCAAGACATAATTTTTACTCACTGCCATTCAACAAATGTCGTAAATGCTTTGATTTACGCCAAAAATAAAGGAAAAAAGTTTGAAGTATACAATACAGAAACTCGCCCACTTTATCAAGGAAGAAAAACTTCCAGAGAGCTAAAAAAAGCAGGAATTCCAGTTACTCAATTTGTAGATTCTGCAGTTAGTGTTGCTTTAAGTGGGGAGCAAGGAATAAAAAAAGTTTCAAAGGTTTTTCTTGGAGCAGATGCAATTACAAAAAAAGGAATTATTAATAAAATCGGAAGTGAAGTAATTGCTCAAATAGCAAAAAACCAGAAAATTCCAGTTTATATTATTGCAGATTCTTGGAAATTTACAAAAAAGAATCTCTCCTTTGAACAAAGAAAACTAAATGAAGTTTGGAACAATGCACCAAAAAATATTAAGATAAAAAATCCTGCATTTGAATTTGTTGATAAAAAATATATCAAAGCAATAGTTAGTGAGTTTGGGGTTTTATCCTTTAAGGATCTTTTAAAGAGAGTTTAACACATTCTAAAGGAAACTTTTCTTTGTTCCTCTTCAGGAAATTCTTCTCCTTGAAATTCTTTGAGTTGCTCTTCAATCCATTTTAAACACCCCCTGTCTTGAGAAGCGTCAAATTCAACTCTTAATAACGCAATTTCTCTTCTAATAAGGTCATAAAATCTCTGTCTAGCATTTTGATAAGCTTCTTTTCCAGTAAAAACTTTAATATCTGGTTTTCTATTACAGGAATCATCTGGAAAATGACTCGTAACCCAAGATTGATAATGGTCTTCCATCTCTAAGTTATCAAGACTTGCACGGTCTATTCTAAATTCCTCTTCCTTTGAGGAATAATCTCCCCTACTAACATCAAGAGTGCAATATGCTCCATTTTTTTCATCTTCCCAAAGGTCACCTATGGAGAGGTAGATTGTTCTTTTTTGTTTATTCACTCTCTTCCCCCTCCTGTCTAGTAAGATAGTTTAATGTTCCCCCAATCCCATATCCAATAAAAATAGGACAACTATACGCAACAAAAGAAGTTATATCTTTAATTGGGATGTTAAATTTTGAATGCAGAATTGCCCCCGCTAAAGATGTTGAAAAAGCCCCTAATCCAAATCCCCCCAAACCTATCATTAAAGCTTCTTCTAATTTTAATTTTTTTTCTTTATTCATTTTTTTTCTTTTCTCCAAAGGAGTTTACTCCTTAACAAGAATAACAGAATACACATATTTAACACCTTTTTTTAAAAAATATTACCTTTGAGTAAAATTTATAAGTAAATTACTCATAATAACAACATAGTAAATGATTGCTTTTCAAATATAAAATCCCAAATGCTACCCAGAGACCTCATAATATAAAATGAAAATAATTAATATTAAGCAAAAGAGTATTCCTTTAAAAATTTTCTCAAGATACCAGAAGCAAAAAAGATTAATTCAAAAATTAAAAGAGGCCATTTCCCATTATTAAATGAAACTTGATATTAAAGATAAAAGAATACTTCAGCTATTAGAAGAAAATGCAAGATTGTCAAATTCCCAAATAGCAAGAAAAATAAAACTATCAAAACCCGCAGTAGAATATAGGATTAAAAGACTACAAAAAAACAATCAAATTTTCAAATTCTTTACAACAATTAATTTCACAAAATTAGGTTACTCCCAATACAAAATTTATTTTAAATTTCAAAACACCTCTCTTGAAGAAGAAAGGAAAATTATAAATTATTGGATAAAAGATTTCAATTCTATCTGGGTAGCTCAAATAAGGGGAAGATGGGATTTGGCAGTTTCTGTTTTGGCAACATCAAATTTTGAATTTGGGAAAACTTTAAATCATTTTATGAACAAATTTTCAAAATTTATTCTAGAAAAAGACATTCTTTTAACAGAATATTCCCCTCTTTACTCTCGCAGGCATATTGATAATCAAATTCACGAAACTTTCAAATACGGAAAGCCAGAAGAAGTTTACAAGATAGATGAAACAGACCAAAGAATCTTAAAAGCAATTTCAAACAATTCAAGAATCCAAATCCTTTCTTTATCAGAACAACTCAAGTTGTCAAGAGACATAATAAGTTACCGATTGAAAAAATTACAAAAAGAAAATATAATTATTGGTTTTAATCTCTACCCAAACTTAAATGAATTAGGATTAAAACATTATAAAGTAATCCTAAGGACGAAAAACTTTGATGAAGAAAACGAAAAACAACTCGGTTTATTTATAACTTCTCACAAAAAAGCAACCCAATTTCTAAAATTAATTGGTTCATGGGATGTTGAGATAGAATTTGAAACAGAAAACGAAGACGAACTCTACAAAATACTAAACGAACTTAGAAATAAATTTTCAAATATAATTCGAGATTTTGATATAATCAGAATAGTAAAAACCGAGAAATATGATTATTTTCCCTTCTAACCTTTCTTTTCTTCTTTCTTGCCCTCTTTCAAAATCATTTCTGTAATTTCTTGATTCATTCCCTCAAGAGTTGCATTCAACTCATCTTGAACTTTTGTTAATTTTGTAAGCTGACCTTCAATTAATTTTTGAGTATCTTTAATATTCTTCTTCACAAAATTCTTGCCCCCAACATCTACAACAAGTTCTTCAGACAATAGTTTAGCCTTAACAAAAATTCCCCTCCCCATCTGCGCAAGAATTTCTTTGCCTTCTTTTCCTTCAAGTTCTCCAAGTCCTTGACTAAGAGAGGTCAAATCCATAATTGCTTGTTCAACAGCCTGCATCTGTTGTTGAATTCCCTGAATTTGCTGCTCAAACATTGCAAATTTTTGCATAACTTCTGGGTTATTTTCTATTGCCATATATTTAACTGTTCAAGCAACTTTTAAAGCTTTCCTTAGGATACTTGAGAAAATCATTACAAAAATAAGATAAAACCAAAACCAGGTCATAAATCCGAAAAATTTTGGATTGCCAATTGTTTCAAAAAAATCCATGAACCACCTAAACAAAAGGATAAATGGAATAATTGTAAACATTGAACCTCTCATGCTTAATTCCATAATTTTCATTGTTGTAGGCATAAGGCTTTTTTGAATTTCCAGCATTTTTTGAGGGTCTTGCTTGTATTTATTCATCTCCTTCTGAATTTCTTTTTGGTCTTGTTTAAGCTCCTTCAGAGTTTCTTGGTCTGTTGCATATTTTTGAGCAAGAGTTGTCAGCAAAGCCATTATAAAAACAACAACAAGCATTCCTAAAGTTAAATTCCATTGAATCATTGCACCAAAAGTTGGATCAAGAATTGCATGGACAAAATTTTTAACAATTAAAAGAGAGTCCCATAAAAAAGCAATGCTCAAAGAGATAACCATAAAAATAGACATTATTAAGAAAACTTTATTCAAACTTCCTTCTTTACTCATATCTTGTTCCATTTAACTTATTGCCTTTGTTTGCTTTTAATTCTTTTCTTTGACTATTAATTCCACTTCAATATCTCCTGAACGGATTATCCCAGAAAAATAATATTCCCAAAATTTTGGAGCTTGATTTACAAACCATTCAAGGGGTTTTTGGATTTTGTATGGGAAAGTTATTTTGCATTTTATATTTTTAAAAAAAGGCTTTAAGTCTTCATTTTGAAAGCAATACCATGAAAAAGGTCTTTTATGCTGTAAATCTGCCCATGCATTACCGCTTGCAAAATGAGGAACCTTTAGGATTATTTTCGCCCCTGGCTTGCAGATTCTATGCCATTCAAGCAATATGTCATAAGGGTTTTCTAAATGTTCAAGAATATTTAGAGCAAGAATTTCTGTTACAGAATTTTCTTTAAAAGGATAAGGGATTTTTGAAAGATTTATTCTTTTATCAGCATCTTCATACCAGTCAATATTCAAATAACCATTGCGCTTGTCTTTTCCGCATCCTAAATTAAGTTTCATTAATCTTGCCTCGTTTTTATCCGCCCATGAATTTTTTCATTGCAGGATTCATGTCTACTGAATGTTGCTGTGCAATATTTTGATAAAATTGGAACATTATCATAATTACTAAAAGAATAGATGTTCCTGAGACAAGAGCTCCAAGCAAGTCAGTTGAAGCTGCAAGCAAGCCAATCCCTGCTCCGCCCATAATCGTCAAAGGCATAATATATCTGTCTAAAATAGCTTCAATTACTCTATTATCTTGCCTAAATCCTGCAACTTGTAGTCCTGAAGCTGCGATTTTTTCTGCTTGAGCAGAAGAGTCCATTCCTGCAGTTTTTACCCATAAGATTGCAAAAATAGTTGAAAATAAAACCATAAATAAAATATGGGTTATTCCCTGTAAAAGATATCTTATACTCACGGCACCCCTTAAAACTAATTCAAGAAGGTTTGTAGAGCCAACCCAAAAAGCAAATCCAGACTGAGCTCTTCCATTAACAAAATCCCCCCCCAGCCATGTAAACCATGAGGCAATTCTTGCAAATCCCCCGCATGCTTCTCCTGCAACACAACTTGCAGCAGCATTATCTAAAATTCCTGCAAATAACTGGACATTTGCTACAAGAGCAGCAGTCAAAATAACTGGAATTACCCCTGCATAAAAAAATGCCAAAGGCCATTTAACTGCATATCCCCTTATTCTTCCAAATGAAAGTGGAATCTCTACTTTAAGGGATTGAGCCCAGACAACAGCAAGATAAATTAATGCTGTTACTAATAAAACAGAACCTGCAACTAAGAATTCTGAACTTTCTCCTCGCATTAATGACTGAATTAAAATCCATACTTTTCCAGAACAGTATTGTTCTCTAAAATTCAAAAGACAAACTGTCCCTTGCTGCCCAATTACCTGAAATGCACTTGTAAAAAGCCTCCATGATACTCCTGCTGCAATAAACAAGCTTATTCCTGAGCCAAAGCCCCATTTTTGAGTTACTTCATCCATGTAAAAAATTGCAAGCCCCCCTAAAATTAATTGAAAAATAACTAATGGAGCTAATCCTGGAGAAGCTTCAAGACCCCTCATTCCAACAAAGATAACTGCCTCAAAGATAATAAAAAAGAACACTAAAAGCTTTTGCAGCCCGCTATAAAACTTTTTTCCTTCTTCAGTAGTCTGGTCAATGTTAATAATTCCTGCTCCAGATAAAAGTTGAAGAATAATAGAAGCCATTACAATTGGTCCAATTCCAAGAGAAATGATTGAACCAAAATCTGTTCCTAAAATAATTGCCAAATAATTAAATCTTTCAAGTGCATTATTTGACAGCCCAAACAGAGAAATATTTGCTAATACAAAAAAAGCTCCAAGGATAATTAAAGTCCATTTAAATTTAGTATTAAAATCAACTTTCTTTTCAGAGGGACTTCTCACCTCTGGGATAAATTTAAATATTCCTCGCAGGTCTGCCATGTTTATTGTTTTAAAGCCTTATTTTTTGCAGCTTCTTTTGAATTTTCTCTACCCTTTTCTGCAAGTTCATTTGTTTTTTTAGCTTTTTCTTTTTTAACAGGCAAAATAATCTCTCCTCCTGCTTTTTTTATTTTCTCAATTGCAGATTGCGATGCTTGTTTTGCAGTTATTTTAAATTTATCTTTTACCTCTCCTTTTCCGAGAATTTTATACTCTAAAAGATTTATCTCTCCAGGCAGATAATTATTTTGAATATCTCCCACATTAATTCTTTTTCTTTTGTCTCTTTTTGTTCCTCTGCTTGTAATTCCCCTTTTTCCAAAATAATTGTTTCCATATTTTTTATTAATTAATGTTTTTTTGTGGTCTGCTCTCTTCCCGCTTCCTGCCATTCCCTTTCCCCCCTTATGCCCGGATTTTCTCTTATTTTTTCTTGCCCCAGTCCCTGCTGTTCCCATATTTCGTCCATGCATTCTTGAATATTTTTTTCTTTTGTGTGTTTTTTTCAAAGCCATTTTACAGCATCCTCTTGTTCAAACAACTGTGTCGATTTGAACAAGCTAAAAATTTATTTGTAAATTTTTGATCATCAGAGCATCCTCTCAATTAAGTCATTTATTTTTTCTTTATTATTCCCTAAAACACCTTTTTTAACCCCAAAATGCTTTTTGCTGTCAATTCCTCCTCTGGGAGGATGAAGTCTGAAGAATTTTGTTCCCCTTTTCCCCCTTTCTTTTTTTAATTTCTCATATGTTTCTTTATTAATTTCTCCATACGCTACAAAATCCTTTACTTTTTTTACCATACCTTTTTGTATCTCTGTAGGATTTTCAAAAACAACGCAGGTGTATTTTTTCTTTAGTTTTAATCTCTTTAGCGTTTCTTTAATTTCTGACCTTAATCCGACTTGTCCAGAGATTCTAATTACTGCAATCATTCTTTCTTGCCTCCTACTGGAAGATTTGTTTTCTTTAATGCATCAATGCATGCTTTTACAAAATTAAAAGTTGTTCTTTGTTTCCCAAAGCTTTTGCTGTAAACATCTTTAATTCCCGCCATTTTCAAAACTTTTTTTATTTCATTTGCAACCACAAGTCCAGTTCCTTGAGGCGCAGGAATTAATGCTATTTCTACACTTCCAGATTTTCCAGTTACTTTAAATGGAACTGTATGCAATTCTGAGCAATCGCAGTCAAATGAAGCACACCCCCTTGTTACTGAAATAATGTTGAGCTTTGCTTGGTGAATTGCTTTGTCTCTTGCCGGAAGTGTTTCTGTTGCTCTTCCTGTTCCAATTCCAACATGCCCATTTTCGTCTCCAATAACTGCTAATGTTGAAAAAGTAGGGACATTCCCTTCTCTTGTTTTTCTTTGAGTCTGTCTCCATGCTCTTCTTTTTCCTCCCCCAAATTTTCCTTTTGACTGGCCAATTGAAATTAAATCAGATTTTATATCTAAAAGCGTATCAACAATTTCTGATTCAAGGATTTTTTTATTTGAATCTAAAATTTCATCAATGCTTTTAACCTTTCCATCTTTTACTTCTCTTCCAAGTTTTGTTTTTGGCTCCCATTCTGAAGTAATCTCTTCCCGTGTCATTCTTCCTCTCTGCCTTCTTCTAACTCTCTCTTCTTCTGTTTCCGGTTCTTCTTCTTTTTCAATTTTTTTAATTGCTTCTTTCTTTTTCTCTTCTTCTGCTTTCTTTTCTTTTTCTTGTTCTTTTTTAATCATCTCTTCAGTAGCTTTTTCCAAGGCCTTTTCAGCTAGCTCTTCAGATACTGTTCCATGCGCTTCAGCAGTTTTTTTAATTTCTTCAATTTTTTTGCTCATTTTATTCTTTTTCTAATTTTGATTTAATTTTAATAAATGTTTTTGAAAAATTTTCTTTCAAATTTGCCCCTTCAATTCTTTCTTTTTCTGGAAAAGCTTCTTCTTTGCAGGGAATTTTTAATCCTGCATCAATTAACCCTTTAATAAATGCAAACACCTTTGTTTTATGAAGAGTTTTAATCATTCCAAAATCTACAATTGGAGGTTCTTTTTTTGCCTTTAAAATTTTTTTTGCCATTAAAAATCCAGTCAAATAAGACGCAGGAATTGATTTTAAGCTTCCTGCAAATTCTTTTGGCCATGTTTTTGCCAGTAACTCTCTTGAGTTTGTTTCTATCTCCACTTTGTCTTGGGCTTCTTTGCTTGTGATATATTGGGAAATAATATATCTGTTTGTCTTTCTAAATACAATTCTCGGCTTTCCGCTTTTAAGAAGCTTCAATCTATTGAGATAATCTGTTTTGTTCTCTCGCCTTCTTCGTTTTTGGACTTTCATTTTCTTTCCCCTAAATGCTCTTTTAAGTTTGCCTTGCTTTTGAATTTCTTGTTTCTTATCGCCTTTCTAATTTCTTTTACTTCTTCTCTGCCCATTCCCAATTTTTCTTTTACTGCCTTTAAATATTTTCTTAATTTTCTGGTTACTTTTACATAATTTCTTTTTCTTACATTGATTTTTTTCTTAATTTTTCCTGCACCTCGTGCATTTTTCCGTTTTTTCACTTTTTTTCTTCCTTGTTTTTCTTTCAAAAGAATAGCTTTTCTTTCAACTAAATCTCTTATGTCTTGTTTTGTAATTGCTTCTTTTATTTCATCAAGTCTGGATTCTACAAAAATAATTCTTTCTTTTCCAACATTCAGTGTTTTTGCTGCAAGCTCTTTCTTTTTTCTCAAATTCATTTTTTAATCTCTCCTGTTTTTTGTTTTGATTTTTTCAAATATTTTTTTTCATTAATATTCAGGATTTTTATTCCAATTTCTTTGGCTTTTTCTAAAATCTCAAGTTTTTTCTTTTTCCCAATTTTTCCGAGAATTACTTCTTTTTTTTCTGTCTTTAAAAGCTCTTGAATATTTTTTATAATTGGATTTTCTTCACGGTCTTTTTTAGATTTATATCCAATACTGACTACTGCAGGATATCCCCGTCTTTTCTCTCTCATTTTATTGTCTCTTCCATTAGGATTTTTCCATTTCTGCTTTTTCTTTCTTTTTTTGCCTAATTTTGAATATTTGTCTGCGCTTCTTCTTAGAAATTTTGGTTTTTTTGTTGTCATTTAAATCTCCTTTCCGGCTTTATTTATAATAAATAAGCCGTCTTGAAAAATTCTCCTGTCCCTTGATTTTACTCTTGTTACTCTCTCAAGGTTTGCTGCCGCTTGCCCTGCAAGCTCCTTATCAATTGAGCTTACTTTGATGATGTCTCCTTCAACCCTTACTTCAACCCCTTCTGCCACAGAGGTTTTTCTCGGGACTTTTTCTCCAAGAAAATTCTTTACAATTATTTCTTTTCCAGAGACTTCTACAGTTATTGGAAAATGTGCAAAACATATCTTTAACTGATATTCAAATTTTTCCTGCACTCCTTTAATCATATTTTTAATATGTGCAGTAATTGTGTTGATTCTCTTTTTTTCAGCTTTTGTTGCCTTATCATTGCTTAAAACAATTTCATTTCCCTCTTTTTTTACATTAATTTTTGTAAAATTAAATTCCCTTGTTAATTCCCCTTCTTTTCCCTTTACATTTATCTTGGAACCATCTAAAGAAACTTCAACTCCTTCTGGAATTTCAATTTTTTGTTCTATCTTTATTTTCATTTTAATAAAAATATGCAATTAAGCATCCTCCAATTCCTTCTTCTTGAGCTTCTTCATGAGTCATAAGGCCCTTGTTTGTTGAAACAAGAACAACCCCAATTCCTCTTGCAGGAAGATATCTTCTTCTATATTTCTCAATATCTCCTACCTTGACTACAAATCTTGGTTTGATTGCCTTGCATTCAGTTAAATCTGCTAAAGTCACTTCTATTGATTTTTCTTTGCTGTCAACCTTGTATTTTTGAATAACTCCTTTTTGCCTCATAATCTTTAAAATTTCAATAAAAAGATTTGAAATCCGAGATATCTTTACTCTTTCTTTCCCTGCCATTTTAGCATTCTTCATCATATTCAATGCATCAGCAACAACATCGTGCGACATTTTAACTATATTTTTTAAAGCCGATTTCTTCTGCTATTTCTCTAAAGCAGTGTCGGCATAAATTTAATCCATATGAACTTATATGTGCTCCAAATCTCTCACATCTTTCGCATTTTTTTGTTGCAATTCCAATTTTCCTGTCCTTTGGCTTGCAGTGTTTTAGGAATTTTGCCTTTATCGCAGGCTTTGCATTCAGTTGCTTAAACATTTTTTTCCAATTGCTTGCAGTCATTTTATATAAATTCAACGCCGTGGCGCTCCTCCATAAATTTGATAATTTCTTCTTTTTTAATCATTTGTCTCTTTGGGATTTTTCCCTTTTTGATTTTTTTTAATTTAACTCTTCTTCCAGTTCTCTTAAAAACAATTGTGACGTCAAGCCCCATAATACCAATATCTCTCTGATATTCCATTCCAGGAATTTCCAAATAATCTTTAATTCCAAATGAAAAGTTATTCTCACTGACTTGTTTTTTCTTGATTTTGTTTTCCTCTGCTGCTAAAAGTTTTTTTAATAATTCTTCATATCCTCTTCTGATTGTAACTACTGCTCCAACCTCTAAACCTGGTCTCACACTCCAAGTTGGAATTCTTTTATTTGATTTCGTCTTTGTTGGTTTTTTACCAGAGATTACTTTTAACAATTTAAATCCTTTTTCCAAATCCTCTCCAGTTCCCCCTACATTTAAAACAACTTTTTCTATTTTAATCTCTCTCATTGGATTTTCTTTTTTTTCGTCCATTTTATTTTTCACTTACCATAAGCTGTTTAATTAAAACATTAATTGTTGTATCCTGCGTTTTCATTTCAACCATTTTTTGCTTTAAGTCAATCTTCTCAATTTTTCCACTTTTTCCTGCATGTTTTCCTGCAATTACTACGGCATTTTCTTTTTCTTTTAATAGAAGAACCTTAACAATTTGTTTTGTTTCTAAATCAAGAATAACCGAATCATTTGTTTTGCACTCTTTGTCACAAAGAATATTCCTTCCATCATTTAAATTAAGTTGGGTTTTCTTTCCTTTCAAAATTGTTTTGTTTGCAATCTTTGAAATTTTTGTTTTTGCTTCTTTTTCTGAAACTTCTTTCACAGAATATTTTCCATTTTAAGTTAAAATTACTTCATAATTTTTTTTAGCAGGAATAATTGAGATTTTGTCAAATAAAGTTAATCCATGCTTGTCATCTTTTGAGACTCTTCCATTTACTAAGATACTTTTTGCATGAAGGGCTTTTTTTACTTCTTTTCTTGTTTTTGCTATTTTTAGAATGTCCCGAATTACAATTAATAGTGGAATTCCTTGTCTTTCATGAGATGCAGATTTAACTAAGTATTTTGTTCCTTTTCTTGGAATCGGCCATTTTTTTGGAATTGCCTGTCTTTTTAAATGACTCATTTTTTCTTCTCCTTTGTTTGTTTATTTGGTTTTTGAATGTTTTCTTCTTGTTTTAATTTTTTTATTCTCTTTTTATCTTCAAGGCCAAGTTCAATAATCTGAAGATTTGAAGCTCTTAAAGCAATATTTGCCTTTGAGCCATCTTGTTTCTTTACTCGAATTCCTTCAACATACACTTTTAGCATTTTTGTTTTAATTTCTGTAATTTTTCCTTCTTTGCCTCTAAATTTTCCTCTTAAAATCTTTACTTTATCCCCTTTTCTTAACTCAATGTTTCTCATTCCGTATTTTTTCCTAAGTTCTTTTGACAAGTTTGCACTAAGTTGTTTTCTTTTGAGATGAAGAGGAGCATTTGCTAAGTATTTTCTCTGTTTTCTAGGTTGCTTGCTTGCTTTCCAGTTTTTGCTAAATAATTTTTTCATCTTAATAAACCACTGAAGCGATTTTAGCAACTTGTGGCCATCGCTCCATAACCTCTCTTGCAATTGGTCCTTTAATTTGAGTTCCTTTAGGATTACCTTTTTCATCTTTTAAAATTGCAACAGCATTGTCTTCAAACATTATTCTCTCTCCATTTAATCTTCTATAAGGTCTTTTTTGTCTGATTATAACTGCATCAAAAACTTTTCCTTTCATGTCAGGAACACCTTTTTTCACAGCAACTTTTACCCAGTCAGCTACTTTTGCCCTTCCCTGTCTTCCTTTTCTTCCCTTGCCTTTTTTTACTGAAATTAATTTAACAACCTTTGCTCCGCTATTGTCTGAAGCAATTATTTTTGCTCCAAGATTAAGTCCTGCAGTTGTCCGTGCGCTAATTGCTTTCATTTTTTCCTCCTTCAACTTTTTCAATAACTACAAAATGAATTATCTTGCTTAAAGGTCTGCATTCTTGAATTTTAATTATCTCCCCAATATGAATTTCATCTTCCATACATTCTGGAAGTCTTGCATGAATTCTTGTTTTATGGCGGGCAAATCTTTCATATTTTCTGACATAAGTAGCTCTTTCAAACTCAATTGTAACCCTTTTTGAAAATTTTCTAATAACTTTTCCTTGGAAAACTTTTCCATGAACCTTTAGGGTTCCATGAATATGGCAATTTTTGTCTTGGCAAACTTTCTGTTGCTCTGCTACTTTTTTCTTTTGCACTCTGCTCTTTGAGTTAAAGGCAGATGAGCCTTTCCTTTCTTGTGTTTTTTCTTTTTTTGTCATTGTTTTTGTGTATTGTCTACTCGGTTTCAATGGAATTTTCTTCAAATCCAAGTTCAACCAAAATTGGCCTCACTTTTTGAAGGTGGTCTCCCTGAAGTTCAATCATTCCTGCGTCTTTGTCAAATGTTCCTCCACAGGCAAGCTCATTTTTTAGAGCCTTTGCGATTTTTTTCAGGTCAATTCCTTTGTCAAACCCGTCAACAACCGTAACAACTTTTCCATATCTTTTTTTGTCAGTTGTTATGCGGATTCTTTGCGAACTCTTTACGATATTTTCACAAACACATGCTTGCTCAGGCAAGCCGCATTTTGGACATATTTCCATTTATTTCTTGTTCAACTTCTCAGGTTTACCTAACTGCGCCGATAATGACGCAGACTGGGATTTATCCCTCGCACTTAGTTTTTCTGAGTTGTTGATTGTGTGGATTCTTGCAATTATTTTTTTAATTTGCTTGATTTTTGAGCTTCCTCCTTTTGAAGCATTTGCTCTGGATTTCGACAATTCAATTTTCAGTTCTTTTAGCCTTTTCTCTCTTTCTTTTTTTGTCAGTCCTTTTATTTCCCTTGCTTTCATTTTTTCTTTCCTCCTTTTTTAGGAGCTTTGTCTTTTATAATTTCATGTATATTTTTTTTTGAATTTTCTTTTAGTTTTTTTAATAGTTCTTCTGTAACAACAATCCGGTCTTTCATGACTACATGTGGAGACAAGATACTTACCTTAATCCCAACTGTCCCTGGTTTTGTCTCTGCTCTTGCCTGCGCTCTGTCAACAAGTTTTGCAGGCTCTCCTGTTTTTTTCAAATAACCCTGAGCAAATCTCCATGACTTTGCTCTTGAGCTTGGAAGTTTTCCATTTAATCTAATTTCAACTCCAAGAGCCCCTGCATCAATTATTTTTTGAAGTGCTCTATAAGCAATTACCTTAAACCTAAGCGGCCCAAATCTTTCTAATCCTAATGCAATCTCATCTGCCATTATTTG
This sequence comes from archaeon, assembly GCA_024278335.1. Classification (GTDB taxonomy): domain Archaea; phylum Nanobdellota; class Nanobdellia; order Pacearchaeales; family GW2011-AR1; genus JAJRTJ01. The sequence goes on from JAJRTJ010000002.1 coordinate 57,588, forward strand.
AGCATCAAATTCTGGCTCTAAGACTTCATTAATTTCAATGTGCGGATTTTCCATTTTAAATTTTGTTTTTAAAATATTTGTCATTTCCTCTATTTTCTCTCCTTTTCTTCCAATAACAAGTCCAGGTTTATGTGTTGAGATAATAATCTTTTCTCCAACAGGAGTATATTCAATTATAACTCTGCTTACTTTTCCCTTTCCCAAATAGTTCTTTAGGCTTTCTCTAATTGCAAATTCTTCTTTTTTTAGTTGAACAGTTTTTCTTTCCTCCATTAGGCGCTTTTAACCTCCTTTTTAATTCCAGAATTCTTCAGCGCTGAATCATTTTTATTTAAATTTTTTATAGAAGATTCTGCAACAAGAGTTATATGTGTTCTTTTTCTCCTTATTCTCCCAAATCTCCCAAAAGGTCTTTGAGCTTTATTTGCAATTGCTTTTGCAATAATCGGTTCTTCAATTTCATTAACAAGAGCATTTCCTTTAAGACTCTTTAAAATAGTTACAAAATGCTTTGATGCTCTAATCGGGAACTTCCCAGACATGATTTTTCCTTTTCTATGGGGAATCTCTCCTTTCATTGGAACAGCTTTTTTTAATTTCTGGACTTTCTCTAAATCTTCAAGCGCTTTATCAATTGTTTTTTTCTTCAAAAATTTGCATATTGCAACTGCATATTTTGTTGAAACAGGAACATTCTTTGAATTAACTACTGCTTCTGATTTCTTTTCTTTTGGCTTTTCTGTTCCCTTAATATTTTTTTTTGCATCTTTTTTATCTTTGTTTTTATTTTCCACAGGTTTTTCTTTTTTGTCTGTCCCTTCATTAACCTTTTTTTCAACCGGCATATTTGTTTTTTTTGCTTCACTTGCTTTTTCTTGCTGTTTCATTGCCTTTGCATTTTTTTGTTCAGGGTTGTAATCTTTTTCTGTCATTTTCTAATGTTTAGCTTGTGCTTTAGAACCTTTTGTAGCTCCAACTCCCGCACTGCCGTGTTTAACTTTTGCTCTTGTAAGCGCAAATTCTCCAAGTCTATGCCCAAGCATTTCTCCACTAATCTCTACAAATGAAAATTCTCTTCCATTATAAATCCCAATTTTCATCCCCACTAATTCTGGAACAATCACTAAATCTCTTTTATGTGTTTTAATTGGCTTGTTTTTTTCTTGTTTTTTCTTTGCCCTGTTTACAAAATCCTCAATCTCTTGAAAATTTCTTAAAATTGTCCTTCTTTCTCTTGAAGGAACAAGCTTGGCAAACTCTCTAACATCAAGAGCCTTTAACTGCTCAAGATTCATTCCCCTGTATGTGAATTCTTTTTTCTTTATTTCTAATGCCATTTTACTTTCTTTTACCTGTTCTCTTTGGCCTTAATAAACCTACCTTTTGTCCTGGAGCAGAATTTCTCTTTGCAATCTTTGGTTTAGGAACTTTTCCTCTTCCAGAGCCAAATGGATGGTCTATTGCATTTACTTTTAATGCTCCTGTTCTTGGCCATAATTTACTTTTTGATTTTTTAATGTGGTGCATTTTACCTGCCTTGACAATTGGCTTGTCTAATCTTCCTTCTCCTGCAATAACCCCAATAACTGCCCTGCAATTTCCATTAAGTTTTTTTTCTTTTTTTGAAGAAAGCAGGACATAAACTTCTGAGCCAACTTTTTTTGAGACTTCTGCAAAACTTCCTGCTGATTTAACGAGTTTCCCTCCATCATTTGGATGAGACTCTATACAATAAATCTTTGTTTTGATAGGAATATTGTGGAGTTTTAAAATACTCCCCTTTTTAATACTCTTTCCATCAAGTTTTATTTTTTGTCCTTCTACCATATTTTTAAATGCAGGAATATAAAAACTCTTTTTCTCTGCAGAAATTTTTGCCAAAGGAGCACTATGAGCACTTGAATTTATCAATTTTACAACTTTTCCTTCCTCATTTAGCTCTTTTGGATAACCTATTTTGTATCTAAATGCTTTTTTCTTAACTCTGTAAGTTGAGCTTCCTTTTCCTCGTGCTTGTTGAATAATTCTTTTTCCCATTTTACATTATCCCGAGTTTTGTAGCAACGTCAATTGCTAAAAATTCTTTTTTTAATTTAACATAAGCATATTTTTTATTTCCTCTAATTAATGTCCTTATTTTTTCAACTTTTACGTCAAACATTTCCCCAATTTCTTTTTTCAATTCCTCTTTTTTCAATTCTTTTTCTGTTTGAAATGTTATTACATTATCTTTTTCAATCATCATTACTGCCTTTTCAGTTGCAAGTGGCTTTAAGTTCATTTTTTATCTTCTCCAGATTTACTTTTTACTTTTCCTTGAATTTTCTCTGCTATTTCCTTGATTGCATTTTCAGTATACATCACAAGCCTTCCCTGCCCCCCTTTGGCCAAATCATTAACACTCAATTGGTTTACTGGGACAACTTCAAATCTTTTTGTCCTAAGCTTGTCTTTTTTTCCAACAACAATAAGCAGTCCTGCATTTGATTTATACTTCCTGCCCCTCATTTTTCCTTTTCCTGCTCGGATTTTTTTATTTTTAATTGCAATAGAAAATACTTCTCCAAATATTTTTTTAACTAAAGATACTAATTCCTTTACTTTGATTTCTTTTGATTCAATAATGATTGGAAGTTGGCTTATTTTTCCTTTTTCTAATTTTTCATATCTTTTTACAACAATGTCTTCTTTTGTAGTTGCAGTCAAGGCAGAAAAAAACGCAGTCCTCAATTCTTTTTTATTTATTTTTAATTTTTTAATCATTGATTCAATTTTTGGGGGGTGTGCTCTCCTACCTCCAACTGCGCTTGGAACAGTTGCACCAACCCAATTAAATTGAGAACCTCTCTGGCTCATTCTTTTTCTTGGAATTCTTGACATGCCTCTTCCATACTGGCTTTTCCAAACATGTCTTCTATGGATAAGTTTTCCAGAAGCAGATTGCCGATTTCCTGCAATAGGGCTTGGAGCATAAGGTTGTTTTGTTTTTTTTGCTTCAAGAACTTTTGAAACAATATCCTCTCTAATTGGCGCATTAAAACACTCAGGCAATTCAATTGTTCCTTTTTCCTTTCCTTTAATATCTAATATTTTTACCTTCATTTTATCTTAACTCCACAAATTCATAATTTTTCTTTTCTTGTTTTTTGCTCGCTCTAAGAGGAGCAGTAATCACAACCTGTCGTTTTGCAGGACCCATTACAGAGCCTTCTATGATAAGATAGTCTGATTTTACAGTCCCATAATTTTTGAAAATTTTGTCAAGTCCTGTTCCTGTAGAAAGTATTTTATTATTATAGATAACTCTTGTTTGATAGCCTGTTTGACCTGCCATTGGCACTCTAAAAATAACTCTTGATGGGTTCCATGGACCAACATTTCCGGGCCTTCTTCTTCCTTTTTCGGATTTAGATACTTTTAATGTAATTCCAAATCTTTTGACCGGACCTTGAAATCCTTTTCCTTTTGTAACTCCCCGAACATCAATCAATTTTCCTGCTTCAAACATTTCTAAAACCGAAATTTCTTTGTTGAGATTTTCTTTAATAAAATTAATTTTTTCTTCAATAGAAGCCCCATTTAACCCAATTTCAACAAGGTCTGGTTTTTTCTTTAATCCAATTTTTTTAACAAGCGAATAAGCAATAATAGAGACATCATCATAGTCTGAAAAATTAATTTCTTCAAGTTTATGCTGTTTTTTTGCAAGTTTAACTTTTTTCTTTAATTCTTTTTCAAGAACATTGGATAAAACATCTTTTGAAACTTTATTGTTTTTGTAAAATCTTATAGAAAAAATCTTTATTGGAGGGCATTCAAGAATTGTGGCAGGAATTGTTATTTTTTTTGATTTAGTTAAAGAATCAGGAGTGTTGTTTGTTATATATGCTGAAGCCATTCCAACTTTATAAGCAATAAATCCTTTGAGAATACCTTTGTTGCCAGTTAAATGTTTCCAGTTTACACTAGGCAAAATTTTTTTAGCACGCTTTCGCGGCCAAAACTGCAAACTTCCTTTTCTTGGTGATTTTGTGCTCGGCATTTCTTATAAGTTTCCTAACTCTAGCGAAGAATTTCATTTACTTTCACCCTGGAATAAAAATAAGGAGCAAAGTGGCTTTTTAAAGGTTTTTGTGCCTAATCTTTAATAGCCCTTTTCTTACATAAACCTTATATACCCTTGTTTTCCTTTAACTTCAATGTTAGTTAAATTTGCGATTTCACAGGAGGCATTTAGAAATCGCCGTTCAGTGTTTCGAGGAAAATCGAACAAAAAATCAGCGGGTTGTTTTCCATGTTAGTTAAATTTGCGGAGCGTTCTACTAGATTTCTATTTAGAGAGTTGTAAGGAGGGTTAAAATGAAATTATATGTTGGTAATTTGCCTTGGTCTGTTGACGAAGCAGGTTTAAAAGAACTTTTTTCTGCCTATGGCGTATCTGAAGCAAATCTAATTGTTGACAAATTCTCAAAACGTTCAAAAGGTTTTGGTTTTGTTGAAATTCCAGATGAAGAGCAAGCAAAAAAAGCTATTGCAGAAATGAATGGAAAAGATTGCGAAGGACGAGACCTTAAAGTCTCTGAAGCTAGACCAATGGAATCAAGAGAATAAGTGAATTTATTTTTATTATTTTTCTTTTTGTTTTTCAACCCCTTAATATAGATTAAGATTTCGCTTCTTTTAAGCTTTAAACTCTATTTCTTTTTTGCTTTCTATTCCATCTATTTTTGATTTTCGCACAATTTTTCCAACTCTAAAGGATTCTTCTCTTATTTTTGCAAAATCTTTTGAATTTTTAAGCTCTTCAGGGATCTCTATTTTTTCAATAAAAAATGTATGGCTTATTTCTGCTTCTTTAAAATCTGGTTTTTCAAAAACAAAGCTTTGGGCAAGTGAAGCGTCTGTTGTCTTTAATTTACAAAAATCTGCTTTTGGCTTATCTTCTCCTTTTGAAGAAGGTTTTCCAGATTTTGGTGCTTTTGGTTTTATTTTTAATTCACTATCTTTTGTCTTAAAACTTAATCCGAAAAATGCCTTTGGAAAACTTTCAACAATTGATTTTATTTCATTCCCAGACATCTCAACATCAATTATATATCTTTTCACTCCTTGAAATTGTTTTACTTGTGCATGAGCAAGAAGTATGCTGTATTCAGGAATTTCTTTTAAGTTAACTGTTGAAATAATTGCTCCCTTGACTTGTGTCTTTTCTTCTCCTAATTTTTCTGCCAAATCAAGGACAAGCTCATTTCCAAATTCTGGAGTTGTTGAAATAGAATATTTTCCTCCTCCTTGGAGTTTTGCAAGAATCACTGCCCTTTCCAGAAACTCTCCTCTTGAAAATTTCTGAAATTGCAAGTGAACTAATTCATCAGTTTTTCCATCAACAATTTTTTTTATAAAGTTCATAGATTGATTACATAATTTTCTTTTATAAAACTTCCCTTGCCTTTACGAAGATTTATAAATTGTTTGGACCTTAATTTAATGAAAATGGAGGACAATAATTATTTTAATAAATACGCTGCAATTGCAATAATTGCTGTTTTGGTTTTTCTTGCCTTTTTCATGATAAAACCGGTTTTAACGTCAATAATTATGGCATTAATTCTTGCAATGGTTTTATTTCAACCCTATAAATGGCTTTACAAAAAAACTCAAAGAAAAAATCTTTCTGCCTTTTTAATTTGCATTATTCTTCTTTTAGTGATTTTAATTCCATTCTGGTTTATATTGCCTACTTTGTTAGATCAGTCTCTCAAAATCTACCTTTCAATTCAGCAGATTAATTTTTACACACTCTTTTCAGAGATGTTCCCTTCTTTGTTTTCCTCCCCCCAATCTTCTGCACAATTTGCTTCAATTCTCTCTTCTTTTGTAAATTCAATTGGAAGTTATTTCCTTAATACAATATCAAATTTAATTTTTAATTTTCCAATAATTTTCATCAAATTTCTTTTAGTGTTTTTTATCTTATTTTTTATTTTAAGGGATGCGGAAATTCTTATGAAATATCTTAAAGAGATGCTTCCTTTTCCAAAAGAAATAAAAAACAAGCTTTTTGAACAGTCAAAAGAGATTACTATCTCTGTCTTATTTGGACAAATAATCTTGGGTGTAATTCAGGGGTTAATTGCAGGGGCGGGGTTTTTGATTTTTGGAGTTCCGAACACACTTCTTTTAACAATTCTTGCTGCAATTGCAGGGATAATCCCAATTATTGGAACAACAGTAGTTTGGATTCCAGTGGCTATTTATTTAATTGTAGCAGAAAATATTTTTGCTGCAACAGGGGTAATAATTTTTGGTCTTATATCTACAGGAGTTGAAAACTTTTTAAGGCCTTTAATTGTTTCATACAAAATAGAGCTCCACCCAGCACTTGTTTTTGTAGGGATGGTTGGAGGGTTAATCATGTGGGGATTCTTAGGGGTTCTTTTAGGCCCCCTTATTCTCGCTTATTTGATTATCATCCTCGAGCTTTATAGAAAAAAAGCAACAGGCGTATTTATTAAAATATCTTCTGAAGTAAATTAAAGAGCATGGAATTTAAGCCAAAAATACTAAAACTTTCTGCAGGAGTGCCGATTGCTATAATCAATAAAACAACTGCAAAAGAATTGGGGATTCATCCTAATGAAAGGGTTCTTATTCAAAACCCCAAATCAAAAAAAGATTTCGCAACAATTGTAAATGTTGTGACTGACATGGTTCATAAAAAGGAAATTGGAATCTCTTCTGAGCTTAAAAAGTCCCTTCAAATTACAGATTCTTCTAAATTAAAAGTAATCCTTGCTCCAACTCCCATTTCAATAAACTTCATTAAAAAAAAGCTTTCTGGAAAGACGCTGAGTAAAAAGGAAATTTATCAGATAATCAAAGACATTGTTGAAAACGAGCTCTCAGAACCAGAGATTGCATTATTTGTTTCTGCAATGCAGCAAAAAGCAATGAACAAAAAGGAAACTATTTATTTAATAAATGCAATTAGAGATACCGGAGAGGCTTTGAATCTAAAAAACAAAATAATTGTAGATAAGCATTCTATTGGGGGGGTTGCAGGAAACAGGACTACTCCGATTGTTGTATCAATTTGCACTGCAGCAGGATTGGTTATGCCTAAAACTTCTTCAAGAGCAATAACAAGTGCTGCTGGAACTGCTGATGTAATAGAAATAATAGCAAAAGTAGACTTTTCAATGAATGAATTAAAAAAAATAATTAAAAAAGCTAACGCATGTCTTGTTTGGGGGGGCGGGCTTGGAATGGTTCCTGCTGATTCAAAAATTATCAAAGTAGAAAAGCTCCTGAAGATAGACCCTAAAGCCCAGCTTCTTGCTTCAATTATAGCAAAAAAACTTGCTGTTGGAAGCACACATATTTTAATCGATATTCCATATGGAAAATCTGCAAAAGTGACAAAACAAAAAGCACTTGAATTAAAAAAAGATTTTCTCTCTCTCGCTAAATTTTTTAAGAAAAAAATGATTGTGCTCTTGACTCCAGGAAATGAGCCAATTGGAAAAGGGGTCGGCCCTGCACTGGAAATAAGAGATGTAATAAGAATTTTAGACCCAACAAAACAGGGTCCAGGGGATTTAGAAAAAAAATCCCTGCTTCTTGCAGGAGCAATATTTGAAGTAACTAAAAAAACAAAAAAAGGAAAAGGAGTATTTTTAGCTCAAGAGATTCTTTATTCTGGAAAGGCATTTGATAAATTTAAGCAAATAATAAAAGCTCAAGGAGGAAAAGTTAAAGAGCCGAAACTAGGGAAATTTAAAAAAGAAATTCTTTCAATTAAATCTGGAAAAATAAAAGAAATTAATAATAAAGCCATTAACTCTCTTGCAAGGATTGCAGGCAGTCCTGAAGACAAGGGAGCAGGATTAGACCTTTTTATTAAAACAGGAGAAAAAATTAAAAAAAGAGACAAGCTTTTGACAATTTATGCTGAATCAAAACAGAGATTAAAAGCAGCTCTCTATTTTTATAAAAAAAATAAGCCAATTACTTTCAAATAATCACAACTAATCTTTTAAACTTCTTATAATTATTTTTTCAATGGAAACAAGCCCAAGAAAAAACATTGTAGAATATTTCAAGAAAAATCTGAAAAAGGGGTATACGGAAGAGGCTCTTAAATGGGCGTTAATTAGCCAAGGATATTCTAGAAGCGCAGTTGAGCTTGCAATTAAAAAAGTAAATTTAGACCTTGCAAAAAAAGCCCCTGTTTTAAAAGAAAAACCAAAAATTAAATACCAAATCATAGATGAATATAATCGTCCAATCACAATAAAAAAGCCCTGGTGGAAAAGAATTTTTGGTTAAAGCATAAACTTTAAAATCTAATCTTCTTATTTTTTGTTGATGCCTCTACGTCTTTTTTTAAAAGATGTAGTGAAGAATTTTGCTTGCAAAATTCTGGTTCAATTAAGGATTGAACGCCTTTTCGCAGAAAAAGCCTCCGTCGCATAATGGTATTGCACTCGGCTTGAGACCGAGGCCCTTTGGGCTCCCAGGTTCGATTCCTGGCGGGGGCGTAAATGGGGCCTTGTGCCCCATTCTCTCAGAATTGATGCCTGTTAAATTCAAAATTTCTTTTTCTGATGGTTCGACGAGCAAGTTCACGAGAATTAATCACAAAGTCAATCTTAAAAGTCCGAGTGAGTTTGCGAGCACTGGCGGGGGCGTTTATGCCTTTTTTTCAAATCCCTCTAACACTCTTATATCAGGACTAAGAACATTTACTTTGTCTTCCTTAAATCTAATTCCTCTGTAAACTTTTTGCCAAAGCTCTCTTCTGGCCTTATCTCTATAAAAATCCCAGTAATATTGAGGGTGTGTTTTATTCAAAATTTTCCAAAAAGCATCTTGGACATTTGGATTTGGATATTTTGTAAATATAATGCTTTTGCACTGCCCTCCAGGAAAATCAACTCCTCGTGAAGCCTGAGTTGAGAATAAAACATCAATCTCCCCTTGTTTAAATTTTGATATCCTTTCTTCTCCGGATTCTGCTTGAAGTTCTTTTAATTTCTCCAGAGAAATAAGGTTTCTTAAGTTAAAAGATTCAATTTCCTCTTTTTTTGGAAGGTCTTTAAATGCCTGAACATGAACCAGCAAGGGCTTTTCTGCAATCTCAATGCATTTGTCTAATGCTCTCAAATATTCTCCTCTTGAATATTTTCCGCATGAGAAATTAGAATACTTGCAGTCTATTTCAAGCCCAGTTTTTTTAATTTTAATATTCCCTTGGTTTTGAGTTTCTGCTTCAATTGTGATAAACTCTTTTAATCCAAAGATGTTTTTCAAGACACTTTCAGAGTGCAGGGTCCCAGACATCATTACAATTAATTCATTTTTTCCGACAATTGATTCAAACATTTTTGCAAGATTTGTTGTAACGAGATTTATCTTTAATATTTCTTCCTGCTTTTCAATTGTTAGATAAGTTTCATTTTCAAATCCTTGGAACATTTTGGCAATCTTTAAAACATCAAAAAGATAGCTTTCTTCATCAAGGTCATCAAAAAATTCTGGATTTTTTACAAGAATCTTCAATATATCATAAAGCCCTGTTTCTTTAAGGGGAATTATTTCTCCATTTTCTGCTGCTTGAAGGATTTTTTCATTTTTTTTCAAAAACATTAAAAGCTCTCCAAGTTCTTTTTGAATTTTATCAAAAAGCTCTGTTGTTCCAAAAGCATAAGTTAAAGCAGATTGAAGCCTGTTAATGTTAATGGTCTCTGAATTAGAAAAATTATCTAAAAATTCATCGCATTCATCAATTATCTCTACTGCAGTTTTTGGTTTTCTTCCAAGAAGCGATTCTAATTTGTATTTTAAGGAATTAAATACCAAAACATCTGAATTTACATATTTTTCAAATTGTTCATAATAACTGCATCCAGGACATCGCACATAGTGAATATATTTCTTTCCACTAATTCCCGTAAAAAAAGATTTTTTTGCATTAGCAAGGCTTTGTTGCCTGAATTCATACTCCTCTGGCAAAACAGGGGACCAATAAGGGCATACTGCTGCGATGCTCGCTCTTTTTACGTCGCCTATTTCTTTGAATTCGCTTGAATCCACGTCTTTATTCTGGGATAAATATTTCTTTAGTTTTGGCCAGTTTTTCTCTTTTATTTCAATTTTGCACGGGATATTTGGATTATCTGCAGAAGAATCCTGAGAAATCATTTCAAAAACCTCTTCTCTTGTTTTATCAAAAATATCTAAAGTTGAATCAACTTCTTTTTTTTCAACAGGAATTGCTTTTTTATTATACTCAAGAAATTTGCAAGAATGATTTTTTCTTCCAGTAATTACACTTATCTTTAGTTTTTTTCCTTCTGCATTTTTTAAATATTTCTTGCTTTCATAATCTCCTTTATACTGCCATTGAAGGTTTTTTATTGGAACAACTACTGAAGCCTTTCCTAATTTTCTGGCAATATTAAGGGCAATTGCAGACTTTCCAGTTCCACAGACTCCTTGAATAAATATATGCTTGTGCCCATTTTCTACTGCTTCTAAAACTTCTTTCACTATGTCTGCTTGAGATTTTCCATTAGAAAAGCACAAAGGCTCAAGAAATTTATCTTCTTCATAAAGCGACCACATTTTAAGTAAGAAAAACAATTAAGGGGGTCTTATAAAGATTATTGGTTACTTGTGAGTTCTTTTATCGGAGGATGATTAGAAGGTTTTACAAATTGTTCACCAGTTTCATCAACTCTAACAACTTCAAGCCATCCTTCATTGACCATGTCATTTAACATTCCTTTAGCCCATTCATCTGCACCAATTGGAGACATTCTCCTTGTCCTTGCAATTTTCTCCCAATCAAATTTAAACTCTCTCCGGTAACAATCCCCTCACAAAAAGCTTCTCCACTAAATATTTCTCCAAAATTGTATCCCCCAACCCAAATACCTTGTTTATTTTTTTCAAATAAATATTTAATTTTATCTGTCCTATCTAAATACCTTTTATCAAAGACCATTTGACCCTCTTTTGTATTTAATTTTCCAACAATACCTGAAGGACCATAGGCATCATTTAATTCGCCCCTTATTTTACCTTTATAATGTTTTAAACCATATCCATCAAAAATTCCATTCCCCCCTAAAGGGCGAATAAAAACACCCTTTATATCATAATTCATCTCTTTTTAAATTAATTTTACCTTTTAATTATTTCTATCCTATAGGGTTATCGACTCTTCCACCAGAACAAACCAAAGATAACTGCAAAAGCAAGGGGGATTTTCCACATATCACTTCCTAAAGGAGTAAAACCAATAAAGATCAGAGAGACAATACAGAGCGTTGCAAAGATTTCTACTGTTTGCATGTTTTGGGAGGATTAGGGAGAGTTATAAATTTTTTCGTAACTATTTAAGAAAGGTAACAAAACAGAAAACTTTATAAAGAGATATTTTCTTTAAAAATAATGACCAACAAAGTTTATTTAATTTCACAAAGAGTAAGAATCTTAGATGATTCTGGTTTGGAAGAGTATAGAGAATCAGTAAAGTCTTATAATTCTGAAAAAGCAAGAGCAACACTTGGAGAAGGCAATGAAAGAGTTTCTTCAAAAGGGGGATTGGTTGCAGTAAGTTCACCTTTTATTATTTTACAATTTGCACACTTAGATTCAAGTGCACAAGGAATTCTCCCAAATAAAGATACTCCTGCCACAAGACAAGAAATTGAACAAGCAATTTCAAGAGACCCTTCTTTTTTAAGAGGAAACGAGGTTGATTTTGGATTAGCATTAGTTACTGAAGAAGATTCCTATAACCCAAATGACTTGCTAGCCAGAACATTGGCAGAACAGCTACAAGAAAGAGGAATAGAATTAGGAACCGGAAAATTAATTCCTTTTTCAACTTTAGCTAAACCTGTTGAACATCCTGGATCAGATTATGGTCTTGTTTTTAATTTAAATGATTCCGCATCAAGAGAGAATATTTTAGATTTAGAAGAATTTAATTGGGATATTAGATCAAGAAAAAGAGGCCTTGCGAGAGCTTATCTGATCGACAGGTACTGGGGTTGCGACGTCAGGAATCTTGATCTCCCTTACAGCAATGGCAGGATAGTGGGGGTGGGGTGGGAAGACGCGCCGAAAAATTTAACATTAGGTTCTACTAATGAGAAATGGAGACAAGCTTTTGAAAAAGCCAAAATTCCAGGAAATTACGAATTTGTAAAACAACATTTACAAGACGATTAATTTAAAAATAAGAAATTCTTTCTAACATTCCTAGCCATGTTGGGTGGCTGGGCTATACGCCAATTTACTAGTGCATTATTTTAGTTTCTTTTAAGCCATAAAATACAGAAATTTCTTACGAGAAATTTCAGTGAAGTCCAAAATGACCTAATTGATATAATTGGCTATTATTTCCCTTGCAAGAGCTTATCTGAACAACAGGAACTGGAATTGCAACAACAGGAATCTTGATAACTATAACAGCAATGGCAGAATTGCTCCGCCAGCCAGGTTTAAAATGCAAATTTGTGAAAATATTTATTACAAAATTTATGAATGGAAAAATCTTGTTCTTGCCTACAAAAAGGCAAGAAAAGGGAAAACAAAAAAAGATTATGTAATTGAATTTGAAAAACAACTAGGTAAAAATTTAAGACAATTAAGATTTGAACTAATGACCTTAATTTATTTTCCACAACCACTCAAAACATTTATTTTACAAGACCCAAAAACTCGCAAAATTTCAAAATCAGATTTTAGAGACCGGGTGGCCCACCACGCAATTTGCAATATCCTTGAACCTATTTTTACAAAATCTTTCTTGTGCAAATCAAAAAGAAAAGGGAAATCTCTTTGCTATTAAAAGGTTCGAGCTTTTTAAAAGAAAAATTACTAATAACCTTCAATCCTCTGCTTTTTGTTTAAAATGCGACATAAAACATTATTTTCAAGAAATTGATCCCCCTGTTCTTTTTGGGATTATTCAAAGAAAAATTAAAGATAAAAAAGTCATTTGGCTGATAAGGAGAATCGTAGAGAGAGAGAGAGAGAGAGAGAGAGAGAGAGAGAGAGAGAGAGAGAGAGAGAGGCACGCAGTTCTATTAATAGAAAAGGCATGCCGTTAGGTAATTTAACTTCTCAATTTTTTGCTAATGTTTATTTGCATGATTTAGATTATTTTGTAAAGAATAAATTAAGATGCAAGTATTATCTCCGCTATGTTGATGATTTCGTCCTTCTTCACAAATCAAAAAAACAGCTTGAAATTTGGAAAGATGAAGTAAATCTTTTTTTGCAAAACAGATTAAAATTGGAATTACATCCCAAAAAATCAAAAATAATCTCCTTCTCAAAAGGAGTAGACTTGGTTGGATTTAGAATTTTCTGGAAACACAAGCTTATTAGAAAAAGGAGTATAAGAAAAATGTTTCATGCTCTAAATAGATACAACAAAGATCAAATTCCCTATGAAAAATTCAAAGAAATATTTCAAGGACGGAACGCTTATACTTCTTGGACAGATAGTTATAAATTAGTGAAAAAGATTACTAAGAAAATACACCTCCCCTAGTTCAAACTAAAAGTGTGAGGATTGCCTGTCTAATTAAAATAAAAATTATGTTTAACCAAACAAAGCAGACAATCCTTCTGCTGCAGCTTCTTTCTTTTCTTCTTTAGGCGCTTCTTCTTTCTTTTCTTCGCCTTCAGCAGGTGCATCTCCAGAACTTGCCGGAGCAGCAGCAACCAAACTTGCATTCTCAAGCTCAGTAGCAATATCAACACCCTTTAAGCTAGCAACTAAAGATTTGACTTTTGAGTCATCAACTTCAGCACCAGCAGCTGCAACTACACTTTTTATTCCTTCTTCATTCACTTCTTTGCCAAGTTTGTGCAACAAAAGTGCAGCATAGACGTATTCCATTTATTTTTCCTCTCCAGCAGATTTTCCATCTGTGCTCGATTCCCGCGATTCATCAGACGATTTATTTTCTGTTGGAGTTTGATTCTCTTTTCTCTCTTCTGAGGCATTGCCTTCTTCAGTTTTTATAGTAGTTCCTTTTTCATTTGTATTTTCTTCTCTCTTTTCAGAATTTTCTTTTGTTTCCTTATTTTCTTCATCTTTTTTCTCTTCACTATTTTCCTTTTCCTCACTTGAAGTTTCTTCTTCAAATTTTTCTAATGCTTTTTCATGCGAAGCTGCTTTTCCAATTAAGAATTTGATTGTGTCTTCTGAAGTATAACCAATCTCTACTGAAAAAGCAAGAGCCTTCCCATACATTTCTCTTAATTCAGAAATTGCTTCCTCTGCATTTATCTCTATTTCTTCATAAAATTTATTTTCCTTAGTATCATATGCACTCAAGGGAATAAAACCAATTGAAAAAGGCATTATATCAAGTTTACTCATAATGTCACAAGCAGCTTGAGTAATCTCCTGACCCTTCTCCACTATAACTTTTGGCTCTTTGATGCTTATTTTTCCGTCTTTAACTTCAACTTGCAATCCAACTGCCCCTAATTCTGAAATAGCTGGGCCTGGAGGCAAATCAGTTGGTCCTGCTTCAATTCTAATGTCTTCTGGAGCTTCTTGGCCTGCCTTTGCCTTTGCCGGAGATTTGTTTTGAAGCAAGTCTGCAGCTAAATCAAAAGAATCTGAATTTGAAAATAAGACTGCTGTGCTGTCTTTAAAAATCTCCTCTAGTTTTTTTAATTCATTGTTTTTTGTTTCCTCAATAGCACGAATAAATAAGTTTTTTTTCGGAAGTTTTACAAAAGCTTTTTCTCTGATTTTTTTAACAATCTGCTGATATTGTGGTCCAGGAAGATTTTTTACAGAAGCAAGCAAAATTGTTCTGCTGTTTTTAATTAAATCAACAAGCTCTGCTACTAGTTTTTTCTTGTATTCTGGAATTGGAGTTTGTCTTTTTGGAGTCATTCTCTTACCCTAATTTTAATTGGCTTTGTCATGGTAAATTTAATTTCAATATTCTTAATATTGTCAGTTCCCCTTGCAAGATTCTTTATTACTGCATTATATACTGCAAGAGCATTTTCAATAATTTCTTCATCTTTAAGGCTTTGTTTTGCTATTGCAACATTTATACTTGGCTCGCTTGTTTTTATTCTAATACTATTATTGACTTTTGCTTTTACAGCATTAATTGATTTTTCATCTGCATTAAGGATAATTCCTAATTGAGGAGAAGGCATTTTTCCCGCAGGACCAAGCACACGCCCAAAAGTAGTAGCAACTTTTGGCATTACACTTCCTTGAGCCATAAAAAAGTCATATTTTTTAACAAGCTTTTTCACTTGTTTTTTGTCAGAATATTTTTTAAATTCTTCTAAAGAGATTGTATCAACAAAGGGGCTTTTTGCCTGAAGAAACGCAGCAATTTTCTTTTCTTTAATTTTATATGGAACATTTACAACAATATTTAGGGCATTTTTTTTAACATCAAATTTTTGCAGATTTATAATTAATTCTACTGTTTGGTCAAATTTTCTTTCTTTACTTTTTCTTAATTCTGCTAGAGCTTTTTTTAATTCTGCCTTTAAATCCATCTTAATAATCTCCCACGACAAACGACCACGCTCGGTTTGGAGTCAGGCCGAAATCTTGGATTTCGTAATCTCCCATTTTATACACCAGCGCCATAGAAAATATGCACTAACGATATGGTTCAAACGATTAAGGTTTCAATCAAAAAAGGGTATTTAAATCTTGTTATTTCTTTTTTTAATAACTAAGCTAATAATTATAACTACTACAACAAGGATAGTTGCCCAAATCCCCCAAAGAGAACTTCTTCCTTCCTCTCCTTTAGTAAAAATATCCCCATTTTTTTCTACAATTCCTCCCCCCCCTCCACTTTCAACTTGAGATTTTTCTGAAATTGCAAAGTAACTAAAAGAATCAACCATTGCCTCATAATAATAAAACTCTCCCTCTTCCTTTACAAATACGGTTTCCAGCTCATTCCAAACTTCTGCAGCCTCATTAAATTTGTATAAACCAATCAAATCTTTGTCTGAGAAAGATTTTTCTACTTTAATCTGAATTTTTGCTTCTTGAATTTTGTTCACTAAAAGAGGAGCATCTATCTCAAAATATTTATAAACTAATCCATTCTTTTCCACAGAAACTCCTAAAGGTTTTTCAGCATAGCCTTTAACAACCATTTTTACATTATTTACTTCTGCATTTGGAGTTATTTTAATTTCTTTAATCCCAGAATTTGTATCGAGATTTGTTATAATAATTTCTTTTCCTGCTTCAACTTTAGACCAAACATTTGTATCAATGCTTGTTGGTACTCCTAAATTTTCCCCAGAATTTATAGGAGGACTTCCCCCGCCTCCAATAACTGTGTTAGTCACAACAGAAGAGGTAACAGAATTGCCTGCAGAATCTGTAACTATGCAATATTCACTATATGTTCCCGCAGTTGATGTGGAAGGAGTAGAATTAAATAAGGTTGTCGCAACTCCCGACCCTCCGTCAGCACCAGTACAAGTGCAGGTTATTGTTCCTCCAGCAGAAATAGAATTAGGGGTGCATGAAAATGCAACTGTAGGAGCAGTAGTGTCAATTGTAAACTTTCTATTCAAACTTCGATTAATATTATTTGCAGTATCATTTACAGTAGCATTTACATAATAAACTCCGTCCGCTAAACCAGAAATATTCATCGTCCAAGACGTACTATCTCCAGTAACATTGGTCCAATTTACTATATCAAAAGTTGAATTCAATAAGTTTATTCTTATTGTATTAATAACCCCATTATCCGTTACACTCACATTTACATAAATACTAGAATATCCCAAATTACTGTTATTTGCTGGAGTAAACCCAACATAGTTTATTGTAGAGGGGATAGTTGTATCATTTACAATTAAAGTAATATTTGTTTCATAAATTCCCGTTTCATTCTGAGCCCTTACACTCATATTATAATAGCCGGGAGTTGCAGCAGTTAAGTTGAACCAGAATGAAGTTTCTGTATTATTATTTACAGCAAAGTAAGTTACATTTGTCCAGTTTAATATAATGTTTGTTCCCATTACAGAACTCTCAAAGGGAAGGGTTGTTCCACTTGTTCCATTTGTGCTGTTTGTTATAGTAAAGCTGTTTGGAATAACAATAAACACTGAAGAAATATTTGAATCAGCAGCAGTATTCGTATTGCTCACTGTAATGTTATAAACAGTGCTTACATCTTCACTAATGTTTAGCATGGTTAAACCATTGCTGGTTGTAGTAGTTATGGCTGCAAACACAATTGCTAGTGAAAGAATTAAAAGCCCTACAAAAATAAACGCTCTTTTTTCCACCATCTTTTTATAACGAACTTAATCTTTTTTTATTTATAAATTTATCTCTTTTTCTAGCTTTGCACGAGGGGATTTTATTTCTTAACTTAATAATCCCCTCTGCCCCTATTTTTTGTGAAAGAACCTTTTAGTTTAAAACCGACGCTGAAGAATTTCTTTAAAACACAACAATCCTTAAAAACAAACCTTAATTTTCTCTTTTATGGAGCTTGTAGCATTGCTTTCAAAAGGAGAAGGGACTTGGGCGCAAGTCTCAGGACTTATGAAATATGGAGAGTGGGATAAGATTTTTATTATCGGAGATAGTTTTGCAAAAGATAATTTTAAGCATGAAAAAGAATTTGAATTTATCAAAGTTGATTTTAGCCAAAAATTAAAAGACCTTAGAGATGACCTCTCAAAAAAATTAAAGGGAAAATTTCAAGACTTGGAAGTTGCCGTAACAATCGCCTCTGGCGACGGAAAAGAGCACATGGCACTTATTTCTGCCCTGATTAATCTTCCTGTTGGAATAAGATTCGCAGCTTTAACAAAAGAAGGGGTTATTGATCTCTAAGCAACCCTTCTCAATTCAACCCACCCTTTACTACTCCAACCAATTTCTGCAAATTTCCACGAAACAATTTTGCTTAACCTTATTCTTCCTTGCTTGTCTAGTTTTTTCATATCTATTCTTCTATAAACATCTCTTTCTTTTGCCCTATCTCCCGCATTTCTAAAATCATAACCTTCAGAATATTTTTTATAACCTAAGATAAAAGTCTCCTCATTAAAAAGTTTGATTGTTCCGTCTGCACAAAAAGAAGCATAGACTTTTTCTTCACCAGGAAAAAACTTTCCAACATGAATTCTCCCTTTACTAATTGGTTTTTTATTCATTTTATTTTCAATCTTCTCCTCTCTTTTTTTCGTCCAATAACAAAAGCCCTGCTTCTTTCATGAGAATCAAGAATTACAAAATCCCCCCCCAAATTTTCAACTAATTTTTTGCAAAATTCTTTCATTTCCTCATAACGAGGCATTTTCTCATAGCCCAATCTTTGTCGAGCAAAACCAACACTCATAAATCCTTTAACCTCTATAAATAAAGGGTCTGCTTTTTTAATTAATCTGCTATATCCCCCAATCTCCTTTATGTTTAGGTCTTTGATTAAATTAATCCTAAAAATAGTTCTTGTCTTTTT
Organism: archaeon; assembly: GCA_024278335.1. Classification (GTDB taxonomy): domain Archaea; phylum Nanobdellota; class Nanobdellia; order Pacearchaeales; family GW2011-AR1; genus JAJRTJ01. The sequence continues at coordinate 76,112 of JAJRTJ010000002.1, forward strand.
TCTAAGTAAGGGAAATATTTCTAAACTATTATTAAACTTTTTCCATGCATCTGTTTTTGAACTTCTATGAAACTTTTCATAAGATTCTTTGTTTGTAGAATTAACTGAAATATACAATTGAGTAGGGAGTTTATTTTCTTTTTCAAGTTTTTTCAAAACTTCTGGATAAAGTCCATTTGTAACAAGAAAAGTTGTTTTACCTCTTTTTGTTAGCTCTTTAATCAACTCTCCTATTTTTGGATAAACAGTAGGTTCTCCTGAAAGCGAAATTGCAAACTGCATTGGTTCTTGAGCCTCTTCCCATTTTTTCATATCTGCTCTGCTTTTTGTAATCTTCCTTGTTTCAGGCAATATTTTAAATCCTTCAAGAAGTTTTTTTTGGACTTTAATACATTCTTCAATAATTTCTTTTGGAGAATCTATCTTTCCTTGAAGTTTATCTCCGAGAGTTAATTCCACTGCTCTCCAACAATGCAGGCATTTATTTGGACACCACACTACTGCCGGAGTCATCTGACAACATTGGTGGCTTTTTATTCCATAAAATTTCTCTTTATAACAAACTCCTTCTCCCCGAATAGACCTCTTTGTCCATCTGCAGATTTGCACTGCAGAATGTTTTCCAACAAGCCCGTAGTGCTGTTTCTTCAAAATGTCTCTAACCTTCTTTGGAATCATAAAAATTCAAGAAATAAAAGCATTATAAATTTTGGGATTAAAAAAACCTAAAAATCCACTTGCTCATCATAACAGCAAGAAGAAATAAAAGAAAATAAGTTGCAAAAACAAATAATTTTTTCCCAATTTTTTCATTTTTTGTTATTGCCCAAATTCCAAGATAAAAAAATCTCCCTCCGTCCAGAATTCCTAAGGGAAGCATGTTAAATAATGCAACAAGCAGATTAATTACAATAATCCACCAAAACAAATAATAAACAAACCAATTAAATTCATTTGCAGTTTCATAAATATCTTGTAGGCGGTATGCAAACATCATGGATAGCATAAAATTATCTGGTCGGCTATAAGTGTTAAATCCTAAAAATGCCTGGCTTGAATTTTCTGGATGCTCTCCTAAGATAATTTCATTTTCTTTTTCAATTCCTGATTTTTTTGTAGTTAAAAGAATCTTGTCTCCAGAAGAATACTTTTCCAATTCCTCTCTAAGTTTCCAAATATCTTTAATTTCCTCTCCGTTGATTTTTTTAATTGTTCCTTGTATTTTATTTTTAATCAAAGGAGAATTATAAAAAACAATGAGAAGTTCTCTATCTTGCTGTTTTTCTAAAAGTTCTGGTGTTAAAAGATAATTGGTATTTTCTGTTTTTATTTCAATAAATCCTTCCCCCCCAATATTTTCAATTTTTTGGATTTCACTTGCATTAATGACATCAAAAGCATAATTTGAAATCTGGACTCCTGAAGCACTAAATGCCTGGGAAAAAAGCAATATCATTAGCAAACCAAAAACAACTGCAGTTAAGACATTTGCAAAAACTCCTGCAGATAAAATGCTCATTTGCTCAAACTTAGATCCTTTATTCATTTGCTTTTCATCTTGTTCTACAAATGCTCCAAAAAAAGCAGGAAAATATTTCCAAAATGCAAATCCTGTTGACTTGATTTTAATTCCATATCTTCTTGCAAAAATTCCATGAGCAAATTCATGAACTGTAGCTACAATTACAATTGCTAGGATAAAATAAGTAAAATAAAATGGTGGAAAAAAACTCTCTAATCCAAATAACTGGGGAAAATAAGGAATCAATGGCATAATTGGAGGAGCATTAATCATTTCAGAAATAGAAGTAGTTATATAATTCCATACGCTTCTTGTTATAAGGTAAATCATAGAAACCATTAAAATTCCCCCAACAAAAATAGAAAAATAACTTAGGGTTTTCAAGGTTTTTTTATACTTATTTCCAATTTTATCAATAAATTTAACCCCCCATTGAGTTCTATATAAAATCATAGAGCCTTCTTTTCCAAGATTTTTTTTATTTTTTGAAAGAAAAATTGCAACAAATAAAGCAAAAGCTATAAGTAAACTAATGTCTGTTATAAAAAAACCCATTTTATCACTATTTCTTTTTTAAAGGTCTAAATGCCTTTTTTCCACATTTTCTGCATTTGACTTTTTTTTCAAGGATTTTTAATGGTTCAGCCTTTCTTTTGCTCTGGCAGTTTTTACATACAAAAACATTCTTAAACATTCTATTCTGGGCTTCAGGTATTTTTGTTGCCATTTTCTATAATTTGATGAGAAAAATCGTTTTTAAATGTTTTGAAGAAATTAGAACTCTTGTCTTTATATCTTCCTTTTTATAATCTTAACTCCCTCAATATCCCAATATTCAACATTATTATTTTCATTTAACTGCTCTTTTACTTCGGGGTCTTTGCATTCCATTTCCAATGTTTCAAAATTTTCAATATCCATAACACTGACACTATCTCCGGAAATTGAAAGAACCTGCCCCTTTCTTTTGTCTACTAAAGGGACTTCAAATTTATCATGCCCTGGAACAACAAACACTTTTTTGTTTCCATCTAAAAGACCTACTGCCTCAATTCTGCATTTTGCATGTCCATGTTTTCCGGTTTTTGAAACATCCATTTTTTTTACAACACAAGGGTTGCCGTCAACAATAATGTTTGTCCCAACTTTTGCTTCAGTAGCATTGATAATTTTTAAAACCATAGGTCAAAAAATTACTTTTAGTTTATAAATCTTTTTGCATTTTTTACAAACTTTTTTAAACACCTCAAATGTTTTAGCCCTATGAAAACAAGTAAAAATGATTTTATTGAAATTGAATTTATTGGGAAAATAAAAGATAGTGGAGATGTTTTTGACACCAATGTTGAAAAAGAGTTGAAAAAATTAAATCCAGAAGCAAAAGCTAAGCCATTTATTTTTGCTTTGGGACACAAAATGTTTCTTGATGCATTGGACGACTTTTTAATTGGAAAAGAAATAGGAAAAGAATATGAAATTGATTTAACTCCAGAAAAAGCATTTGGGAAAAGAGAGCAAAAAGCAATTCAAATTGTTCCTGCAAGAGTTTTCAAAGAAAATAAATTGAATCCTTTTCCAGGAGCAGTTTTTAATTTTGACGGAAAGTCTGCAAAAGTTCTTTCTGTAAATGGAGGAAGAATTTTAGTTGATTTTAATCATCCTCTGGCTGGAAAAGAAGTCTCTTATGAAATCAAAATTTTAAGAAAAGTTGACAAAAAGCAAGAGCAAATTAGAGCATTTAATGATTTTTTATTTAAACAAGATTTTAAATTTGAAGTTAAAGATAAAAAACTCATTCTTAATGTTCCAAAAGAAATGAAAGAATTTGTTGAGCTTTTTAAAGACAAATACAAGGAAGTTTTTGGATTAGATTTAGTAGTTAAACCAGCTAATCTTTAATTGCCTCTAAAATATTCTTCTAATTTATTACATATATTTTTATAAACAACTTTACTCTTTTTAACTCATGGAAGAAATTTATCCAAAAGAGGAGAATCCGCCATCTTTTCAGGAAAATGCTTCTCCTCAAGCCCTATCTCAAGAAATTCAAGAAATAGATAGAGAATTAGAAGAAATTCTTAAAAAACAATCTGCAAAAATCAAAGTAATCGGAATTGGAGGAGGAGGAAATAATTCTCTAAGCAGAATGAAAGAAATTGGAATTAAAGGGGGAGAATTAATTGCAGTTAATACAGATGCCCAGGACTTGCTTTATGCAAATGCTGACCAGAAAATTTTAATTGGAAGAGAGCTGACTCAAGGGCTTGGTTCTGGAAGCAATCCTTCAATAGGCCAGGAAGCTGCAAAAGAATCTGAATCAGAGATAAAAAAGAAAATTGGAAATGCAGACATGGTTTTCATAACTTGCGGGCTTGGAGGAGGAACATGGACGGGAGCAGGACCAGAAGTAGCAAGAATTGCAAAAAAACAAGGGGCTCTGACAATTGGAATTGTAACTATGCCTTTTTCAATTGAAGGGAGAAAAAGAGTGGAAAATGCACAAATTGGGCTTGAAAAAATGGAATCTGTTGTAGATACTTTAATTGTAATCCCTAATGACCGCTTGCTTGGCTTAGCCCCAGATTTGCCTCTGCAAACTGCCTTTAAAATTGCTGACGAGATTTTAACTAATGCTGTAAAAGGGGTAACCGAATTAGTAACAACCTCGGGATTAGTAAATCTTGATTTTGCAGATATTAAGGCAGTAATGTCAAATGGGGGGGTATCTTTAATTGGCTTGGGGGAGTCAGATTCTGAAAACAGAGCCAAGGAATCTGTTGAAAAAGCAGTAGAAAATCCTCTTTTAGATGTTGATATTTCAAATGCTTCTGGAGCATTAGTGAATATTATTGGTGGAAATGACATGAGTTTAGATGAATGTAAAACAATAATTGAAAATGTAGCAAATAAGCTTGACCCAGATGCAAAGATTATCTGGGGGGCAAAACTTTCAGCAGACATGGAGAAAACAATCCGGGTCTTGCTAATTGTAACTGGCGTGCACAGCGACCAGATAACCGGCCAGACAATACCTATGGAAGAGCTCCAGCACAAAGAAATAGAAGAGGAATTAGGAATAGAATTTTTTGAATAATTTTAAAAACCCTCTGCCTCTTTTTAAATCATGGAAAAATTAAAATTGTTTTTAGTTAAATGCAAAAGAGTTTGGCATGTAATGAGAAAACCAACTAAAAAAGAATATAATACTATTGCAAAAGTTGCAGCTATTGGAATTCTCATACTCGGAGCAATGGGTTTTTTTATTTCCTTGCTTGTTAAAGGTTTTTTCAAATAAAATTTTATAAAACCAATAATCTTTTAAACCCTTAATTTTACTTAAAGATACTACTTCTTTAAGAATTAAGGAGTAGCTGGAGCAAACTATGATTTTCGTGATTAAAGTAACAACAAATAAAGAAGAAAATGCAGTGGATATGATTTCTGAAAAAGCTAAAAAGAAATCTCTTGCAGTTCATTCTGTTGCAATTCCTCATGGATTAAAGGGTTATATTTTTTTAGAAGCAGAAGACAGAGAATCTGCAGAAGAAGCAGTATTTAATCTTCCCTATGTTAAAGGGATAATTGGAAAAACAATTTCTTATGAAGAAATCAAAGGAATGATTGAGCCATCAATAGAAAACATCACAATTAAAGAAGGGGACATTGTTGAAATGATTGGTTCTACGTTAAAAGGAGAAAAAGCAAAAGTTACCCGTATTGACAAGCAGAAAGGAGAAATTGTTGTGAGTTTGCTTGGAGCAGTTGTTCCACTTCCAGTTACTATGAAAATAGATAACGTAAAAGTTATAAGGCGTGAAGGAGAAAAGGAGGAAGAAGAAAATGCCAATAATTAAGTTATTAGTGGAAGGAGGAAGCATGAGCCCAGGACCTACTTTAAGTCAGCAACTTGGTCCAATGGGAATTAATATGGGGCAGGTTATTTCTCAAGTTAATGAAGCAACTAAAGAATTTAAAGGATTAAAAGTTCCTGTTGCTTTAGATGTTGACCCTGGAACAAAAGAGTTTTCAGTGCAGGTTTTTTCTCCTCCTGTTTCAGAATTATTAAAAAAAGAATTGGGAATTGAAAAAGGCTCAGGAGAACAGGCAAAACTTCAAGCAGGAAATGTCTCAATTGAACAATTAATATCTATTGCAAAAACAAAACAGCCAGACCTTTTAGCAAAAGACCTTAAAGCAGCAGTTTTATCTGTTGCAGGAACATGCACAAGTTTAGGGCTATTAATTGAAAATAAGCTTGCTCCAGAGGCATGTCAAGAAATTAAAGAAGGAAAATATGATAAAGAAATTCAAGAAGAAAAAACAGAAGAATCTCCTGAGAAAAGGAAAAAATTAGACGCTTACTTTAAGCAATTGCATGCTAAACAAGAACAGCAAAAGAAAGCTGAAGAAGAAGCTGCGGCTGCAGAAGCAGAAGAAAAAGCTAAGGCTGGAGAAGGAGCTAAACAAGAGGAAGCCCAAGAAGGAGAGGCTCCTTCTGGTGAATAAGAAGCTCCTAAAGAAGAACCTCCTGCCCCCAAGGAATAGGCCAAAGGTAGTTTTATAAATGCCTAAGGCTCATGATATTTATTGGGGGCTGTGGGGTAGCCTGGTTAGCCTATGAGGTTTGGGACTTCATGACCCCGGTTCAAATCCGGGCAGCCCCATTTTTGGTAAAATGTATCAATTAAGAAAAGAAAAATGACAACAAAATTAAAAAAAACAAAATCTGCCGGAAGATTTGGAGCAAGATATGGAAGGTCAGTCAGAGCAAGGCTTGTTAAAACAGAAGAAAAACAAAGACAAAAACAAAAATGCCCTTTTTGCAAAAAACTCGGAGTCAAAAGGCTTGCAAGTGGAATTTGGAATTGCTCTAAATGCAATAAAAAATTTGCTTCAGATGCCTTTTATTTAGATTAAAAATGGTAACTTACAAGTGTTTCAAATGCGAAAAGAAAATCAAAAGCGAAGAGCTTGACAAAAGATTTGTTTGTCCTCATTGCGGAAGCAAGATTTTCTATAAGCCGAGAACAAAACAGAGAACAATAAAGGCAATTTAAGATGAAGAATCAAGAGCAAAAACTTCAAGAAATGCAATTCTTAGAGCAAAACCTTCAAAATATTTTAATGCAAAAACAAGCTTTTCAAATGGAGCTTTCTGAAACAGAGTCCGCTTTAGAAGAAATTAAAAAATCTAAAGAAGATGTTTACAAAATTATTGGAAATTTGATGCTCAAATTAGACAAGAAAAAAATCCAAGAAGAACTCGAATCAAAGAAAAAACTTTTTGAAACAAGGCTTAAGGCATTAGATAATCAAGAACAGGCTTTATCTGAAAAACTTCAATCTATTAGAGATGAACTTACAAAGCCTGCTAAAAAGTAAAATATACAACTGACTTACGAAATCTTTATAAATCTCTTGAAGTTGAAATTAATATGTTTGAAAAAATAAAGAGTGCCTTAACAGGCGAACAAAAAGATGATTTTCTTGATGATAATTATTTAGAATTAGATTTGGGAGCAGAGCAGGAAGAAAAAAAGGTGGCAGTAAAGTTGTTTGTTTTAAGAAAATACGAAGATGTTAATAAAATCTTGAATTCTATCCGTGAAGAATATACTATTGGGATAATTGACTTTAAACAACTTAAGCAAAGAGATGCAATTGAACTGAAAAGAGCAGTTTCAAAATTAAAGAAAACTGTTGATGCTCTTGGAGGAAGCATTGCAGGACATGACAATATTGTGATTGTTACGCCAAGTTTTGCAAAAATCTATAAAGAAGCTCCAGAACCAGTAAAGCAAGAAAATAAAGAAGGAATAGATACTTATTGATTTCCCTTAAAAATCAATTTTTTGCAATCTAAACATTTTTAATCTCTTCCTTTTTCTTTTTTTCATGGCAAAGACATTATTCATTCCAGCTTATTCAAGAAAGACTTTAGATAAAACTAAATTCTCTAAAATAGCAAAAAAACTTCCAAAAAAATTAGCAATTGCTTATTCTATCCAATATAAAAAACTTGCAGAGCAAATAAAAAACTCTCTTTCTTTAACCCATGAAATAACAAAATTTATTCAAGTTTTAGGGTGCAGTAAGCCAAAATTTCCCAAAAACACAAAAGCAATATTATTAATAAGCAATGGAAAATTTCATGCAGTTTCTTTATCTAAAGAATCAAAACTTCCAGTTTATTTGTTGGACAACAACAATTTTTCTTTAATAAATGAAAAAGAAATTAAAAAATTAGAACAAAAAAGAAAGACTTCTTATTTGAAATTTTTGTATGCAGAAAAAATTGGGATTTTAATTTCAACAAAATATGGTCAGCAGAGGCTTAAAAAAGCCCTTACATTAAAAAATAAATTAAAGCAAAAAAAGAAATATTTTTTTATTGCAAATGAAATTAATATAAAAGAATTTGAAAACTTTCCGCATATTCAATCCTGGATTAATTCTGCTTGTCCAAGAATAGATATGAATTCTTTGAATATTTTGAATATGGGGGATTTAATTAACTCTCATTAAATATTACTAATACTAAAAACAGTTTTTAATGCCACAATAATCGTTGCAGGAACAAATAAAACAAGTAATGCTCCGAAAATAGTTCTGACAATATCTACAATTCCTGTTCCAAGCAATGTTCCATAAACACTATCCATTCCAAATTTGCTCACAATAACTACTGCAGTTCCTGCCAAAAGAAAAGTCTGGGAGTCTTTTCCTGCAGTGTGCATAAATCCAACTAAAACTCCAAGAACAATTAATGTTCCATAAATCTGGGCATTATAATTTGTAAGAGTTTCAACAGGAAGAACTATTGAGAAAATCCCCACAGCAACTGCTAAAATTACCCCTGCCAAAAATGCAAGTGCTCCAATTAAATTTTCCTGGGATCTTATCGGCATTTTCTTTATTTTTTCTAAGTTTTTCAGATATATAAATCTTTTTCAAGACCCTTTTTTTATTATAAATAATCTTCATGAAGTATATTTTAAAAAACATAAAACTTTATAAATCAAAGTAACTCTGAAATGACAACAAAATGAGTAAACAATTAAATTTTATCTTTGCAGGAATTTTTAGTTTAATTCTTTTAGCAAGTTTTGCAAGTGCTGCAGATTTGTCAATCTCAAATGTAAATGCTCCAGCAAGTGTAGATGAAGATGCAGGTTCATTTTCTGTAACCTTTAATTTAACTTATACTGGGACAACAGCAAATAAATCTGTTTATTTTAATCAATCTAGTTTAAATATTGGCTCAATTTCAATTTCAGATATTATAATTAATCCAAATGGATCAAAAATTCTCACAGCAACAATAAGCAATTTTGCTGGAAAAGGAGGAAATACTTTAACTGGCTTTATTATTGCTACAAATTCAAGCGGGGTAAATGAAACAAGCGGAACTTTTTCAACAATAATAACCAAAGAATGCGATGATTTTTGCTCAGAATGCGAACTTGCAGGAAATCCAGGAGACTTATACCTTACTAATTTGGATTTTTCAGTAGAAAAAGGATTTGGAGATGATGAAAATTATTGGTATCCTTTTGATGAAGTGGAAATAACTTTTGAAATCAAAAATAAAGGAAATTGGGATGTTGAAAATATTGAATTAGAAATATGCTTGTGGGATAAAACTTCAAACGAGTGTGCTGTTGATGAAAAAGATATGGACTTAAGCGATGATGAAGTGGATATTGATGAAGACGACGATGGAATTGATGTTACAGTTAATTTTTTAGTTGACCCCGATGAACTCACTGAAGGGGATACAGATTATATTTTGTATGTTAGGGCTTTTGGACAAATTGATGATAATAATGCAGGAATCTTAGACGGAAATGATACTTGTGTTTTTAAGGACCAAGATATAGAGATTAGAACTGACGAAAAATTTGTGATTATTAGAAATTTTGATGCTCCTGAAATTGTTAAAAGGGGAGAAACAGTTGAAATAACTGCAGATGTTTGGAACATTGGTGAAGACAGAATTGACAGCGAGGATTTATTTATTGAGGTTAGAAGCGGAACACTTGGGTTTGTTGAAACTATTGATTTAGATGACTTAAAGTCTTTTGACAGCGATAAAATTTCATTTTCTCTGCCTATTCCTGTGGATGCAGAAGAAAAAACTCATGTGATTAAATTAACTGTTTATGATGATGAAGATATGGAGGATAATGATATTTATGAAAATCAAGAAAATGACGAAGCAGTTTACGACTTTTTTATAACTGTTCAAGGAGGCAAAAGCCTTGCCGATACAATCTCTATTTCCGCCGCTCTTGAAACCCCTGCACAGTCTGGTGAAACAGCTGTTGCAACGATTGATTTAACAAATCTTGGAGAATCCCTTGAATCTTATACAATAAGCATTTCAGGATACAATGACTGGGCGTCTTCTGCTGAATTAAGCAAAACTTCCTTGGCGCTTGCAGCAGGAAATTCAGACTTAATTAATGTAACTTTTCAGATTAAAGAAGATGTTTCAGGGGAGCAGACTTTTAATGTAAATGTTCTTTCTCCAACAACAGGAAAAGTGATTTTAACACAGCCAGTAACAATTTCAATTAGCGAAAAAAGCAAATTTTCATTCTCAAGAATTTTAGGAGAGAATTGGTATTTATGGTTAATTGGAATCTTTAATGTTATCTTAATAATAATTATCATTATTGTTGCAATTAAAATTGCCAATAGTTAAGTGTTAAACTTTTAAACACGCTTTTCTTTTTCTTTTTATGAAAACTTCCTTTCAATCATATTTTCTCTTGAGATATTTTTTTCTTATTATGATTGCAATTCCCAATCTGGCCCTCTTTTACATAATTTTTACTCCTTTGACAGTTTATTTAACTTATTTTTTATTAAGCCTGTTTTTCAATGCCTTTTTAACAGAAAACATGATTATCTTCAATAACATAGCAATTGAGATAACATCTTCTTGTGTCGCAGGTGCAGCATATTATCTTTTGTTGGCACTTAATCTTTCAACTCCAAAAATAAAAATTAAAAAACGACTAAAAATAATTTTGCTTTCTTTTATAGCGTTATTAATATTCAATGTTCTTCGGATTTTTGTTCTTTCACTTATGCTTTTAAACAATGCTTCTTTTTTTGAAGTAACCCATAAAATCTTTTGGTATTTTTTAAGCACATTATTTGTTGTTGGAATTTGGGTTTATCAAATCAAAAAATATAAAATAAAGGAAATACCTTTTTATTCTGACTTGTTGTTTTTTTATAAAAAGTCTCTTTTAAATAAAAGAAAATGATAACAGAATTATTTACTGGAATTATTGCAGGAATATTAAATATAATTAATCAATTAGGATATTTTGGGATTTTTCTCGGTATGACAATAGAAAGTTCGTTTTTTCCTTTTCCAAGTGAAGTGATTATGGCTCCTGCAGGGGCCCTTATTGCACAAGGACAAATGTCTTGGCTTCCCGTTCTTATTGCAGGGATTGCTGGAAGCCTTGTTGGAGCATATATAAATTATTTTCTTGCATTATTCTTAGGAAGAACAACAATTGAATTATTGATAAAAAGATATGGCGGATTTTTGTTTTTAACAAACAACAGCTTAAAGAAATCAGATTTGTATTTTAGACAAAATGGCGACATCACTACTTTTGTAGGAAGATTAATCCCTGTAATAAGGCAGTTGATTTCCCTTCCTGCAGGATTTTCAAAAATGAATCTTGCAAAATTCAGTTTTTATACTGCTTTAGGTTCAGGAATATGGTCTTTAATTTTGGTTTTTCTTGGATATTTTCTTGGAGCTAACGCTGAATTACTTCATAAAAATCTTGAATTAATTTCCTGGAGTTTGGCAGTTATTGGACTCATCTTTTTAATTGTTTATGTTTATAAGAAGAGGAAAAGATAATCAACCAGCCTTTTTCTTTATCTCAACTAAGCTTTCATACAAAAATCTTTCTGTTACCTTTAAAATATCACAATTGGAAATAGTTGCTTTGTAGCAGGCTTCTCCAATTTGTTCAATTTTATTTTCTTCTCCTTTATCTAAAAGAAGATACATATAATCTCCTTCTTCAGAACAGCTAATTGTAGAATTTACAACAGCTTTTCCTCCAATTATCCCATGGAGATTAACAATATTTGCAACACCGATTGTTCCGTCTCCATCACAAATAAAATCATCTGTTGAATTCAAAACCAAGAGTTTTTTCAATTCAATGTTTCCATAAAAAGGAATTTCCTTGTCTATTTCTCGCGGATCTTTTCTTGTATAAATGTTGTAGGTTCTTATCTTTCCTGGGGCAATCTGAAGAGGGATTTGAGACCTATAAAAGTAAAGGTTTCCCTCTTTAACATACTTAAATTTAACTCCCCGATATTCAAAATTAGTCTGATGATAAGAATATCCCCAATAAATTAAGCCCAATAAAATAAAAATTCCTATAATTGACAGAAATCCAATAAGAACCTTATTATATTCTTGTATTTCTTTTTTTGTCCCCTTTTCAGATTTAATCTCCCCTTTTGCTTTTACTACTTTTCCATTTTTCCCCACTTTAAAATACTCTGTAACTCTCTCCCCCATCTTTTTTTTTGATTTTTTCTTGGCCATTTTATAGATAAAGATTTTTTATTTTTAAACCTATTTAATTTTAAATACTTCCAATACAAAGCTGTCAATAATTTTGCTCATGTTCTCTTGTGGTCCTTTAATAAATACACATCCTTGCTCTTGTCTTATTTCTTGTAAGGTTTCATTTATTTCCAAGATTATGAAATTATTAGTGCAGTTTTTTATTGGAAAATCTCCAGAACACGGCTCTTTAAAACATGCTTTTTGAATCCGAAGTGCAGTGTTTCTAAAGTTTTCATAAATTAAATAATCAGGAATTCCTGATTTTTCTTCAAGATAAAGAGGCACATCTTCATAATGTTCAAATGTGTTCACAAAAAATAATTCTTGAGGAACTTCTTTTGGACTATTCGCCAAAACAATTCTTGGATTTTCTTCTAAAACCCATGCTTGAGGGTATTTTATAAATTCTTTTCCATTATAGATAATTTTTTCATTTTTTTCCAACTCTTCTTTGCTCTTAAAATTTGTAAAGGCATATCCTGCTGTGCTTAGAATCATTAATCCTACTAAAATAATCCCAAAAATAATCTGTATTCGTTTTTGTTTTTTCTTTTTTTCCTCTAAACTTTTTAATTGCTTCATTTTTTAAAACAGCCTTTTTACTATAAAAATCTTTCTTTAAATTTTTTCTTTAGCTCTCGCTATACCCTAAAAAAATAAAGAAAAAGAAAAAATAAAAAATTAAACTTATTGAGGACCGATAATTTCGCTTGAAGTGTCTACTGTTTGTGTAGTCAGGTAAGTTGCCGCAGCAGCAGTATCAGCAGCTTCATAACCTGCAACTAATAATGCCATCTTGCTAGTTAAACTTGAACTAGCATAACCTTTAATCAAATATTGGTTTGCACCAACATTTGTTGCAGCAGTCCATGACTCTCCACAATAAGCACCTCCAACTAAAGCAGCCGCAGCTGAGTTAATACAACTACCTCCTACTACGATGAGATTCTTGTCGTTTACAGAAGAAACTTCACTGTCTTTAACCATCACAACACCACTTGTAGTGCTTGATGAAACAGCATCTGCTTCTGCAACATAAACATTCAAATAGGTCTCATCACTGTTATAGATTATTTCTGCTTTACCTTTATCGCTTGTTACAATTCTCTTAACTTTTGTAGCAAGCTCTCCTGCAACAACAGATTCTGTATCATCATTTGTTCCAGGAATGTCTCTATCAGTGCTACCCGTATCCACATCTGTTACATGAACTTTACCATCGGTGTTGTCATTAAGAGTAACATTAAATGTGTTTCCTGCAGCTTTGTCACCATCTTTATTTTCTTCTGTCATATAAAGAACAAAAGAATCAGAGGTGTGACCAGCATTAGTTGTAGTCATTGCATTTGTGTCACTGAAATTAACTGCTCCTTTTGTTGTAACATTAGCAGCAGTTTCAAAAGGCAAGTAGATCTTTAATCCTCCTGCAGTGTAAATTGTATTGAAATTTACATTTGTTCCGGCAGTTAAGTGAACCCACTCAGTTGTTGAAGTTTTGTAAACTTCTACAATGTTTAAGACAACATCACCAATATCACAAGTATCTCCGGCAGATTTATCTACACAAACTTCTACTCCAGTAACTTCGTTTTTAATTGTAGTTCTGTTCTTTGCGTCTTTCTCAGTTATCTTTGCAGACAACAAGTAGGATTCAGCATCAGAAGTTGTGTTATATGTAGCAACGAAATATCTGTCATGGTTATCACTATTATTTGTTTCATAGAAGAATAGTGTTCCATTTCCTGCTCCTGAAGGCATTGCTAATCTTTCATCATTATCTGATCCAATCATGTAAAATTCACCAGTAGAATTTGCATGTAATATTGGAATAGTAGCAGTCCCGTCTTTAATAGGAACAGTTAATTCAATAGTATCGTCGCCAGAATAATCTACTTTCACTGTTTCTTGGTCTCCAGTTGTCATTTCACCCATTGTGAATTTAACTGCTTCAAATCCAGGTAGAACTAATTCTGCTCCAGGAGTAAGGAATTGTTCTTCATCTGTCTTCCATTCAAGAGTGATTTTGTCAATCTTGTTTTTTCCTCCAGATGCAGTAGCAGCAGTGATGTATCCTTTCAGACCATCAACATCTACATCATTAAGTTCTACTTCTTGGTCGTTTTCAATTTCAAGCTTACCTTTTCCAATGCTAAATTCAACATTACCTACAACTCCCGCAACATCCCTTTGGAATATACTCTTAAGTCCAATGTAGACATCATCATCTACTTCGTATGGATCGCTTGTAGTTGTTAGTTCGTTTGTTGTTTTACCATTTACAACAAGCTTTGCCTGAGTAGTAGTAAGACTTGAAATACTTACAACATAGCTCTTTCCTCCAACATCAACAGTAACAGTTTCTCCTTCGTTCAAAACTACACTGTTTGCACTGTCTAGCAGAGTCAATTTGATGTTTGTTCCATTATCTGCATTTAAGATGTAGTAGGTTTTACCAAGAATTTCAATCTCAGTTGTTTCTAAATCTACTAAATCTCCAGAACTCACATCTGATTCTGCATCAGATGAAAAGTCTAAAGTATAGTTTAGAATTGGAGTGTTTGATGAGAGGTGAAAACCAATAGTTGGTTCTTTATTATTGTAATTGCTATCAGCAAAATGAGATGATGCAAAACTTCCCAGAGTTATTTTTTGAGTGTATTTAAACTCTGTGTTTTCATCATTTCTATATGAACCATCTGCCAAAACCAATGGAAGATCTTCGTCATCTAATGTTGTGTAAGCAACATTGATTCTATCTCCAACATGGATTTGGTTGCTTGATTTTCCAAGGAAAAAGCTTTCACCAGTAATAGTAGTTGGACCTGTGCTTGTAACATACTTTGACAAGTCTGTTTGAATATTTGTAGCTTGAACTTGGTCAAGCGCAGCACTTGCTCCGTAGACAATAGCTACGTCAGCAGCGCCATTCGTTACAAACGGTGCTGGATAATTAGCTGCAACAGCAGTCCCAATTGTTAATCCAGTCATCAAAAGACTTGTAGCAACAGCAGTCACTTTTTTAAAGTCAACCATATAATTATTTAAATAACCTCCTTTCACCTCTATAGAATATGTTACCTAAGGCAACGTCATCTGGACTAACAGCCATAGGGAAAGCTGTTTTCCCAAGATGAATATGATTTGTTTTTTCCATTTTTTCAAAGACAGATTTTATTTGCTTTGTTGTATTTGTCATTCTATTCCCTATAGAACACCTTTCAGTGCACTTAAAGGAATAAATCTTCCTTTAAAAAGTTTATCCTTCTCAAGGGAAGATTTATCCTTATTTTGCCCTTTTTAGAGGTTTTATTTATAAACCTTTCGGTGTAACTTTATGGATAATACACCTGCCCTCTTTTTTGAATTTTTATCTCTTTTATGTATATGGTTAGTTTTACTAATATATATTATTTTATACCATATATTTATAAACCCTTCTTTCTTCTCCTAATTATGCCAAAAACAAAAATAAGAGAGGTTACAATTAAAGAAGAAAAAGGTTCTTTTTCAATCTTTCGTTCATCAAAATCTCAGGAGCCAACCTATGATTTTGAAAGTGTATTAGCTCTAAGACAATTATTGAGTAACGAAAAGGCAAGAATATTAAATACAATTAAAGAAAAAAATCCCAAATCAATTTATGAGCTTGCAAAATTATTAAAAAGAAATTTTAAAGCAGTGAATGATGACCTAAAACACCTTGAGAGGTTTGGATTTATTGAATTTATTGAAGAAAAAACAAAAAATCGGGTTAGGTATCGCCCTGTTTTGGCAGTTGAAACCCTTGTAATTAATTTCAAGATTTAAATATTCCCATAAATCTGCAGAGAAATCTCAAATTCATCCCCCCCTTTATTAAAATACTGGACTGCTCCTTGCCCTATGCCCTGCATTTCTCCTTTTTCTATCTTTAAAAAATTCCTTTCATCTATATCTAATTTCAAAAAATATCCATGAATTAGGCCTTGTTTCTTTCCCCAAGCATTATCAAGCATTTTATTTAATGTTTTGTTCAATACCTTACAACTTTTCTCCCCATTTAAACAATCCTCATTAGAATAACATTCAAATATCAATTTCTGCACACTTGAAAATCCCTGCACATTCTCACATTCAGTCGTGTATTGAAGCATTGCTTGGAGAAAACTTTCAACTTCATAACTTTCCACTGAATTTTTTTGAGGACTTCTTAAAAAAACAGCCAAAAAAATAAGCAAAATTACTGAAACAATTATAATAATGACTGCAAATCCAACCATCTCTTCTTGCGCTTTTTTACTCGTGACCTTTAAGTTACTCATTTTCTTTTTCATAGCCAACATAAATCTTAGCTAATTCACATTTATTTACTATTTCTCCATTAATATTTATTTTCTTGCACAAAGAAACAAAATTTGGCTGATAAAAAGAGCCAGATTCTGAATCAAATAATTTGATTTTATTGCAGTTAGGATAGTTTGCTTTAGTGCATTCAGAAACAGGGCTTTTGGGATAAACAACTTCAATTATGATATTTGGAACATTTCCCCAAAACCCATTATATCTAGAAGAAAATTCCTTTAATATCATTACTTTGTCTGCATCAATGCAATTTGTCAGCAGATTTCCAAATGATTCTCCGCATGAAAATTCAGGAGAATTTGCAATTTTTGTTGATAAAAGAAGAGCGTTTTTTTCATTTAAAACAGTTGCAGAGTCTTTGATTGAAGCAAATTTAAAGCTAAATACAAGCAATCCAACTAAAACAAAAAACAAAACAAGAGCTATTATTGTAAATGCCATTTGCTGTATTTTAAACTGGCCTTTTTTTTGAAAAATGCTTATTTGATGAGGCATCTGCCAGAGGCATTTAAGAGATGCCTCTCTTCTGCACTTTGATGAAGGGTTGATAAGGGAAACAAGGGGGTTTCCTTTATTTACCATAGTCTACACTCCCAATTATTTGAATTTTTATCTTCAATTTTTTCTACAATTAAAGAAAAAGCCCCTAAATCTCCCGAGCTTTTTAGTGCCGTTGCCATATTTTTTAATGCAGTTAAATCATTTCCAAAATCACTTTGACATCCTGCTCGAGAAATAAAAGTTTCTTTACTTTTATACAAATCTGTTAAGCTTCCAACTCTTTTCATTAATCTCTTTAGCTGACACTCATACTCTAACTCATTTGAAAAAATAGCAGCATACATTAAAGAATCTTGCTCAAAACTCATAATTTGTTCTTTCTTTTTTACTAACCCCTTTCCCTTGTCATAACTCACTAGAATATCACACTCTCCTCCCCCTCCAAAACAAACCTTTTTCCCTCTTGATAAAGAACAATTCTCTGCGCGAACATTTTCAATATTTAAATTTTCAACTTCTTCTTGTATGTTTTCTGGAGCATTCTTAAAACAATAATACTTGTTCTTTGGAATCATATAAATTAAGTCTGCAACTTTAAACGGTAACTTAAATGGTTTAGAAAACAAGATAAATTTCTTCTCTTCTATTGGAACTTCTGAATAAATATACTTGTTAGGAAAAGAAACATCTAAATCTGTCTTAGTCCACTCTCCAAAACTCTTTTGTGAAATCTGAATCAACTGTTGTCCAAAAAATCCTTTTAAACTACACTTGTTGTAAATCCTTGTCTCAACCGGAAAGGTTACTGTTGTTGTTTTAAAAGATTCAAATCCTGTTTCCAACGGATTAAGCAGAACTCCAATTTCCTTTACTGTTTTAGCATCTTGAAGAGTCTGTTCATTTGCAATAAACCTTGTAACCCCATAAATTGCAAGTGCAAGAATTGCCACTCCAATAATCATTGCAAAAATCCATGAAAATGAAAACTCAAATCCTTGTTTATTCATCTTAATACCCTAACCAATGACTCTCCTGAGCTGATTTTAAGCAGAATTTGCACTTTCCCTTTTTTGACATCAATACAATACGGGTTTTCATTTGAAGTAATGTTTGCAATATCAAGATGTTTTATTTCAAATGCAGAAATTCCTGAGGATTCTGTGGGATAAAAAACCATGTTCTCGTCTCCATTATTAACCATGTTCAGTTCATTATACAAATTCTTATCTTTTCCTTTTCCTGCATTAAAAAAATCTATAAAACAAACTTTTTTCACTCCTGCTGGGACAGAATATTCCCCGGGGTTTGAGCCAAAAGAGCTCTTCCAGATTCTGTCTATATCTGTTTGCAAATCATTTACAAAATCTGCTGATTTAACTTCATTCATTAATCCTACAAATTTATAAATAACCCAAAAACCAAAACTTAAGAAAGTAATTATTAGGATTATTGAAAAAATCATTCCAAATGAAAGTTTTATTTGGGCTTTATTTTTGTATCTCATTTAATATTCTGCGAATTTTTTCTATTTTTTCTGAATTTAATGATTCTGAAATCTCTTTGCATTTAAAGATAAATTCTTGAATCTCTTCTTTATTTATTAGTTTCTCTCTTTTTAAATAGTATTGGTTTTCTTCTCTTATTCTTTTTAATGTTTGCATAAACCAAATTTCTTTTTCATCAAAACCAAATAATTCCATTAATTCAATAGTGCACTCATGGATTTCTGACTTAATCCCACATTTCATAAGCAAAGAATAAAGAGCTTCATAGCACGAATAATATCCAATAATCGCTTTCCATTTTTCTCCAACGCAATTTACCTGTTTCAAGTCTTCTTCAGATTCTTTTATATAAGACTTCTCTAAATGCTCTTTTTGCTCTATTAATTCAATTCCTCTTTTTTTCCTGCAACACCATTTTATTTTTTCTTTATTCATTTTTGGCAAAAATTTTTATTATCCTTGAAACATCTCCAAAAATAATATGGTTCTTGACAATTTCTAGTGCAAGGGGGTTTTTTCCCTTAATTAGTTTTTCAAAATTTTTAAAGTCTGTAAAATGAGGATGAATCCTGATTGGAAAAAGATTTATTTTCTCTTTAAATCTCTTTTTAGCTTTAAATATAATCAAATCCAAGTCAGATTTTTCATCAAATTTGTCTAATGCATAAGAACCAAATAAAATCAGGGATTCGCAGTTTTTTAACAAATCTGCGATTATCGTTCCTTGCTTTTTATTTTTAATTAAGAAGTCCAACGCTTTTTTGCTTTCAACTATATTAAAAAGGATTTTTGCCTGTTCTTTTTTTAAATTAAAATAAAATAATTTGTTTCTCCCTTGTTTTTCATAATTAATGAGGTTTCTTTTAACAAGATTGTTCAAGATTCTGTTCGCAGTTTGCTGAGGGATTTTTGTTTTTCTCGCAATTTCACTTGCTGTCAGCTTTTTGCTGTATTCTCCACTAAATGGCTTTAAAACTTCTACCCATCTTTGAGTAATATTACTCATTTTAGTTAATAAAAAAAAGCTCTTTAAATACTTTGTTATTTCACTCCGCAACTGAAGAAGGCCGAACAATTATACTGCAAACATTATTTGGCTCTGGCCCTCTATTATATTTATCCTTGCATTTTATATAAAAACTCTTTGAAGTAGCCCAATCTGTAAAGTGATTTACTTCTTCCAAGGTTGTCATTGGAGTTCCATCATCAAAATTATAATCGCATGAAACAGTATCATAAACACAGCTTGCCTCTTCATCTGTAACAATCTTTAGATAAGATTCTTCATGATATGCTCTGACAACAACAGGGGGTTCTGCATCTGATTCAACTTCAAAACTTGTGCTGTTGCTTATTGCATTTCCTCCTAAATCAACACATCTAAAATAATAAGTATAGCTTCCTTCTGGAAGCCACAACTCTTGTGAGTGCTCATATGAATGAGTGCTGAAAAATTCTAATTCATCTATTTGTTCTCCAGTTGTGCTGTAATAACAGGTTGCTTCACCTTCTTTATACCCTGCAGAAGTTGTTAGTTTTAGCGTAACTTTAACTGGGTCTGAAGCTTCTTTAACAATATCTCCTTGTTTTGGCTCTGCTGAGCTTAAAACCAAAGGCCTTGTTCCTACTAAAACAAATTTATAAGATTCCTGATTTGTGTTTTTAACTTCTGCCCTGTCTTGACATCTAAAATAAAATTCATTATTTTCTCCGTTTTTTAGTCCAGTTAAAGTGGTCTTGCATTCATACAACATCTGGGAATTAATATCTGTTACTGAATTAGAGCAAGCCATTGTTTCCTCCATATCTTCAAATTCTTTGTCTAAATGAGACCATCTGCAATCTGCAGGTTCATTTGTATAAACAATAATGTCATGCTCTGTCTGATTATAGGAAATAGGGGCTCCGTTTATGGTGCTTGTTGAAACAATTAAAGGAGGTGTTGTATCTGGACCCTCTTCTACCTTGAATTTAATCAAGAAATTTGCAGGATTTGAGTTTTTATTTGCATCCTGGCACCGAACATAAAGCTCATACTCTCCTCCATTTTGAATTGTGATGTTCGCGGCTTTCAAAGCACTTGGTCCAGGCAAACTCATTGTCTGGGTGTGGTTATATTTCAATGTAGGGCTTCCGCCAAAAAACCACGTCATATCCTCATATTTATCTTTTCTTTGAGTATCAAGTTTGCATGCTCCAGGTTCATTCAAAGTAATTCCAAATCTTAAAGGAGTAAAGGGTCTTATATCTCCTGAAGTAGAGAGTTTGTTCTTGATTATAACTCCTCTGTCTGGAGGGCTTATTGCCTTGTCTGGAACAGCAATATGGTCATCTGAAAGCGCCTCTTTCCAAATTTGGATTATTGGATATTCTGCATCTTTTGAATCTTTCCAAACACACAATTCTTCTCCTGTTCCTACATTTTCTAATTCACATGCCTGACCTAATGCCCTGCACTGATATTCTGAACACGGCACACCATATTTACTAAACATTTCATTGCACTTTTCACAATTTGAACCTCCTGCAGGAGCTTCCCATGAATTGCAAGTATATGTTACAATTTTTTGAGATTCTTCTTTATACATTGAGTAGAAGATTATTGCACCGATTATTAGACCTGCTCCAATTGACCAAAGAGATTGTGTCATTTTTGTTGTTCCTCCAAACAAATCTCCTGCACCTCCTAATTTACCTGCACCTTGATTTAACCAACCCCCCTCTCTAATTAATCCATAAACTCCTTTCCCAGAAGCAATTCCTCCTGCAACTGCAAAAAATGATGCTTTTCCAACATTACTATTTTCAGGACCAATCATTCCTGCCACTATTGAAACCATTCCTCCAACAGTCATCCCCCATCCAAGACCAGAAGCCAAATGTCCAAAAAAACTCGCACCCCCTTGCAATCCCCAACTATTTTCTAAAAATTCTCCAATAAAAGTTCCTCCTCCATAATCATATGTAGCAATACTTTTAGGATCAACAATTAACTTTCCCTCAGCATCTCTTGTTATGCCCTCTAATTGCTCTACTTCTTCTTTTGTCATTCCAACTTCTTGGGAGTTACCATCATCATCAACATATTTTTTTGTATAACCCCCCCCTTTTTGTTTTATTATTTCAAATTTGTGATTTTCACCTAAATCACTTGTATCAAAGATAAAATTCTCTCCAGATTTTCTTACCCCCACAACTTTAAATGAATTGCCTTTAACAGTTATTTCTGCAGGGCTTGATAGTTTTTGAAAGGTTTCCCCTCCTGCTTTATAAGTAATTTTTCTTGCAGAAGTCGCACTTGCTTCTGGAAGTCCTCTTGCTAACCCTTCTCCTAAGGACACTTTTTTTATTGGCGCAGGACTTGAGCTAGGAGCACTATTATGCACCAACACACCCTCTGCAAAATACCAGCTTCCACCTAAATCTAAGTCATAAACATCCATTCCTTCTGGAACTTCTATTTTCTCTATGGAATTAATTTCAACCAAAGAACCGTCTGCACCAAGAAGATAATCTCCAACTTTTGCTTCTCCAATTGGCTTCCATTCATTATTCAAAAGAACTTCGTGGTTTGGAGTAATTTCTAAAATATTATTTATTTTCAAATATTCATATTTCTTTGAAACAATAACCTTTTTAACAATTTCTTTTGTTAATTTTCCTGTTTTAAAATCATAAGACAAAACTTCGTCTCCTGCTTTAATGTCTTTTATTGCTTTTGTTTTTAAAGAGGAGAGAGTTATTTGAGTGTTGGGGGTTAGGCAAGAACCCCTTTTTTGAATTGTAGCTTTAATTTGATTTAATTTATTCATTCCCTCTTGTCCATATCTTCTTTGAATATATGCCTCAATACTTCTCCTCATTTCATCATTAGTATCTGGGTGAATGTATCTTGTAAGGGCGTTAGCGAGTCCTTTTTCTTCCTGGGAAGATATTGCCTGGTTAAAATTTTCTCCATTGACCAACCCAACTTCTCCCCCAAGCATATAAGCAAAGCTAATTGTTCCTAAAATCAAAATTCCAATTTGCATTAAACTTAAACTTGCTTTATGGTTCATCTCTCTCTCTCTCTCGTTTTTCCTGAGAGAGCATTATTTAATTTATTAAGCATTTCATCATCTAAATATGTTCCATCTTCTAAATAAGGGGTTAGGATTTTTGTTTGAGGAGTTAGGCATGAGGAGGGATTTAAAATTGGATTTCCATATTCATCTACTTTTATTCTGTTCTGGCCTGTTCCACTCCACCAAAAGCGTTTTTTTCCAACCATTCCTGCAGGAGGACCACGGGGTATTCCATCTCTCCCACTAACCACTCCAACAACTTCCTCCCCTAAAACCTTTCCAATTTTCTCACCTACTATCTTTCTTCCAAGTGAATTTTCCCCAAAACTTGCACCCATAAGCCAGCTCATTGCAACAACTCCTGCTATTAATATAAAAACCTGCAAAATTCCTGCTGTTTTTGTTAGTTTTGGCTTATCCATATTTCAATCCCCTCTTTTATTGCTTGAGATACTATTGAAATTCTTTTTTTTAATTCATTAAACTCACTTCTGCTATAACAAATAAAATCTACTGGAAGGTCTAATTTCCAATACTTGTATACTAATTTAGTTCTTTCAAAGTAATCAATCTTTTCAAAATCCTTTGATACAATAATTAAATCCACATCACTTTCTTTTTTATTATCCCCTCGAGCCATACTCCCAAAAAACAAGATTCTATCTACATTAATCTTTTTTGTTAATTCTTTTCCAAATTTTTTTAACTCACTAATTAAATATTCTCTTTCACCCATTTTAAAATCTCCTCTGCATATTTAATTAATTCCTTTCCTTTCTCCTCTAAATTCAGCATCCGAGGCATGTCAGGATATCTTGTATAATTATCTGCTGGATTAAGCTCTTCACAAAACCCAATAATCTTTTTTGGAGCATTTACTCTCTTAGCAAGTAAGATTAAGTCATGCGTCTTAAATAAATTCTTCCTTTCTTTGATATATTTTGATTTAAGAGCCTTTTCAGCACATTGTTGGAGAAAGAAAACCCCCTCTTCATATTTTTCACCATCTATATTAAACACTCCTGCCTCTAAATCCTTTTCTGCTTTTTCCAACCAAATTCTTATTGTTTTGTTTAAAGTATCCATTTTAAATTTTCTCCCTCCATAAGCCCGCTTGCCCCAGAACTCCGCACTTCTGGGCACACTGAACAGTGCCTTTCTAAAATTCCTGCTGTTTTTGTTAGTTTTGGCTTATTCATATTTTAATATTGTCCTGCATTTATTTACAAATTCAATTGTCTGGTTTCTTATTTTTTCAACTATCTCTTTATCAAATATAAGCGAACTAGAATAATTTGCCTCTTCTCTTTTTTTCTTTATAATAACATAAGTCATCAAATCTCTAAACTCTAAAAAAAACTTATTAACCATCTCTATTTCCTCTTTATTTAGTTCTTTTTTATAATACTCTTTTATTAATAAACATAATGTAGCATCATGATTTTTTGAATTAAACCCTCTTGCGGAGATTAATGCTAATGATGCTTGATAAACAGCATAATAGCATCCAGTAATAACCCAATCAAAATATCCTAATTTTAAATTATCTTTTAAAAAATTTAAATTATGTTCTGTTTTTTCTAAATGACCCTTCACTTTATCTAAATCTATATCTCCTTTTTTTATTATCTTTTTATTTAAATAAAATTTTAGTTTGCTCTCTAATTTTTTTGGCTCTTCTATTAATCTTTTTAATTCTTTTATTTTCATAATACTTCTTCATAAAATTTAATATGGTTTGTTAGAGGGTATCCTGTATTAATTGCAGATAAAATTACTTTGTCTTTTATTTTATCTAGTTCTGAAAATTTTATTTGAAAAGAATTTATTCTAATACCTGTCTGGGTTTCAGAATACTCTTCAGATTCATTAGTGTTTATCTTTCTATTAACAATTAAAACCAAATCCAAATCCGAGTCCTTGGTATAATTTCCCTGTGCAGTTGAGCCGAACAAAACAACAATTAATGGTTTTTCTTTTAATTTTTTTAAAAATATCTTTATGGCTCTTTTTCTTGTTTCAGGAAGTTTTTCAAATCTATGAACATCTATAACACAAAAAATAGAAAAAACAATCTTATTTTTATTTATTTTATATTTTTTTAAATTTCCTTCTTTTTTTGAAATTAATATTTTTTGTTCTTCAAGATGGTTTAAAATCCTACTTGCACTATTTTCATTTATTCCTGCTCTTCTCGAAATCTCTCTGAGATGGATTGAATCTCTCTTATTCTCATAAAATATTCTGATTACTTTGTTTACTCCTCTTTTAAATATTGTTTCCATTTTTTAAACATTTGTTATAGTTTTTTAAACACATCTATTTTTCCCCCAACACTCCAAACAACCTCCTCTCCTAAAAATTTCCCAGCCCTTTTCCCAATAATCTTCTCTCCAAAAATCCCTTCTCTAAAACTTGCGCCTATAAGCCAATTCATTGCAACAACCCCTGCTATTAATATAAAAATCTGCAAAATTCCTGCTGTTTTTGTTAGTCCTGACTTATTTTTCATTAAAATCCTAAAAATCCTCCTTCCTCTTCACCTTTATCTGCATCAGAGACCGAGGTTGAACTTCCTGCATTAAATCCTCTTTCTCCTACATAGTTTGTCTTTCCTCCGCAATCTCCTAAAGCTCTGCAGACCCTGTCTTGAGATGCTTTCCAGGAATCATCAAGGCACTCGCAATTTTCTATGCACTCTTCTTCGCCAAAGAGCTTTTTTTCAAATTTAACTATGCACTGAGTATTTGTTTGAGAGCATGCTTCTTGTGTTTGACTTTCTGTATTCCAAAAATCAAAGCCAGGAGGATAACGGGGAACACACTGGACTTGCTGTCCTGATTCAATCCACTCGCAATCTCTTCTATCTTCATTCAAGCAATCTTTTGCATTTTTTTGCTGAACACAATCTTGCCATCTGTTTACTACACATGCGGCTACACTAAATTCATTTACTTCTGACTGCAGGCATACTTCTTGCCTAAAATCTGCACAAGGCTCACTTGTTACCTCTCCATTATAGCAGAGCATTCTAAAATATCTGCTTCCAGGAAGATTTTCCTTTACATCATTTGTTGACTGGGATTTTTTAACAATCTTGCTTATTCCATCCACTTCTGCACACCATGTTTCCCCATGCTCATATCTCTTGCCCCCATAATCACAGGCAAGGTCTCTGCAGATATTCTCCCCAAAATTTGGTTTTATTTTGTCTTCTGTTCTTTTGTATTCTTTGCATGTGCTTCCAAGATAATAGTCGCAATTTCCGCAAGTTGCAGAGTCTGCGTTGCTCAACCCATATCCACATGATTCAGAAACATCATAAATATCTGTCCAATAATTTGCATCATCTATTTTTGCAGAATCATAAACATTTGCTACATTTCCGCAAGAATCTACAAAAAAGACCTCATCTCTCCCTTCAACACAGGTTGTCTTTTTTGTTTTAGCACAAGAAGTTCCAAGTGTTGGGTCAGTGCAGAGTTTTCCCTCATAGAATTCAGTTTTTTGGCCCTCTGTTTTTAAATTTACACATTCTCTCTTTGTAGTTATCTTGCATGCTTTTTCAAAATCTCTCTCATCTTTTTCATAAACACATGCCCCCTTTACTTCAGAAAGTGCAGAAGCAATACATTCCATCTCACTTCCAAAAGAAGTTCTATAATCTACTTCAAGCCCGTAAAGTGTTGCCATTTTTTTACAACGAGTCTGAGTAACAAACGCTGCCTGGTCTCCAATTAAACAGCACCCTAATTCACATTGAGGGATGTCGCATGAAGCACTTTCCCCATCCCAAACTCCTTCTGAAGCATCGCAGACTCTTTGCGGAGTATTTTCCATGCAATTCCCGCTTGTGCTGTCATAACAGCATCCTAACTTGCAATAAGAAGTCGATTCACAGCTTGTAGGAGCACTCCTGTATGCAGAATCACATTGTTCTGCAGGAGCATTCTGGCACCAGGCTCCATCAATTGTTTTTTCACAGCAAGAAGAAACAGAATAAATTTCTGGATTCACAAAATTTATTTGCCCAAGAATTCCAATTAATAAAAGAATTATTAATAATCCAACCACTGAGGGAATTTTCCTTTTCATTTTAATATATATTTTGCTCTATTCCTGGAGGCCATGCAAGGCTTCTGGAAGCAAATTGAAATTTATTTCCTTTATTTCTGTCAGTTAAAATATAAACTGTGGTCCCATCTGAAAGCTTCTTTTTTTCAACCTTTAGGTCATGATAATAATTCATATATATTGTGGTTTCTGAGTCTCCATATCTCGCCTCCCAATTTAAAATACTTGAAGCAATTGAAACAAGCTCATAAAGATTTTCATTCAATACTACATGAAGGTTTTGATATTTTTCTTTATCCCCTTTTTCTAAAACAACTCCTTGATTTAAGTTTATGACAACTCTTTTTGGAAGCAATTCTGCCTCTATTTTTGCATTATTTTTTATACTCACTTTATATCCTCTTTTTTCATAACTTTTCTTTAAGTCTTTAAGGCATTCATTTGCTCTTGATTGAATTGATTTGGCAATTTCTTTTGAAATAGATTTTTCTAATAATGGTTCTTGCATTACACAAGTTTTATAATTTTCTCCAGTATAACAAAGGTATTTTATTTTCTCTCCATTATAAACAACATAATGTTCTGGTTCAACACTCCCTCCTTGCAGAGAAATAATTTCAACTATCTCCTTTAAATCATCTTCAAGACAATTTTGCAAAAACTCTGACGGGTTTTGGCTTCCAAATCCAAGAGTTGTTTTAATCTTGGGGTAAAATAAAAAAATTAAAAGTGCAGCTGCAGTAATCACAATTGCTACAATCACAAAAATTGTTACTTGCCCTCGAACCCTGTATTTAGTGGTATACTTGGTAGTGTGTCCTCTTTTTTCTTTCATTTTCTTGTTTTATATACGAAATCCTAATTTATAAACATTATCTGAATAAATTTGGCGAAACAATAATTGAACAAAAGTCTGGCTTATTCCCCCAAACATCTTCACACTTAATATAATACCTTGTATCTTTTGATTTAAGGGTGTGTTCTTTTCCAAATCCATAACTCATTGAAGTTCCATTTTTTATTCTAAAAGAGCATCCCCCCAATGAATAGGAACAAGATGCCTCCTCATTTGTTATGATTTTTAAATTTTCTCTTTCAAGCCAAACCCTAACAACTTGAGGAGGGGTTTTGTCAACTTTAATTTTAAATGAAGTATTTTTATAATCAAAATTTCCTGCAATATCTCTGCACCTTATTTCAATTAAATAATCTCCTGCAAATAAATCATTAAATTTTTGATTATGAATTGTAGAGGAAGTTTCAAATAATTCAATATAGCTTCCTTGTCCAGAAAACCGGTATTCACACACTGCTTTTCCATTTTCTGCTCCATTAGCAGTTTTAACTTCTAATGTTATGTCTGTTGGCTCTTCTCCTGTTTTTATATCTGCATTTGGAGATATTGAGCTGATTTCTAACTCTTTTTCTGAAACACTCAATTTATAGACAAAACTTTCTGTATTCTTATTTCTTGTTTTATTAAATTCTTGAAGCCATGGCTTGTCTTTACATCTTATATAAATTTCATTTTCTCCTGAATTAACTGAAATATTTGATTTGCAAGGCCATCCAAAAACCTCTGGTTCTAATAAATTTGCAGAGCAGGTCATTGAATTATTCATTAAGTCATAATCAATATCTTCAAAAGAATATTTGCATTCTGAAGGCTCATTTAAATAAACTATAATTTCTGTTTTATTTGTTCCATAGGAAATTATTGCATTATTCGCAGGAATTGTAGCACTTACTTTTGGCGGAGTTAAATCAGGCCCTGTTTCAACACACATATTTACTTCATAGTCTCTTTTATTTTCATTTCCAAAATAATCTTGGCATCTTACATATAAGTTCATCTTTCCATACATTTCTCTTAAATCTTGGCTCATTTTTTTTGTTAAGTTATAAATAAAGAAGCTTTCAAGGCTTGGAGCAGCAAATACAAAAGTGTGATTCAAGGAAAAAATATTTTGTTCAAGAGGGTAATCTGTCATATTTTGATATTCCGTTCTTGGAACAAGTCCATATTTGCACTGAGCAGGTTCATCGGTATTTAATTGAAACATTATTGGTGTAAATTCAGGAATACACTCTCCATTGTTTTTTCTAATTTCAACTTTTCTCTCTTCTTCGTTTAAAAAACTAAAATTTGAAGAAATCTCTCCTGCTGAAATTTTTGGAGGAATATTTTCTTTAGTAATAGAAGCACACAAGGGATTTTCTGTATTTTCATTTAATAATTTGCATGCTCTTCCCAAGCTCTGGCATCTGTATCTTGAACAAGGTTTTAACGGGTCTTCATTGCACTTTGAACAATCTTCCCCTCCAACAGGAGGTTGCCATGCCTGGCATTTAAATTCAACATTCCTTACTTCTACCTTGCCATCTCCTCCAAAAAGCCCAAATCCCTTTACAAGAATTAATGCAATCAATATCCCTATGATTATCCCAAATCCTGGAAGTAAAAATCCCCATACCCATGACGCCCCCCCTTGCTGTAGGACAATGTAAGCAAGTCCTGCTCCTCCTGCTCCCCCCAAGGCCCCTGCAATCGCAATAACTTGTGCACCCTTTCCCCGAACTCCCGCAAATTTAGCAGCATACTGGCCAGCAAACATTCCAATTGTGGCCCCAATTGCCATTGCACCAAGAACATTTCCAAAGCCTGCAAGTCCCTGGGCCCATACAGCTTGCCCTGCAGCACTTCCTCCAAGAACTCCCCAATATCCAAATGCCCAGGCAATACTTGCAGAAGCACCTCCCAACCCCCCCAGAACCACCCCCGCCATTTTTGCCCACCTCATTGCAGCTAATTCTTCTGGGGTATAACCTGCTTCAGGAGAGTCTCCTACTGCCGGGGGGTTCATTTTCTTTCCTGCTAAAGCTTCAATAACACCCGGAGAATCTGCCTTTACAAAAAATTTCTTTGTTGGATTTAGTTTTCCAACAGCAGAAGGGGAATAGGGAGTTCCTGAGCTAAATGCATTTTTTTCTCTTCTTCCTGCAATATTTATTTTAAACCCGCAATCACCTAAGCTATAGCAAAATTCATGGGCTTTATTGATAAAATCTGCTTCAAGGCAATTGCAGTTTTGCTTGCACTCTCCATCAACAAATGTAACTTTGCATGTTAATGATGCTTGAGAGCATTGCTTATTTGCCTTCTTCTGCCCATCTTCTGTTGTCAAGTCAAATCCTGGAGCATAATTTGGAACACAAACATCAATTGTCTGAGAACCCATTTGAATCACGTGTTTTCTGCAATCATTGCTTTTTTCTTTGCACCCACTTTCACTTAAGCAAGTAGCCCATTTATTTGGAACACATGAGGCAATAGAATAGGTTTCAGAAGTTTCATTGTTTTTTATTTCTGTTTGCGTGCAAAGCCCGTTTCTATAATCTGCACAAGGCTCTGTTTCAATTCTGCCCTCAACACACATTCTTTTCCAATGTCTGCTTCCAACTAAATCCTGTCCTTTGCCAATTTCCCCCTCATAAACACACCAGCTCTCTCCATTTTTTCTTTGTTTTCCATTTTCATCAACGCAGTTTAAATTTTGGCATCCATACGCTCCATCTTTCACTTTTTTTCTTGCTGAAATAGAACATTTGCTTCCAAGAGCATAATTACAGTTCCCGCATTCTTTAGAATCAATATTTCCTGAGTTTTCCCCGCAGCTTTTTGATTTTTCCAAGACCATTCCATTGTTCCAGCTTTTTTCTTTATCTGCATCATAAATATTTTCTTTGTTTCCGCAAGAATCAATCCAATAAATTTCGTCTTTTCCTTCAATGCACGCAACAGAACTTTGTTTTTCACAAGAGGTATTTAATTCAGGATTAGAACAAAGATAATCTTCAAAAAATTCTCCTCCTTGTTTTGCACATTCAATCTCCGTCTGGAAAACACACTTCTTTTCTTCTTCTGAATCTTCATAAAACAAACATGCTCCTGATTTCTGGGTTTCTTTTAACGCCAAGCAAGAAACTTCTGAATCAAGCTCTGCCCGAAAGTCATAATCAAATCCTTGCATTAAGGAGATTTTAGAGCATCGTCTTTCGGTTACAAATAAAGCATCTTTTCCTAAAACACAGCATCCCCTTTTGCATTGTTCTTGATTGCATGCATTACTGCTGTCCCAAATTCCTCCATTTTCTTCACATGCTCCTTTTGGAGTCTGTGTAGAGCAAAGCCCTTCATTTTCATCAAAACAACATCCAATTTTGCATTCAGAATATTGTTCGCAAGAAGTTGGAGCTAAATCAACAGCACATTCAGATTCATCTGTTTCTTCCATGTTCTGGCAAATTGCTCCCTGCTTTGTTTTAGGGCAACAGCGAAGAGCCTGTGCAGAAACAACCCCTATTTGTTTTATTGAAAAAATTCCTATTACTAGATTTAATCCCTTCTTCAAAATCTCCCTTTCTTTAATATTTATTTTAAAAATATTTTCTGTCTTGCTCATTAAATAGCTATTTGAAACTGGAATATTAATTAATAAAACCATCTGCACAATTGCAAAAATAATTGTTATTTTGTTTTTCATTTAGCCTCCTGCGGGAATTACACATCCCCTTATTATAAATTTAAACTCTTCTTGAGTTTTCCTGTGTTTTACTCTATAAATTATATCTTCTCCTGCTCTGAATTTTTTAATTTCATATTCAGGATAAAATAGCATAAATCCCAACTGCTCAAAATTGCAAAATCTTGCTTCTTGACTGACAATTTCTTGAACAACAATTGCCAAATCATAAAATCTTGAATTAAATACAAGATTAAACTTCTCTCTCTTTATTGAATTTTCTTTTTTAGTCAAGCTTATTTTTGCGTCTATTTTTAAAATAATCTTTTTTGAAATTAAGTCAACTTCAAAATCTTTGTATGTTGCATCAACAACATAGCCTTTTTTTGACAAGCTTTTTGTTAAATCTGTGAAACAATCTCTGACTTGTTTTTTAATTCCTCCTCTAATCTCTTTTTTAAGGTGCTGAATAAGCAAAGCTTCTTGATTAATACAAGGAAGATAATCATTTTGAGTATAGCAGAGATAAGCAATATCTGTTGCTTCTTTTTCTTCTGAAAATTTAAAAGATTTATTAAGAGGATTTGAAATATATCCTCCTTGCGACAAAATAGTGCTTATTTTCTCTCTTAGGCCCCCTTCAATACATGAAGCTAAAAATTGTTCTGGATTTTCCTCTGCATTGCTCCCCGAGGTTGGAACAACCCCTAATTTAAATAAAAAAAAGATTGCTATAACTGCGACAATTAAAACTGCTACAATCACAAAAATTGTTACTTGTCCTTTTTTGCTTGTGGCCTTTAGGTTACTCATTTTCTTTTGCCAAGGGATTTAATTGCCTCTTCTATAAGATGGGATTGGTTTCTATATTTGCCTTTTCTCAAAATTTTCTTGATAAGCCTTAAGGTATCTTCATCTATTGTTGCTGAAATCCTTGTTTTCATCGCCTCTTTTTATCCAGTATTGCTTTATATGATTAAGTTATACTTAGTAATACTTTTTAGAAAATTAACTATATAAATGTTTTTGAAATTAAAAAATCCGATTAATCCTCTGTCTCAATTCTCGGAGCAAGAACAAAACTAATCTCCATATGCTCGGTTTTAATATCCATCTTCAATGGATGGTCTGATGAAAAGTTTAAGATTGTCTTGTCAGTTAGTTTAGAGCCTTTGATGAATTTTTGCAGGTATTCTAAGCTGTAGCGGGATTTACACTCTTCTGCCTGAATTTCTGCCTCATCTCCTGAAAATTCTGCACGCGAAGAATTCATTCCCTTTGCCTCAATAATGAATTTTCCCTCTTCAATTATAAATGAACACGCATCTGAAACAACTGCCCCGTCTTCAATACTGTCAATAAGGTCTGCGCTGTTTATCTTAACTTTTGCAACAAACTCCATTCTTGAAACTTTTTCTGCAAAGTCAATTTCTTCAGATTCAATTTCAATCAATGCAAGGCTAAAATCCCGTCTAATCCTGTCAATAATCTGAATTTCAAGCATTCCTTCTTTTTTTTCTAAAACAAGACTTGCTCCTGCCCCGCATCTTTTTAAAATTCTTTTTAAATCTTCTAAATTTACCCCTAAAACTTCTTTATCTGATTGAAATTCTAAAAAAGTTGAGCGAGGAATTTTAAATCCAACCATTGCAACATTTGCAGGGTCCATTGCAGAAATACTTAATCCAAACTCGTCTACATTAATCCGCACTTCAGTCACAAGTTCTGAGATTAATTCAACCCCTTTTAATAGCAAAGCTGGCTTGTCTAATTTGACTAACATATCTCTTTTAAATTATCTTGTCTTTTAAGTATTGTTATTTTTTAGTATAAGCTATTTATTTAAACTTCTAATTTCTTGCTTTCTTATGCAAGATAATCAACTCCAATCATTTAGAGAAAAAAGAGTCAGAGCAATAACAAATCTTTATTACTCAAATCCAGAAATACAAAAGGTTTTATTTAAATTTGCAAAAAACAGAGAAATTTCTCCAAGGTATTATGAAGGATTTGGAAAAAGGCCAGACTCATTTGAATATCCTGGAGATGTCTTTGCTCTTGTAAAAAAAGGAGCAACTTCTTTTCATTGTTCAGAGGAGCTTTGGGAAGACCCAATGAAGCTCTCAGTTGATATGAATAAAGAAGACTACAATAGATTGAGAACTGGATGGGATCTTTTAATTGATATTGACTGTCCGTGGATTGAGTATAGTATTTTAGCAGCCAAGGCAATAATCAAAGTTTTTCATCAGCATAATATAAAAGGAATTGGAATAAAATTTTCTGGCTCAAAAGGGTTTCATCTTTTAGTTCCTTGGAAAGCATTTCCAAAAGAAATTGCAGGAGAGCAGACAAAAAACCTTTTTCCTGAAGTGCCGAGAAAATTAGTTGCTTATCTTAGAGAAAAATCAAGGTCTTTTTTAGAGGAGCTTCTTCCAGAAGAAGATAAAAAGAGAATTTTTTCAAGTGACAAAATCAAGAAAGGAATTAAATGCACTTCCTGCAACCAGCTTGCAAAAGAGTATCTTTTTCTTGAATTATTCTGCACAAGATGCCAGATGGGAGAGCAGAGAAAAGTAGATAGAGAATTTAAGGAACCTCTTTTTTGTCCAAATTGCAAACAGCTTTATGACCAAGTAAATCAATCCCCTGTTTATGTCTGCGATAATTGCGAGCTTGACTCCAAGTCTTCTTCTAACAACTTTTCTGTTTCAAAGCAATTTGATATTTTTGAGGTTTTAGGTTTGGATATCATACTTGTCTCCCCAAGGCATTTGTTTCGTATGCCCTACTCTTTGCACGAAAAAACAGCTCTTGCAAGCGTAGTTTTAGACGAGCAGGAGTTAGCTTGTTTTGATTTTAAAAAAGCAGACCCTTTAAAAGTTAAGATAAAAAATTTTATTCCTGAATGTATGGAAGGGGAAGCCAAAGAATTTATTACTCAAGCTTTGGATTGGGCAAAAGAAAACAGGGTGGGAGAAGAAAAAACTGAAAAAATTTCTGGAAAATACGCAGATTTTAAGCCTCTTGAACTTCAGAACATTACAGAAGACCAATTTCCTCCTTGCATAAAAAATATTTTTAAGGGTGTTAAAGATGGGAGAAAAAGAGCTTTGTTTGCTCTTATAAACCTTTTTAGAAGCATTGGAACAGAGTCAAAAGAAATGGAAAAAAAGATTTATGAATGGAATGAAAAAAACGAGGTTCCCCTTAAGTTAGGATACATTAAATCACAACTTCAATGGGCTTATAAAAGAAAACCCATTCTCCCCCCAAATTGTAAAGAGTTTTATCAAGGAATCGGAGTCTGCCAGCCAGATACACTCTGCCAGAGAATCAAAAACCCGTTGAATTATGTGGTGAGGAAAAACTTTTCAAAAAACCAAAAAATCTCCAAAATCCCATCTAAATTTAAAGAATATCAATAATTTTAAAAACAACAATTAACTTTATTCCTTATGAAAAAGAGGAGATTATTTGCATTTTTATTTATCTTTCTTTTAATGGGATTTTTATTTGTTTCAGCAGAAAATTCTACTTCCCCTGGAGAGATAACCACTGGGACAGATTCTGATTCCAATGATTTAGTTGATAAGGCATATGATTGTTTAGAGAGTAAAATTGATTCTAAGGGGTGTCAGGCACTTACAACTCAAGAAAAGATTTTTTCTTTGCTTGCTTTAGGAAAGTGCAAGCAAGAACTTGCAGATGAGGCAAAAGACAACCAGTGTTGGCCAAAATCTGGATGTGATGTTAAAACAACTGCTCAGGCAATGCTTGCTTATGAAAAAGCAGGAATTGGAACAGACAATATTGAAAACTGGCTTTTATCTCAAAAACAAACCCCTCTTGAACTTGACTGGTTTTTGCAAATAGAAACTCCTGAGGAATCAACCTGCGCAATTTCTTATAATGACCATACTTACCACACTATTGTTAGAGACAATAAAAAACTTGATTCTGGAGCAGGAAGTTGCTTGACTCTTTCTTCAAATGGATATTGGCTTAAAATATCTCCAACTTGTTTTGAAAATAAATTTACAATTTCTTGTAACAAGGCCTTTCAGACAAACTTATTGTATAAAAAGAAAAATTCAAAGACAATTTATGTTTCAGAAAATACTCATTCTGCAACACAAGACAGCACAACAGAGGAAACTGTTGTATCTTATTGTTTTGGAAAAAACACCTGCGAATATGAAGACAGCCTTTGGACAGCAGCAGTTATTTCTTATAAAAAAGGATTGAGTGAAGTGCAGGAGTTTCTTCCATACTTGTTTACTCTTGCTGAGGAAAATGACGAATTTCTTCCAGAATCTTTCTTGTATTTGATGACAGGATATGAAGATTTTAGAAATGATTTGCTTTTAAAGCAAAAATATAACAAGTATTGGGACGAGTCAGGAGACAAGTTTTATGATACTGCTTTAGCCCTTTATCCCTTTGGAGCAGAAGAGCCAGAACAAAAAACAAAAGCAATAGATTGGTTGTTGGACTCAAAAACTCAAGGAGCAGATGGTTGCTGGGACAATGGAAACATAATAAACAATGCTTTTTTATTAAATTCTATCTGGCCAAGATTAGTATCCGTTAGCTCAGAGGCAACTCCTGACCCGGATTGTGCAAATGCAGGTTATTTTTGTATGTCTGCTGCAGATTGTAGTGGAGATTTATTAAGCGGATATTCTTGTCCTGGAATGTTTCGTTGCTGTTCTACTGAATTAGAACAACAAACCTGTGTAGAGCAAGGTGGAGAGATTTGCAGTTCTAATCAAATTTGTGCAAATGGAGGAACAGAAATAAGTGCCTCAGATACAGATTTTTCTGAAATCTGCTGTTATGGAGGGTCTTGCCAAGAGCCAATTGTTGAATCTGCATGCGAGACAGCAGGAGGAACTTGCAGTTCATTTGGATGTTCTTATGACGAGGAAGAATCTTCTGAGTCTTGTGGAGACAGCAGTATGACTTGCTGTATGCAAAAAACTTCTTCATCTTCAAGTTCTTGGTCATGGTTTTGGATATTCTTTTTCCTTGTTTTAATCGCATTAGTGGCTCTTGGGTTCTTTTTCAGGAATAAATTAAAAGAATACTGGTTTAGATTTAGGGCAGGAAAGTTTAGAGGAAGTGCTTCTTCAATAAAAAGGCCTCCTGCAGGAGGAATGCCTCCAAGAGGCTCCCTTGCTATGCCTTTAATAAGGCGAACTCCAAGAAGAATCATTCCTGGCTCTATGCCTATAAGAAGGTCTGTTGCAAAAAGAGCTCCTATTCAGAAAAAAACAGCAATGGACGATGTTCTTAAAAAACTTAAGGAAATGGGAAGATAGTTTTCAAGAAATCTTTATTAACCCTTAATTCTTTTTCCCTTTATGAAAAAGAAAATAATTCCTTTATTATTAATCTTGTCAATTTCACTTATTTCAGCAATTCAAATAAATTCTCCTGAAACAATTAAACAAGACCAAACTCTTTTAGTAGAATTAACTGCAAATTTTGTTAATCCAATTCTTAAAGAAAATATTATCTTACAAAAAGAACATGTTAGGGTTTCTTCAGATTTTCAGCTTATTTTTGCAAATAATATCTATTACCTTGCAACTCCTCTTACGGGTAAATCTCCGGGCAATTATTCAATTATTATAAAAGATGCTTCATATCAGCAAGGAGCAGAAATAATAGATAAGGATATTTATATTAATTTTACAATTTCTGAGGAAAAGGCTGATTTTTTACTTTCTCCTGGAGTTGTTTATACTAATAAAAATTTTGAAGTAAAATTACAAAACTTAAAATCAGAGCCAGTAACAATTTCTTTAGTTTTATTTGAATATTCCCCCCAAGAATCTTCATCAAATGAAGATGCCACAGTTTTTGAGGCATTATTTGGAGATTCAGGACAAATAACTGAAAAAGAAGTAGATAGCACTTCAATAACTCTTAGGTCTGGAGAAATAGAGTTTCTTTCTTTTAAAGCAGAGGATTTTAAAAACAATTCTTTAAGAAAAATAAAATTCTCTTCTGCAAATACAGATTATTCTCTGCCAGTTTTTGTTTTTTTAAACAAATCAAGGGCAGATAAGCCAATTAAGCTTTCAACAAGGTTTGAGCCAGGAGCAGAAAATCTTTCTATGATAACAAATTCAACAAAAACATATGTTTTTCATTTTTTTAATGAAGGGGAGGAAGATATAGAAAACATTACTTTTGTTGTTTCAGAATCTTTTAAGCCCTATGTAAACCTTTCTCTTTATTCTCTGGAGAATCTTGAGAAAGATTCAAGTATAACCTTTGAAGTTTATGTTTCTTCTCCTGAAAATGAATTAAGTGTGGATGGGTTTATAAATGCGGCTTCAGGAGATACTTTTTTGTCAGATTCAGAATTAACCTTAAATTTTATTAAAGATTATACCCCTCCAAAAAATGAAGCATATGCTTTTGACGACTCTTCCCCCCCAGACAACACTTCAAAAAAATCTTCATGGAAATTCTTGGGGATTTTTATTGTTATTGTAATAATTGTATTGGCTGTCTGGTTTTATTTTAAAAAATTCAAAAAAGCATCTTTAAAACCTAATTTACTAAAACAAGTTTCTGCAAAAAGACTTTCTCTAAAGCCTATTGAGAAAAAGTGATATCTCCAGCCACTATTCCTTCCCCTTCTTGCCTTTTTTCACGTCAGAGCTTTTGCTTTTTTTATTTTTAGAAGGTTTTTCCTTTTCTTTGCTTCCTTTTTTTTCTTCAAGCTTTTTTTGTAATTCTAAAACTTTTTGCTCTAGTTCCTGCCTTTGCATTTGTAAAATTCTCGCAACTTCATCATATTGGTGGAGTTTTCTTGCAACTTCACTTAGCATTTCTGCAAAATCATTATTTGTCACAAAAATTTTCTCTGGATAAGTTACTTCAACATAAGCAGGAGCATATTTAAAAACAAGCATTATTAAGTATGCAGGGTTTTCCACTTCAACATTTACTTCTGCAAATGTGGAAAACAAGCCAGGCTGTTCTTTTATTTCTGCGGGTTCTTTTACTTCTCCAGATTCCAGTATTGTCCCTCTTTCTTCTTTAATCTTATCAACAATCTCTTGCACGGCATCTTTTAAATGCTCTGCTGGCTTTCCAATTGCCTGCAAAATTAAAGTTCCTCTAACTTTTTCTGAGTCCATTTTTTCTGAATATGAAAAGCAAACACACATAAAAGGATTAAAGAAACTATCATCAATCCTGCCTTTGCAAGCTTTTCTTTATTAAATTCTTTTTTCTCTGTTTTTATATCTTTTGGAACCAAGATGATTGGATTTTCAACACGAGGATTAAAACTCTCTTTTTTGTTTTCTTCAACAATTTCTTTTAATTCTTCTTTTTCCGCCCTTTTTTTAATTTCAGGATTTTTCTCTGCTTCTACCTCAACACACGCCAAATCCTCTTCAATAATTGCATTAAGTTTTTTCTCTCCAATGCCAGAAACTTTAATTAAATCTTCAACAGATTCAAAAGGACGAGCATCTATAATTTTTTGCGCTGTTGCAGGCCCAACCCAAATTATTTTATCTAACTCTTCAAGCAAGGCAGAATTAATATCAATTTGTCCAGAATCACACTCAGCTAAGACGCCACTCATTAACAAAACAAATAAAATAACAAGGAAATAAATTCCCCGAGCCATTATTTGAGAAAGAAAAAGCTTATTTTAAATATTTAGTTTTAAAATCAACATATTCTATTTCAATTTTCCTTCCATTTTTTTTGCCTTTTGCAATAAGGATTCTGCTGAAAATTTTATTTTCTAAAAGCCAGAAACACATTCCTTTTTCAATTTTATCCAAATATCCTTGTTTCTTTACTTCAATACCAATTACTTCAAAACTCTTTTCCCCCTTTTTTTTAAATGCAATAAAATCTGGAAACCCTGTTCCAACAGAAAGTGCTTTGAAAAAAGGATTATACTTTCTTTTTGCAGGAACAAGCTTGTTTTTTTCATAATCAACAGTATTCATCCATTTGCTAACAACCCATCCCATTGATTCCAGGTTTTCTCTGACTTTTGTTTCAAATCTCTGGCCTGCAGCTCTGCTTCTTTTTCCTCTTAATGAATTAGAAATCTTTTCTTTTTTCATTTTAGATATTTTAGTAATCTGGATTTTGTCCTTCTCTTAAAAATTTATCCATAACTTGATGTGCATATTTTATACTCGCTTCATACCAATTAGCTTCATCACATCCCAACTTTTGTTCTCTTGCAATTTTTGCTATCCTCCCATGAATCTCTTCCTCTCTTACCCCCCCATTATGCGCAGTTACAAATACTTTTTCTGCAAAATCTAAAGAGCAACAAGGTTCTTTTCTAACAAAAACAAGCCCTAAAAATCTAATGACTCTCTCTAAATGTCTAATCACCCCTCTTGAATCTTCCCCTAGATTCTCCATTTATTAAAAAATATTTTATCTATTTTAAATATTGTTGTTTAAAAAACCTACAAATCCCTTGCCTGCAAAGTTCTTCTCTTATTTGCCTTTGCCCTTTCAATCGCGTCGTTTAAAATATTTTCAACTTTTTTCTCCAGAGCCAATCCAACTTCTTCTGCAACAGAACTAACTTCTTCCTCCTGCCCTTTCTGAAGTTCTTTTACAACTTCTTTAATTCTTGATTTATTTATTAGTGCCATTTTCCTCTTTCTCAGGCTTCATAAAAGGAAAAAGAATAACATCTCTAATGGATTCTTGACCTGTTAAGAGTATCACCATTCTATCTATTCCAATTCCAACCCCTCCTGTTGGGGGCATTCCATGTTCAATAGCATTTACAAAGTCCTTGTCATAGGGATTTGCTTCTTTATCCCCCTTTGAAAGCTTCTTTTGTTGTTCTTCTAAAAGTTCTTTTTGTTTTATTGGGTCGTTTAATTCAGAGTAAGCATTTCCTAATTCTGTTCCCATGCAAAAGGGTTCAAATCTTTCAATAAGTCTGCATTCTGGGTCATTTCTATGGATTTTACATAGGGGAGTTGAACTTTCTGGGTGGTCTATTATAAATGTTGGCTGGATTAAAGAAGATTCGCATTTTTCTTCAAAAATAGCACAAACATAGCTTCCCCATTCCTCTTCTTTTGCTTCAATGCCTTCTTTTTCACAAAATTCCTTTAATTCTTTTTTTGACATTTTTTTAACATCTATTTTTGTGGCTTTTTTTATTGCATCTGCCATTGTAATCCTTTTCCAAGGCCTCTTAAAATCAACAATTGTTCCACCAATGTTGACCTTTGTTTTTCCGTTATTAATTTTTTTAACACAATATTCATATAACTCTTCAAATAAATCCATCATATCATTATAGTCTGCATATGCTTCGTAAATTTCCATCATTACAAATTCTGGATTGTGCCACTTGTCAATTCCCTCGTTTCTGAAATTCCTTGCAATAGTAAATACTTTATCAAAGCCTCCAACAATTAACCTTTTTAAATAAAGTTCTGGAGAGATAGATAAAAACAAGTTTATATCCAGGGCATTTAAATGAGTTTTAAAAGGCCGGGCTTCAGCACCTCCATAAACTGTCTGCAGATAAGGAGTGTCTACTTCTAAAAATCCTTTTTTCTTTAGTAATTCCCTTATAGCATCAATCATAATTTCTCTTTTTTTAAATACCCCCCTCACTTCAGGATTCATAATTAAATCAAGATATCTTTTTCTATATCTTTCTTCTTTGTCCTTTAACCCATGCCATTTTTCTGGAAGAGGTTTTATTGACTTGCTCAAAATTTCCAAACTTTTTACTAAGATTGAAATCTGACCGGTTTTTGTCTTTATGATTTTTCCTCCTACTCCAACAAAATCTCCAGAATCAACATATTTTTTTGATAATTTTCTCGTCTTATCCGGAGTTTCTTTTTCTTGGAGAACAATTTGAATCTCCCCCGTCCCATCTCTTAGATTCATAAATGCAATTTTTCCCAAATCTCTTTTTGTTATTACTCTTCCTGCTGTTTTGACTTTTGTTCCAATCTTTGCATTTAGACATTCTTCAAAACTTTGCTTTTTATCAAACTTATGGGGATAAGGATTAATTCCTTGTTTTCTTAATTCATTAATCTTCCTTATTCGTTCCTGAATGATTTGTTTCATACGCCCTTTTTCTTCCATAATAATTAGATTAGAGAATCCTCATTTAAATAGATTTTTGTTGTTCTTTCAAACACTATTTTCTCCTTGGAATTTTTTTATAATGCCCGTGCTTTTCAAGTTCTTTATTTAAAATTTCATCTGCAACTTGCTGAAACTTGTCCCATCTTGAAGCATGCTCAAAAGAAACTTTCTCAAATTCATCAATCAATTTGTGAACTTTTAAAAACAAAGGAAGAAGTTTAGGATTTTTGACTCTATATTCTCCAAGCAATTGTTTAACAACAAGCTCTGAATCCAAAATACAGGTAATTTCTTTTGCTGTAATCTTTTTTGCAAGCTCAAGAGCCTTAATCAAGGCCTCATATTCACAGATGTTATTTGTAACAAAATTGCCGATTTTTTGGGCATACTTCATGAGAATTTCATCATCTTTTCTGATAATTACTCCAATTGCTCCTGGCCCGGGATTTCCCCTGCAACCCCCATCTGAGTTAGTATAAATCATTTTTAAAAAAATAAAATCTTCTATAAAAACATTTATCACCACTTAAATGTGTAATATCTTAAAGGTTCTAAAATCTTGAAATTTTTCTGGTTTTTCTTCAACTTTTCTAATCTCTGCATGTTTTGGGCCTTTCTTGCAAATCTCAACCATTTTTTTTACTGCATCAATATTTCCTTCAAGAAAAATCTCAATTCTCCCGTCTTCAAGATTTCTTACAAATCCCCGGACATCATGCCTCACTGCATTTTCTTTTACAAAATTTCTAAAAAACACTCCCTGCACCGAACCGGTAATATACAATCTAACTGACTTTTTCATATGAAAAACACTTTTAATAGGTTTATTAATATTATTGAATTTATGCAACAGCTTCAAGCTCAAGCCCACTTTTATAAGGGTCTTTTTTAGACAATAAAAACTTTCTTGCTTCCTCTTCATGTAAAATATCATAAAAATCCCCTCCCTCTCTTTTATGCCTTTCTATAATCTTTTCTCCAAACTCTCCAAGTTCTCTTCTAGCCCAGGAATAAACATCTTTAATATTTGGTTCTTTCCACCATCCTTCTTGATTTAAATCTTCCATGCAAATAAATTGATTTTACATTTAATAAATTTTTATATTCCTCTTCTATCTAATTCATTATTTACTACTGCAATTGTTTGAGAGGCAAAATACATTTTTGGACCAATAGAAATCTTTTTTGCAATTTCTTTTAATCTTTTTAATTCTTTTTTAGGAAGCCCTTCATGGTCTCCTACAATAAAAACACAATTATCTTTAATCTTAGCTTTTCTTATGTCCTCTCCTGTTTTGTCTAAAATAAAAATCTCTCCTTTTTTTTCAAATTCACCAATAACCTTTAAAAAACTCTTTTTTTCAATAAAACAACCAGGAAAAATCTCCTTTTTTTCACCCTCTTTGTATTTATAAAGAAGTTTCTTAATTAAATTTCCTACATCTTTTTTACTTATTGGAGTCCCTTCTTTAACTTGTATTTCAAGGTGCTTTGGAGGGTCAGGCATCCCATAAAAAACAAAATGAAATATGACATCTTCTCTAATTCCATGGGATAAAAAAACTCCTTGAATAAAACTATGAATTGCAATATCCATTCTTCCAGCTTTCATTAAGTCTCCTCCAGAAAGTGCATTTCCAGAAGTCACTGCATTTGATGAAAAATATACAAAGTGTCTCATAAAACTAAGAAAAATAGCTGGATTATAAAGTTATTCCCTCTCTTCAAGTATTCTCAGGCATACTTTTTCATAAATATATTTATTGCGATATCGGCTGCATAACAAATTCTGGTTTTAGAGAACCCTTCAAAACCTTATACATTCCTACAAATCTCTTTTCACAAAAAACACTTACAATCTTTCCAATTGCAGGAAGCTTGTCAAGAACGTCTTTTTCTAAAATTGATTTTACAGTTAAAATTTGCTTTAAATTATCTTTTTTAATCTGAACAACATCATAAACTTTAGAAACAATCTCTGCAGGGATAATCATCTCTCTAAGTTTTGAATCATTTCCTGCTTGATATTCTTCAATAGCCTTTTCAAAATCATAAAGATTGACAGCATTTTTTTCAAGAAAAATTCCTGCCCTGACTCTGCGAAGCTCCAGCATATGCGCCCCAATTCCCAACTCTTTTCCCAAGTCATCAATCAATTTCCTAATATAAGTTCCTCCTTCACAAGAAACTCTAAACAAAATATCTTTTGCATCTTGCTCAAGCAATTTAAATTCATAAACTTCCCTTTCTCTTTCCTGCCTTTTTACCCGAGATCTTACAGGGGGAATTTGTTTTATTTTTCCGATAAATTTTCCATCAATAACCCTCTGAACCGCCCTCATTTCTGCCCCTCCATGAAAGCGGGCAATTCCAACATATTCTTTGTCTTCTCCAAGAAAATAGCCAGTTAGTTTACAAGCTCTTCCAAGTGCAACAGGCAGAACTCCTGTAACCCTTGGATCAAGTGTTCCAAAATGGGAAGTCTTGTTTAATTTAAGACTTTTTTTAATAAACTCTGAAACAGAAAACGAAGTTGGACCAGAGGGTTTGTCAATATTAATTATTCCAAAATTAATCAATTCCTCAGTGGATTTGTCTTCTTTAATTTCGTCAATTTCCATTAAATTTCCTCAACTTCTATTTCTTCTCTATCTGAAGTAGGATATTCTTCTATTTTAAGAATCTTAAATTTATCTAAGTTTCGCTTTACTTTTGCAGGATTTAAAATCATTCTTTTTTTCTCAGCATCATAAAGGCAGTTGTTTTTTCCAAAAGCTTTTTCTACATTCAAAATATCTTTTTTGTTTTTAATTTTGGTTGTGAAATAAATAACTGTTCCTTCTGAACTATGTTTTCCAAATGCAAGAATCTTATAATTTTTTAATCGGTTTTTAAATTGGTGCCAATTTTTTGTCTTTGCACTGCACAAATGAATTTTAAGTCTTGGATAAATTTTATGCAAAAATCGCATAATTCTTTTCCCGCTTTCAATAGAGCCTGCGATGACATAGCCTCCCTCTTTTATTTTATATTTTTTTAAGAAAAAGTCTTTGTTGCTTTCTCCAATTTCTAATTCATTTAAATTAATAAATCCAACTTCTTTTGCAAGATTTTTTAAAAACCTCTTTAAAAGATTTTCTTTATCTGGAAAAACTGGAATTTCAATTCCAATATTTTTTTTCTTAAAAAATTCTTGAGCAAGTTTAATCTTTCTTTTTTCTTCTTGCCAGTTGCTTTCAATATCAGGATGAAATCTTACTTCATCAATTACTTTAGAGAGTTTTCTTAACTTATCCTTTGTAATTAA
Source organism: archaeon (assembly GCA_024278335.1). Classification (GTDB taxonomy): domain Archaea; phylum Nanobdellota; class Nanobdellia; order Pacearchaeales; family GW2011-AR1; genus JAJRTJ01. Next base: position 120,707 of record JAJRTJ010000002.1, read on the forward strand.
TTTTGTCGGAAGATAAATATGTATATGGAATTCTTTAAATTTTTTCTTTAATGCTTCTGCATATTTTAAAGTTCTTTCAAATTTTAATAAAGGGTCGCCTCCAGTTATTCCGCATCCTTTTGCACCGCTGTTTTCTATTTCTTTAAAAACTTCTTTTAAATCTCCAATTTTACAAAGCTTTTCATTTGCCCATACTTTATCAATATTTTTTCTTTTTTTGCTAAGAGAGCAATAAGAGCAGTTTCGAGAGCATTTGCCTGTAACAAACAAAACCATCTTTCTCCCTCTTAAGCATCTTCTGCATCCCTCACAAATTCCTTCGCAAATATAAGAATCAAATGAAGATTTCCTCAGTGCTTGAAATTTTCTCATTATTTTTTTTATCATTTAAATTTCCCCACTAATATTTCTTTTCTTTCTTTTTCATTAAATTTTTCAATTGCATATCTCAAGGTTATTCGAGAAATTTTTTCATAATGCTTTTTTAAAAATTCTTTTAATATTTCTTCATTTCTTTTTCCAACTTCCCTCAACATCCACCCAACTGCTTTTTGTATCAGGTCATGTCCATCTCCTAATAATTTTTCTGAGATTTCAAGAGTTTCTTTAAATTTATTATTTTTAATAAAAGCAAAAGTAGATACAATAGAAATTCTCTTCTCCCATAGATTCTCGGATTTTGCTAATTCATATAAAATTTTTCTCTCAAAAGTTTTGTCTATAAGAAAATTCCCTAAAATCTTTGGAGCAGTTAAATCAACCAAATCCCAGTTATTGAATTTTTTTGCATTTTTTAAATAAAAATTTACAATATTTGCTTTTTCTTCTGAGGCTTGTTCATATTTATAGACTAAGATTAGTGCTCCAGTAAACCTTTCTTCATGTATTTTAGAATTCAACAATTCCTGAATTTTTATCAAAGGCATGCCAAGATATTTTTTTGCAATTTCTCTTTGAGTCGGAACTTTTATTCCTAAGAAAATATCTCCGTCTCCATATTCTCCTTTATTAGTTCTAAAAAATCTTTGCAAAATTTCCGCCTGCTTTGAATCAGCTTTGTTTTTCAGCTCTTTTTTTATTTGTTCTATCATGAGAATTTCTTATTTAGCTAACGCCTTTCTTACAGGCCTCTTTTGTTGAGATCCTTTTTCCTTTGTAGAGTGTTTTTGAGCTTTAGCCTGAGCTTTTTCAAGTTTAGTTATTGATTCTTTTGTTGCTTCTTTTTTTTCTTTTTCCCCCATTTTGTCTTTTACCTCGTCTCCATCTTTATCCTCTCCTTTTTCCTTTTTTTCAGGTTTTTTCTGTTCTGGCTCAGAAATTTTTGCTCTTTTTTCAAGTCTTTTCTTTTTTTGTTCAATTTTCTTTGAGAGTTCTGCAAGCTCTACTCTTATAATTCCTGAGTCTTCTTTTATTGCTTTGACCTTTATTTTGTGTGGGGGGTTTTTAATTCCTCTTTGCCATAAAAAGTCATTAAGAAATTTGTCTATTTTTATTTTTTTTAAATCCCTATCTTCAACTTTCATATGCTTTGCAAGAAATTCTTTGATTGTTTTTACTGCCTTATTTGTTTTCTTATATCTTGGAACTATTCTAAATTTTCTTCTAAGAGGGATGGTATATTCTCTTTCTAATTTTTCAGTGTTTTTTGTTTCTTCTTTCATTTTTATCCATAATGGCTTGGTTTAGATTTTCTTGGTTTAATATGTAGTTTTGTTCTTCTCCAAGACCTTCTAACTCTTGTCATTGCTGAAGGGTGCACTTTTTTCCCCTTGCCCATTCCGAATTTTTTCAAAACAACCCAAAATGGAGCCCACTTTGTTCTTTTTCCGTGTTTTGCTAGTTTTGCTTTTTTTAAATTATTTTTAATTCCCATTTTCTTCTCCTGCACTCTCCATTAATTTTTTCCCTGCTTCAGTTAATTTTCTTCCAGGTTTTCTTGTTCTCACCCCCCGAACTCCTTTATCAATTTCAGTTAAGCCTGCCTTGTCACACTGCTGCAAAATAGTCCTTATAATTTTCCCTCCTGCTTTTCTAAATTTCTCTGGCTTATGGCCCCTGTTTTTTCTACTTCCATATTTTGTTCTTAATCTATTTACTCCAATAACGCCTTTTTTGTAAATTTGCCTTAAAATTGAAGCTGCTCTTTTATACCAAAAATCTGGGTCATCAATTGGCCTTTCTTTGCTTGAAGAAGATTTAACATAAGAAATCCATTCTGGAGCCTTGAATTCAGGTATTTTTTTCAAAGCTTCAGCTAATTTTGAATTATATTCTTTTGCATCTAAATTATAAATTGAGCCCATTTTATTATCTGACCATTCCTTGCGGAATTAGAATCTCCTAAGAGATTTAAGTCAAAAATAGAGAAGAAATAGGGTTTATAAACCTATCTCTGAACCTTTCTCCATTTTTTTAAGACAATTGTGTGTCCAATAATCTTTGAAGTAAATTTATTTCCAAGTTCATTTAAAAGAAGTTCTGAATATTTTTTTGTGTCTTCTTTGCTCTCTCGAGCAGATTTAAGAACAGAAACTTTCACAACATTATTATTTTTAAAATGGGTCTTTAAAGTAGAAATAAAATTTTTTGTAATTCCTTGTTTTCCTAACTGAATTTTTGATAAAGCCATTTAAATTTTTTTAATATCCTCTTTTTTGACAATAATTATTTTAAATTTTTTTACTCCAAAAGTTCCGGTTTTCATTCCTTTCTTTTTATAAATATCTTTCCCTTTGAAAACATGAACCCTTATATCAGATTTATTATCTCTCCAATCTTGGGAATATTTTGCACAAAAAAGAGCAGCATCATAAATATCTTGCTTTGTGGGTTTTTTAGTTTTAATATTCACAAAAGGACTTCCTGGCTTTGCAGTATGTAAAACTGTTTCATTTTTGTCTACTTGTGCAATTAACTCTTCATTGTTTGTGGAACTTTTCCCCGCTAAAATCTGGGTCCCCTTTGAATTAAACCACTCCCGAAATTTCATATCAAAAAAAGAAAATAAGAGTTTATATTATTAACTTAAACAAAAGTTAGCCTCTCTATTTTTCCCAATCCATAAACTCTTGCCTTTTCCCTCAATCTCTCCTCATCATTGCCGATAACCCTTACCTGAACATTTGAATTTTCCCTAACAAAATAATAAAGAGTTGCAAGAAAAGGGGTTTTGATGTTCTTGGCTCTCATGCAGTCTAAAACTACTTCTGAACACTCTTTAACTCTTCTCAGAACTTTATATAACTGAGAATCTGCATTATACTCTCCAAATATCTTTACCCAGGCTGTTCCATTACTCTTTTCTACTTTTATTCCATAAGGCTTTTTTCTACAACCCTTAAACATTTTCTTTGATTAGAATGTGTCAGGAGTTTAATAGCTTTACTAAATTCAACCCACCTATAATTAGAATGCTCTAATTTATCTAACTTTACTTTTCCTTTTTCAACTTCACAGGAAAACAAATGGTATGTCTGGCCAATAATTCCAGGCCTGTCTTTTAATTTTTTCTTATACAAATACTTCCCTGAAATTTTGTGGTCTTTAATGCTCCCTCTTTTGATTTTCAGACCAGTTTCTTCTTTTATCTCTCTTTGAACGGTTTGAGTCATTTTTTCCCCTGTTTCAATCTTTCCCTTTGGAAATTCCCATCCCTCCCAATGAAGTTTTCTTTTTAAAAGCAAATAAAAAATCTTTTCTTTTTCTCTTGCATATACAACCGCAAAAATTGCCTTTCGGTATTTTGCCATAATTTTACTCCCCCCATTTTTCTAGAGCGATTTTTAATTCTTTACTATTTTTTGAATATTTCTTTAAACTCTCCCTCTTAATTGAAGCTTCAACTGCCTGCCTCATTGCACGAGCTCCTGCTTCTGTTCCAAGAGGATGGCCATGCACTCCCCCTCCTGCTTGAAGAACAACATCTTTTCCCATAAAATTAATTATCTTAGGCACAATTCCTGGATAAACTCCTCCAGATGCAACACCTAAAACTGGTTTAACTCCATACCATTTTTGCCCCAGGTGCTCTTTTGTCTTTTTTGTAAATGGCCCTTCAATCTCTTGCTCAATATGGAGGATTTCATCTTTTTTTCCAGACATTTTTCCATATGCTGTTCCAATATGCAAAGTATCAACTCCAACCATTCTTGCTAATTCTGCAATTACTTCCATTGACATTCCATGTTCAGGATTTCTATCAACCATTGCATGTCCTGCTCTGTGTGCGTGAATTGGAAGTTTAGTAAAATCTCTTGCTGTCTGCAAGCCAGCCCATCCCAGAGTTAAAATATCCAGCATAATATAATTCCCCCCGTTTTTTTCAACAAAATCAATTCTCTTTAACATATTTTTTGTTTCAGCAGTGCAATTAATTAAATATGCCTTTCTCTCTCCTGTTTCCTTTTCTGCTTTGTCAAGCATCTTGATTGTTTTTAAAAATCTTTTTTTAAATTCATTAAATTTTTGGCTTGTGAGGTTTTCATCATCTTTAACAATATCACATCCTCCTTTCCAAGATTCATAAGCAACTTTAGAATGTTCTCCTGGCTGAAGCCCGACTTTTGGTTTTACAATTGTTCCAACAAACGGCCTTTTTTTAATCTTAAACTTTTTTCTTAATCCCTTTATACCAAATCTTGGACCTTTAAATGATTTCAACATTTTTTTTCGAATAGTTAGGTCTTCCCACATCAGTCCTTTGACAGATTTCATGCCAAAAATATTTCCCCCAATAGAAGACATTATCTCTGGAAGATTTCCTAATTCAAACAATTCAATAGGATAGGCAATTCTTGCACGTCTCTTTTTACTGTCAATTTCAAAAACTTTTGGAGTAAGCATTTTTCCAATCCGAGCATTCATGGTCTCAACTTCAGTCCATGTTCCAACACTTGATTCTCCTGCAACCATGCTCGCACATTCCCGAAAAGAAAAACCTCTGGCAGGCGAAATCTTATACTGGCACAAGACATCTGTCTTGCTTGGTTTGTATTTTAGGTCGATAAATGATTTATACTTGTAAGCTTGTTTGTTTGCCATTTTAACTTGTTAAAAGGATCTAGCCAGAATCTCGCAGAGATTTTCTGAGCTTGCCATCTTCAACCTCTTTATTAAAAGATCGCAAGAAATCTTTTTATAGTTTTCTAATTCTTTCATTCAGCTTTTTTGACTCTACTTTCCCCCCCAACATCCTCAACAATAAATCCTAATTTTTTAATTTCATCTCTAAGCTTGTCTGCTTTAGCCCAATTTTTTTCTTTTCTTGCTTTCTCTCTTTCTTTAACTAATTCTTGAATCTCTTTGGGAATTTTTATTTCTTCTTTTTCTAATAATTTTAGACCAAGAACTTCGTCCATTTTTTTAATAATTTCTTTTTTAGTCATTGCTTTCTTGCCTTTATCTTCTTTTTTTGGATTTTTGTCTCTTAACATTTTCCATAAAACCTGTAACGCTTCTGGGAGATTCAAATCATCATTAATCGCAGCTTCAAATTCTTTTAAATAAACATCACTAACCCTTTCCTCGTCATCAAGCTCTTGAATAATTCTTTTTAATCTCCGATAAGAATTTTTTGCAGTCTCTAAATTTTTCCAAGTAAAGTTCAGGGGCTTTCGATAGCTTCCGCTTAAAAATAAATACCTAAATTCAAGAGGGTCAAAACCCTTCTTCTCAAGGTCATCAAGAGTATAAATATTTCCAGCAGATTTAGACATCTTCCCCCCATTAACCAAAAGCCACCTTAAATGCATCCAATATTTTACCCCTGGTTTTTTCCCAAAGGCAGATTCAGATTGAGCAATTTCATTTGTATGGTGAACCTGTATATGTTCTTCCCCTCCTGTATGAATGTCAAATTGTCTGCCAAGATATTTTGAACTCATTGCAGAGCATTCAATATGCCATCCTGGAAATCCAATTCCCCAGGGAGAATCCCACTCTTGCTGTCTCTTGCCTGGCTCCTTTGAAAATTTCCACAATGCAAAATCTGTCTTGTTTTTCTTTTCCCCAAGATTAACTCTTTTTCCTGCCTCAAGCCCCCCTACATTTAAATTTCCTAATTTTCCATAATCCTTTACTTTTGAAGTATCAAAATAAATTCCATCAGAAGTTTTGTAAGTATATCCTTTTTTTTCAAGTTTTTTTATTAGTTCAATCTGCTCTTTAATGTGCTTCGTTGCCCATACCCACTTATCTGGAGGGAGGATATTTAATTTTTCCAAATCTCTTTTAAACTGTTTAAAATAATGCTTTGTTATCTCTTCTGCTTTTTTCCCCTCTTTTGACGCAGCTTTCTCAACTTTGTCTTCTCCCTCGTCTGCATCGCTTGTTAAATGTCCTACATCAGTTACATTAATGATATGCTTGACATTGTATCCATTATATTTTAAAACCCGATATAAAACATCTTCAAAAATATATCTATAAATATTTCCAATATGCTGATAAGAATAAACCGTTGGACCACAGCCGTAAAACCCTACCTCTGTTTTTTTAATTGGCTTGAAAACTTCTTTCCTTCTAGTTAAGGTATTATATAATTTAAGCACCATAGCCTTTCAAAGTAAGAGCCCTTTAAAAAATTAAGTTTATTTTCCTGTAATTGTCAGGTAAATTTGAGTAGGAGTCCCATAATTGTCAACTCCTTTTTTCATAGAAATAGCATAAGCAATTTCACAAGGAGGAGCATTGTCTGGGATATTGAATGTAACTAAATTTGGCTCTTCCATAATATTTCCAGGAGGAATAATAATGTTTCCATCTTTTTGGCCTAAAGATAAAAATCTGTCTGCTTCAGCATTGCTTATTCCGCAATTATTTTGTTTTGCCTTGACTTCATAAGCAAATTTTGCTTCTTGAGTATCCACATTTCTTATTGCAAGCGCAAACCCCTTTCCAGTTTCTCCTTTTTTAATGCTGATTTTTCTTGTTGCAGGATAAATAACCAATTTTTTAGAACTATCTGCTGCAAATAATTTATTGATTTCTTCTTTAACTGCCTTGTCTATTTCATTTACACTTGTGACAGAACTTGAAAAAATACTTCTAACCAAAACCAATCCTAAGATTAAAACAGTCATAAGCAACACTATTGTAACAATTGTTCCTACAGACATCTCCATTGCTGCCGAGCGATTTCGTGGTAGTAGTCTATTCCAGAAGCAACTACGTGCGAGGTCGTGAGTTTTTGATTTCATTTTAAGCTGTTGGAAAAGATTGCATTTGTTGCTCAATTATTGGCATTAAAACATGGACGACAATAATCAAGCCTATAATTCCAATAATTATTCCAATTATATTTAAGACAATTCCAATTTTTCCTCGTTTGGTTTTTCTCTCTTTTTGCTGTAAGATTCCAAATGTTAATCCAACAATTCCAATAATTATTCCACTAACACTTGGTCCAAAAAATAATACAATGAGATAGAGGGGAATTATTAAAATGCTTAGGATTCCTAAAATAAATCCAATATTCCCCTTTTTCTCACCGCTTTTTTTCTCTGCCATGTTTAAACAAATAATTTTCTTTTTATAAATGTTTTTAAAATGGGACCCCCGGGAGTCGAACCCGGGACACCATGATCTTCAGTCATGTGCTCTCCCGCTGAGCTAGGGCCCCTTCAAGTATTGTCCTAGCCTAAGAGGGTTAGCCAGAATCTCGTAGAGATGTTCTGAGCCTCCCGCTGAGCTAGGGCCCCTCAACTATTAGCCCTAGCGATAGCCTCACCGTTTAGGTGAATGTAGCTAGGGCCCCAATAGAGAAGAGAGAAATGATTTCCTTTTAAATGTTTTGAGAAGAAAATATTTTCTGTTGAAAATTGCATAAAAAATGTAAGCCAGGCATAGGCCAGATTCTGTCAAACTTTGCTACTCTAAAAAGAGGCAAACAGTTTACGTTAACATTCAACTATGCGTCTTTTAGACTTGCACCAGTCGGGATGCTCGTTCCACCGTAACTTAATACGCTCGTCTCTATACCAGAGCCACGCCTTACAACGCCCAGGATTTCCCTGGCAACTTTGTTACAGGTTAAACCTGCAGGTGTCCGGACCTTCCTCAGAAATCAGAAATCATATATCAGACTTCTTGGCAATTTAATGTCAGATTTCCGAAGTTAACTGCCTGACTTACAAAATAACTGCATTCACAGAGTTTTTAAGCTTTGTGATTTTGACTATTTTATGTTAAAGTCATTTATCTCCGGAGCATTTGTAAAACTCATCACTGGATTTGATGATACAATGGTTCACGTGCCAGTTATAGCAAATTTAACAAAAACAAAAAAAGGAAGAATTTCTTTTGCAATAGGAATATTCTTGGCAATTATCCTTGCAGTTTTTCTTTCTTTTACTCTTGCCTCCTTAATAAAAACCCTTCCTTACTTTAGATATATCTCTTCAATACTCATCTTTGCTCTTGCCTTTATAATTTATTTTGATGTTTTAACAAGCAAGCCAAAGCAAAAAGTTAAAAAAGAATTAAAGAAAATGAAAAAATTCAGGATAGAGAGGGGATTAAAATTAATTTTTCTTGGATTTATAACTGCAATTGCCACGGTCATAGATGATACAATTGCTTATTCTTCTGTCTTCCTTGGTTCTGGTCAGGAATCTATTTTTGCAACAACAGGAATCTTTACTGCAACATTAATTGAATTAACTGCAGTTATTTATTTTTCTAAAAAAATACAAAACATCCCCTATAAAAGGCAGATTACTTCTTTTGGATTGATTATTTTAGCCTTTTTAATTCTCACTAAAGTCCTGTGATTATACAAAAATAAAACTAAAAAATAAAATAAATAATTTTATTTAAAGATTTTTACAAGCATCCAAAGACCACTAAGACCAATAAGTGCATAAACAAGGACAATTAGCCAACTTATTGAAAGATATTGGACTAATTCTGCCTGAGGGCTTAGAGCATAAAGACCCCAGTTTAAAGCACCAATTGCCGAAAGAACACTTGCTGTTTTTTCTAATCCAGCCATTTTATCAACCTCCTTAAAAATATATATTTTTACACTATTTAAGTTTAACTTTTTTGAAAATTTATCTTATAAAGACATTCTTCAAATTTTTGCTGTTTAATAGAATAAAACAAGAAAATAAGTAGCAAGATTTCTTTAATCAAAAAGATATTCAAATGAGGCTGTTAGTAGTTGTCTGCTGAATCCGTCGGGCGAACCCCTTCGAACTTACACAGCAACTCTATCAACGCAATCTTCTATTGCGGCCTTTGTTGTTTCGTTTTGCGGTCTGCTTCGAGCTTAGATGCTTTCAGCTCTTATCAGTCTAATGCGTAGCTACTCGGCCTGCCAGTTGACAACCGATCACCAGAGGCATCCAAGTACCGTTCCTCTCGTACTAGATACTTGTTCCACTCAAACAACAACACTCCTAGTAGATATCATACAAACTGTCTCGCGACGTTCTTAACCCAGCTAACGATCCCTTTTAATGCGTGAACTCCGACACCCTTGCACGCTTCTGCACGCGCAGGATAGGGAGAGCCGACAG
>JAJRTJ010000003.1 GCA_024278335.1 archaeon
AATAATAATAATAATAATAATAATAATAATAATAATAATAATAATAATAATAATAATAATAATAATAATAATAATAATAATAATTGATTAATATATAATAAGGGTTATATAATGTTAGTATAATAATTTAAAAAATAAAAAAGATAGCTCCCTGACCCCTTGATTTCGTTTAGAAATGTTTTTAAAGGATTTTTTAAAAATGGAATTTTTTTCTTTAATTAATAAATTTTTCTATAAATAATAATAATAATAATAATAATAATAATAATAATAATAATATTTAATAGTCACTTAAAAAATAAAAATTGTAATTTAAATATTCAATAATAATTTAAGAAATAAAAATTCTATTCTAAAAAAACAAATAATAATTATTAAATTGTTTTTTCTATAATCTTATTAAATTTTGTTTTCTCTAAAATTATTTATTTTTATCTTTTTTCCACTGGAAATAGCGGTGTTCTCTTTTTTCAGTAGTCATAAGTTTTTATATAGTTTTTTCATTTTTTCCGTTGAGAAATAGGCTCTAAATACACATTCCAGACGAAACTAAGGTGTCAGAGGATCTATTTTATTATTTAATTAAACTATAATATTTAATATAAAAAACAAAAATTATTGAAAATATTTAAAATGGCAAATTTAGAACTTGATGAAATATTTGAATCATTTGATAAAAATAATTTATTTAAAAATAAATCTCTCTTGCAAACAAATTATACTCCTGAAGATATTCCCCATAGAGATGAACAAATTAAGCAAATTGCATCAATTCTTGCTCCTGTTTTAAGAGGTGAGAGGCCAAGTAATTTATTTTTATATGGCAAAACAGGGACAGGAAAAACATTAAGTGTTCAGTATGTTAAAAATGCTTTATTAAAGAGAATTTCAAAACAAGATGATTTTAAATTAAAAATTGAATATTTAAACTGCAAGCTTAAAAAAATTGCAGATACTGAGTATAGAATCTTAGCTGAATTAATTAAAAAAATTGGGGGGAATGTTCCTGCAACTGGATTGCCAACAGAAGCAGTTTATAGTAAATTTATTGATTTAATTGATGTAGAAAAACAGCTTATTGTTTTAATTTTAGATGAAATAGACCAAACTGTTAAAAAAATTTCAAGTGATTTTTTGTATAATTTGACGAGAATTAATTCTGAACTTTCTAAGGCTCAAATTTGTATTGTTGGAATTAGCAATAATTTGACTTTTTTAGATGAACTTGACCCAAGAGTTAGGAGTTCACTAAGTGAAGAGGAAATTGTCTTTCCTCCTTATAATGCTCTACAGCTTCAAGATATTTTAAAAAAAAGAGCAAAAGAAGCATTTCAAGAAGGAATTTTACAAGAAGGAGTTATTGCAAAGTGCGCTGCTTTTGCAGCAAGAGAACATGGAGATGCAAGAAGAGCACTTGATTTGTTAAGAATAGCAGGAGAATTAGCAGAAAGAGATTCTTCAAATAAAATTTTATTGAAATATATTGATGAAGCAAACAATAAAATTGAAAGAGATAAAATTCTTGATGTTATCAAAACAGAGCCAAAACAGTTTCAGTTGGTTTTATGTTCAATTATTGAGCTTTCAGATAAAATGAAAAAACAGCCTTTTTTTACAGGAGATGTTTATAATGATTATCAAGAGCTTTGTTCTAAATTTAATTGCGAAGTTTTGACTCAGAGAAGAGTTAGTGATATTATTCAGGAGTTTGATATGCTTGGCATTATTAATGTAAGAGTTATTTCAAAGGGAAGAGGGGGAAGAACAAGGGAAATAAGGCTTGCAATAACACCTGAAATAACAAAAAAAGCAAAAGAGATAATTGACGAGGCTCTTTTATGCTAAAAATAAATATTAGTCAGTTTAAGGCTAGAAAAAATGAAAAGAACAGAATTTAAAATGAATTCTCAAGAAATACTTAATTTTTGTTTAGAGAATGGACTGCTTGTTGATAAGGAAGTTTTAAATTTATTTGAAACACAAGAAGAAATTGAAGGAGCAAAGATTTTTTTAGAAAAACTCAAGCATGCTACTTCAGAAAGAATAATAACAAAAAAAGTTATTCATGAGAACAAGCAGCTTCTTAAGCAAGTAGACTCTCTTTTGCCGGATAGCGGAAAAAAGATAATTGAAAAATTAAAAATTAATCTTGGGTTGAGCATTGAAATTTCTAAAGAGCTTGTTGAAAAAAAAGAACAAAAAGAAGATAAAGACTCAACAAAAAAACAAATTCAAGAATTAGAAAATGTTAAGGTTATTGATATGCCCATTTCTTTTAATAAGAAATTAGAAGTTAGAGATTTTGTTCTTCATTATAAAAATCGGTTTAATGAGTTAAAGGAGATCTTACAGGAGCATTCAGAGCTTTCAAATTTAATTTCAATAAATAAAATTTCAGGAGACAGGCAGGGAATTTCTGTTATTGGTTTTGTTGTTGATAAAAGAATGACTAAAAATAAAAATTTGTTACTTGATATAGAAGATTTAAATGGAAAAATGAGAGTTTTGATTAATGCAAACAAGCCTGAATTGCTTGAAAAAGCAGAAGAAATTGTTTTGGATTCTGTTGTTGGTTTTAAAGGTTCTGGAAATAAGGAAATTTTATTTGTAAATGAAATTGTTTTTCCTGAAGCAAGACTTGCAGAGAGAAAATCAAGCATTAATGATGAATATGCAGCATTTATTGGAGACCTGCATTTTGGAAGCAAGAGATTTTTAAAAGAAGATTTTGAGAAATTTATTAATTATCTTAATGGTAATGTTCTAAACACTCCTGAGGCCTTAAAAATAAAATATCTTTTTTTAGTGGGAGACATTGTTACTGGTGTTGGAAATTATCCTAATCAAGAAAAAGATTTGAAAATATACGACTTAGAAGAGCAGTTTCAGGGCTTGGCAGAGATGCTCGGGAAAATAAGGAAAGACATTCATGTAATTATTTCTCCAGGAAATCACGACGGGGTTAGAATAATGGAGCCTCAGCCTATTTTTAATGAAAAATTTGCCTGGCCTTTATTTAATCTTGACAATGTTATTTTAACTGGAAATCCTGCGCAGGTAAATATTGGAGCATATGAGGGCTTTGAAGGATTTAATGTATTGACTTACCATGGATTTAGTTTTCCTTATTATGCAAATGAAGTTGCTCCTTTAATGAAAGCAAGAGCAATGAATTCTCCTGAAAAAATAATGAAGCTTTTGTTAAAACACAGGCATCTTTCTCCAACACATACGGCAACTCAGTTTTTTCCTCTTGAAAAAGATGCACTTTTAATAAAAAAAATCCCTGATATTTTTGTTTCAGGACATACGCATAAGAGTGGTATTGTTTATCATAATAATATTTTATTAGTCTCTGTTTCTTCTTGGGAGTCAATGACTCCTTATCAGGAAAAATTTGGGAATGAACCAGATCATTGTAAAGTTCCTATTTTTAATCTTAAGACTCGTGCTGTAAAAATTTTGGATTTTGAATCAGATCCAGAAGGAAACAAGGTGGTGAAGGAAGTTTAAGATGAACAACCAAAAAACAGAGAAGTATTTTAAAGAACTTGAAAAAAAAGTTGATGAAGATTATGCTATGGCTAATTTAGCAAGAGCAAAAGGATTTGACCCTGTTGATAAAGTTGAAATTCCTCTTGCACTTTCAATGGCAGAAAAAGTTGTTGGGTTAATTTCTACAATTTATCCTCAGATGAGTGAAGCGGGAATTGATAAAAGAATTTTAGAATTAGAAAAAGAATATGGAAAACTTGACCCTACAGTTGTTTTTAAAATAGCAGAGGAAGTTGCTCAGCAAAAATTTTGCAAGTTTAAGGATGATTTAGAAGCAATGGACGCAGGGATTAGAGTGGGGTTTGCTTATACAACTTTAGCTGTTGTTTCTTCTCCAATTGAAGGTTTTACAGGATTGAAAATAAGGAAAACCCGCGACGGAAAAGATTATCTTGAAGCAAATTTTGCAGGGCCAATCAGAAGTGCAGGAACTACTGCTTCTTGTCTTGTCTTGATGTTAATTGATTATATGAGGGAGTTGTTTGGATATGCAAAATATGACCCAACAGAAGAAGAAATTAAAAGGGTTGCTACGGAGCTTGATGATTTTCATGAGAGAATTACTAATCTTCAGTATAAGCCTACTGAGGAAGAAGCCTTATTTCTCGCTCAGAGAATGCCTTTTCAAGTTGCAGGTGATGCTTCTGAAAAATTAGAAGTCTCAAATTATAAAAATCTTGACAGAGTTGATACAAATTTTTTAAGAAGTGGGTTTTGTCTTGTTATGGCAGAAGGCCTTGCTCAGAAAGCAGCAAAAGGATTTAGGCTTTATAAAAAGGCAAAGGAAAATGGAATAAAGATGACTGGTTTTGACTGGCTTGAGGAGTATATTGAACTCCATGAAAATTCTGCAACTAATAAAAAAGGAGAGGGTAATGAAAGACCAACTTATATTCGCGATTTAGTGGCAGGAAGACCTGTTTATGGACATCCGTCAAAATCAGGAGGGTTTAGATTTAGATATGGAAGAGGAAGAACAAGTGGATTTTCTGCAGCTTCTCTTCATCCTGCGACTATGGCTATTACAGATAATTTTATTGCAATTGGAACTCAGTTGAAAATTGAAAAACCAACAAAAGGGTGCACAATTACAAGCTGTGATTCTATTGACGGACCAATTGTTAAATTATATAATGGAAGTGTTAGGAAACTTCAAAATGAGGAAGAAGCTAAAAAGATTTATCAAAATGTTGAGGAAATTATTTATCTTGGAGACATTCTTTTCCCTTTTTCAGACCTTACTAATAGAAATTATGATTTGCTTAAGCCAGGATATGTTGAAGAGTGGTGGTGGCTTGAGTTAAAGAAAAAAAATCCAGAATTAGCTGAGAAAATAGATGCTTTTTTTCTTTCTTTGGAAGAAGCAAAAGAAATTTCAAAAAAAGAAAAAATTCCCCTTAATCCTAAGTTTATTTATTTTTGGACAGAGATTAGCTTTGAAGAATTTGAAAATCTTTTGAGATGGATTGAGAAATCAAGATTTGAGAAAAAACTAATTTTTCCTTGGGATAAAAATTCAAAAGAATCTTTTTCCTTAGGGAAACGTGCGCTGGAATTGCTTGGTATTCCTCATGAAGTTACAATTTAAAATGTTGTTTTAAATGAAGAAGATTCTGCAAATCTTTTTGTGAATTTAGGAATAGTTGAAAACAAGAAGGATTTTTCAAAAATTGATAAAAGCAAGTCTGTTTTAGAAAATGTGAATTTATTATCAGAATTTGAAATAAAGGATAAAGCAGGAACTTTTATTGGAACAAGAATGGGGAGGCCGGAAAAAGCAAAACTCAGGAAACTTCAGGGAAGTCCAAATGTTATTTTTCCTATTGGAAGAGAGGGAGGAAGGCTAAGAAGTGTTAATGTTGCTTATGAAATTGGACATGTTAAAAGCCAATTTCCTTTGCTGTTTTGCGAAAAATGCAAAAAAGAGACAATTTATCCTCGGTGTGAAGTTTGCGGAGAAAAAGCAAAACAACAATATTTTTTTAGGAGTTCTCAGGAAAAATCTTTTGATAAGGTTTTAGATGATGAAGAAGGAGAACCTTTTTGCAGGATGGATTTAGATTTTGTCCATTATTTTGACAAGGCAGTTGAACATTTAGGGATGACAAAACAAGAAATTCCTTTATTGATTAAAGGAGTTAGAGGAACAAGTTCAGAAGGTCATATCATGGAGCATTTGGCCAAGGGGATTTTAAGAGCTAAATATAATCTGCAAGTAAATAAAGATGGAACAATTAGATTTGATGCAACAGAGCTTCCTCTTATTGCTTTTAAACCAAAGGAGATTGGAACAAGTATTGAAAAATTAAAAGAGCTTGGCTATTTAGAGGATATTTATGGAAACCCCTTAGAGCGGGATGACCAAATTTTAGAATTAATGCCCCATGATGTTTTGCTTCCAAGCTGCAAAGAAACACCTGATGAAAGAGCCGACGATGTTTTTTTAAGAGTGTGTAATTTTATTGACGAGCTTTTAGTTAGATTTTATGGTTTAAAACCTTATTATAATGCGAAAACAAGAGAAGATTTAATTGGCAAGCTTGGAACCTGCATGGCCCCCCATAATTGTGCAGGAGTTATTTGCAGATTTATTGGTTTTTCAGATACTCTTGGATTGTTGGCAAGTCCGTATATGCATGCAGCTATTAGAAGAGACTGCGATGGGGATGAAGCAGCAATTATGCTTTTAGGAGATGTGCTGTTGAATTTTTCTAAAAAGTTTTTACCAGGACATAGGGGGGGAACACAAGATGCGCCTCTTGTTTTAAATGCAAAAATTGATCCTGGAGAAGTTGATGACCAGATTTTGGATTTAGAAATGCTGATGACTTACCCTCTTAAATTATATGAAAAAGCAGAAAAAGGGGTGCACTCTTCAGAAATTGAAGTTCCTACTGTTAGTTCTTTTTTAAAGCAGGGAAAAGATGTTTTTACTGGAATTGGATTTACGCATAATACTTCTAACATAAATCAGGGAGCTAAGGTTTCAAATTATAAATTATTAGAGACAATGCAGGAAAAAGTCCAGCACCAGATGGAATTAGTTGAAAAAATCAGGGCAGTTGATACAACAGATACTGCAAGACTGATTATTGAAAGGCATTTTATCAGAGATATGAGAGGTAATTTAAGAAAATTTTCTATGCAGACTTTTAGATGTGTTGACTGCAATGAAATTATGAGAAGACCTCCTCTTTCTGGAATTTGTCCAAATTGCAGGGGCAAGATTATTTTTACAATTCATGAAGGGGGGATTAAAAAATATCTTGACCCTATGCTGGTTCTTTCTGAAAAATACGACCTTTCTCCTTATCTTAAACAAACAATTCAATTAGTAAAAGGATATATTGATAGTATTTTCGGGAAAGAAATGGAAAAGCAAGAGGCTCTCGAAAAGTGGTTTTAGGATAGAAAAATATCAAAACAAGTAAAATATAATTGTTGGAATAAGCAGGCAAGCCATCATGTGGGTTCTCTTGATTTTTTGAAAAATACAATAAATTCCTGTTGCTGTTGAGACTAAGAAGATAATTATTCCTATTAATTTTGAGATTGCAAAAACCATAAGGAGTAAAATTAAAAAAGTTGCAAGAGAAAGTAAAGTATAATTTATTGAAGGGACTTTTTTGGAAAATATTTTGGCTATTTTTAGTGTTAAGAAAAAAGAAATTATTCCTGCAATAAAAGAAGTAACAACTATTAAAATTAAGAGCTCTTTTGTTAAAGGAGAATTTTGAATAATCTTTTGAATTGCAAGAGCTGTCCCTGTCCTTGTTTTTGAGATTGCGTATAAAGAAATAAATGAAAATCCCATCACAAGAGTATTTGTTGCTCCAATCAAGACAAGAAATTCTTTTTGCTGGTTTTTTGTTAAAGTATTCCCAATTACTGCAGCCTGTCCTGAGCCAAGCCCGGGAAAAAAAGAACAAAGGGGTGCAGAGATTATTGCCCCAGCAAGAGGTTTTAGAATTTTTGTTTTTGGATTTATTATTTTTTGATTTGGAATTTTTATTTTTGCTTTAATGCTTATTAAAAGAGAAGAGCCTCCAAATAAGCCTGTTAATAATGGAAAAAGGGGCTGGTTTGCCTTTAAGTTTAGAACAGACAGGCCTAAAAGCCCTGTTAAAAAAATAACTTTGATTGCATTTATCTTGTTTTTTTCTAAAAAAACCATTAATGCTAAAATAAATATAAGAAAATAAGGGATAAAAGAATTTATCCAAGAAGAAGTTTGTTTTAATATTATTATTGATGGAAAAGTTATTATAATTAGGAGAAAAACTGCAGCCAAACTTCCATAAGCTGTAAGAGCTACTGCAGCATAGCCAAGGCCTTTTTTCAAAAACTTATGTCCTGGCAACAGAGAAAGCTCTGTATCTGTATCTGGACATCCAAGAAAAACAGAAGGAATAAAATCCAGAAAAGTATGAGTAATTGCCATTGAAGTCATAAAGACAATTAGATATAATGGATTTAAATGGAAAAATAATTTAGTTGAAATTGCAATAAGAAGAACTCCGATTAAATTTATATGAATTCCTGGAATAAGGCCTGTAAAAACACCTGCAATTATTCCTATTCCTAGAAAAAGGAGAAACTGAAATAGCATATTTTATAAACTCTTTTTCTATTAATTAATTTATGGGTAAAAGTAGAGGGATATTTTGTTTTACTTTGTTTTAAATTCTATAATATCTAAATCTTTTAGTTTATGGGAAAGCCCTACTTTTTGACCAGGGAATTTTGAAGAAGGCCCCCATATTTTTGTTTCTTTGATATTTTTTGAAAAACCTTTTAAGATTTTTTCAGCAACATCTTTAACAGTAGATTTTGGTTCAAGAATAACTGGACGAGGAGATTTTTCCTTTCCTGGTTCTTTTGTATAAACCCTTATTTTTCCAAAATTTTGGAATAAAATTTCTTTTAGTTCATTAATCCCCTCAAAAGTTTTTGTGGAAATTAAAACAAAATTTTTCTTTTTACTTTTTAATGTTTCTGAGATTTTCCTTTTTAGTTTTTCTGAGAGAAGGTCAGACTTTGTAAAGACAATTATCTTTTTTGCAGGATGTTGGGAAAGCTCTTGTTCTAATTCAGAAAGCTCTTGAAGGGATGTTAAGGTTATTAATATGATGTCTGCAGTATGAGGGATTCCCTTGTCATAATAAGGAGAGTCAATTGCCGGGTTTTCAATTAGTTGTATATTTGTTTCATTATATTTTAATGTTCCAACAAGGGGGTTTTTTGTTGTAAAATTATAGTCTGCTATCTCTGGAGAAAGATTTGTAAGTGTTTTTAAGATAGAAGATTTTCCAGAATTTGTTTTTCCAATTAATACTGCCTGCATATCTTGTTTCTTAATCCCTCTGTTTGAGGGTTTTTTTGATTTTGATTCTTTTTCTTTTGCGTATTTTAATTTTGCAAGACGGGTTTTTAATTGTTTAAGAAGATTCTCACTTCCTTTATGTTTTGGAGCAAGAGCTAACATTCTTTTTAGACAAGCAATTTTTTGCTCAGTTGTTTTAGCTTGAAGATATTCTGCCTCTGCTTTTAAATAATGAGGGGATGCATTTATTGGCATATTAAAACAACCTAAGCGGTTTTTTTATAATTTATGGAGAGATTAATATAATAATCTTTAAAAAAATCAAAGATTTTTTATTCTTATGAGAAAAAACTTATTATGCTTTTTGTTAACCGGACTTTTTTCTTTTGGAATAGCAGGATGTAATGGCCTTGCTTATGTTGGAAATTTTCCTTTAGAAAAAAGTAGAACTTATAAACAGAGAGCTAAGGAGATGGAGATTTTGAATGAAAGAGAAGAAAACCAATCAAAAGATAGCCTGGTTATTTTAAGATATAGGTTTTAATAGGGTTTTTTCTTTATAATTAAATGAAAAAACAAGTTTATGAAAAAATTATTTCTAAGAAAGAATTTTCTGATTTGCCTAAAAATGATGTGGAGATGATTTACTCTGTTTTTGACAAAAAAGATTTAATTGAAGAAGAGAAAATTAAGAACACAAGAGATTTATTAAGGAAAGTTTATTTTGCATTTGGTTCTTTAAAGCTGTTAAATCCGGAAATTCTTAAGAAAAAAACTGTAGAAGAGATTTTAAAGAAACATATTTCAACAAAAGAAAGATTTATATTTTACGAAAAACTTTATGGGAGGCTGTTAAAAGATTTTAAAGGAAAGTTTTTTTCAATTATTGATTTAGGGGCAGGAATTAATGGATTAAGCTATGGATTTTTGAAACATTACTCCCCGGGAGGTCCAGGATATATTGGTTTTGAGGCCGTTGGGCAATTAGTTGATTTAATGAACGATTTTTTCACAGGAAAGTATGAGAATAAAGCAATAGCTGTTAGAGGGAGCTTGTTTGATTTAGAAGATGTTAAAGAATTTGTAGAACTTAAAGCAAGGCCAAGAATTGTTTTTTTGTTTAAAACAATTGATTCTCTTGAGATGGTAGAAAGAAATTACAGCAAGAAGCTTTTGAAAGAAATTGTTCCCTTGGTTGAAAAGGTTGTTGTAAGTTTTGCAACAAAAAGCCTGGTTTCTAAAAGAAATTTTAGAGTTAGAAGATATTGATTTGAGAATTTTATTAAAGAAAATTTTAAGATTTTAGATGATTTTAAATTAGGGGAAGAAAGGTATTTTGTTTTTAAAAAGAAATAATTTATAAATTATGGTTTTTTAAGTAAAATAATTAAAAGGAGGAAAAAATATGGAACAAACAAATCCTGATGCAGGACAAATGGTTGAAGCTCCAAGACCTTTTTATAAAAAATGGTGGTTTTGGGTTTTGATTGTTCTCATTATTGGGGCAGGAATATGGGTTTTGATGAAATGATTTTTTAAATAATTTTTAAAAACTTATTTTTTGTTATAATTTTGCTATTGTTAATAGCAATTAAAAAAGATGAAAGGAGGTTTAAATATGAGAAAAAATATTATTGTAGTATTTGTTGCAAGTATTTTAGTGCTTTCTTTTGTTTCAGCAATTTGGCCATTTGATTCTGGCATGACTGGAAATGTAGTAAAAGATAATACTGCTATTGATGATAGCAACCTTATTGCTTGTTCTGACTCTGATGGAGGTATTTTTTCAGAGAATTATGGAGAAGTCGTTGCTAAAAATTTAATTGGAAGAGCAACTACCTATGCAGATAGATGTTATTCTAAAAAATATTTGAAAGAGTTTTATTGTAATAATAAAACTGGAAAAAAGGCGGCTAAGAGAATTCGCTGTGAAGGAGAATGTAGGGATGGGGCATGTGTTGTTCCAGATCCAACTTGTTCTGAAGTTTCTTCAGGAGTTGTCAGAGATGAATATAAAAAGACTTATAGAAGCGGATGTTATGATGACAATGGAAGACGCCGTGCTAATGGAAAGAATTATAGAGAGTATTCTTGTGATGGAACAAATGTAATAGTTACAGAAACTGAATGCAGCACAAAATGCAGCCATACAAAAGGGTGCTGGGGAGACTGCCAGGAAGTTTCTGATACAGAAAATGACAAAGATGTTCCTGGAGAAGTGATTCTTGATGGAGTATCTTTTAAGGACACTTGTAATGCACAAGGGACTTCAGTTATACAATATGCTTGTGGAACTGGTTCTCGGACAGGATATAAAAGAAAAATAGGCCCTACTCCTTGCGGGAGAAACAGGGAATGTGTAACTGATGCAAATGGTATCGGTTATTGCAGGGACAAATTTGTAAGTTCTGGTTCTGGAGAAACTATTACCACAACCCTTGAAAGTCTGCAAGAGGCAGTTGATGATTTATTGCAACAAATTGCAGAATTAGAGGCAAGAATCACTGCACTTGAGAGCGCTTAATAAGATATTTATTTTATTTTTATTTTTTCTTTAGTTTTTTAAACCCTTTTTTCTTTAGAGTTTTATGAAGCCTAAATTTTTTAAAAAAATCCTTAGCAATGGATTAACGGTTCTTTTAGAAAAAAGGGACTTGCCGATTGTAAGTGTGGCTTTTGCTGTTAAATCAGGAGGAATCAATGAATCAATAGAAGAGAAGGGAATCTCTCATTTTATTGAACACCTTTTATACAAGGGAACCTCTTCAAGGTCTTCCCAGCAAATTGCAGGAGAGATTGAAAAAAACGGAGGGGAATTAAATGGATTTACTTCTGAATTAATCACTGCTTATTGGTGCAAAATGCCGTCTAATCATTTAAAAATTGCTCTTGATGTTTTAAGCGACTTGATTAAAAATCCTTTGTTTAAAGAAGAGGATATTGAAAAAGAAAGAAAAGTTATTTTTGAGGAAATTAAAATGTATAAAGACAATCCCCGCCTGCATGTTTTTGATGAGATTCAGAAACTGCTTTATGAAAAGCCCCTTGGGATGAGCTTGGCTGGGACTTTTAAGACAATGTCTTCTATTAATAAAAAGAAAATTTTAAATTATTTTGAAAAAGCTTATTGCCCCTCTAACATGATTGTCTGTGTTGTAGGAGATTTTAAGGAAAAAGAAGTTTTTGGGTTTCTTGAAAAAACATTTGAGAATAAAAAAGCAAAAGAGGATAAGATTGATGTTCAATTAAAAAATGGAGTCTTAATTGAAAAAAGAAAGGGGATTGACCAGGCAAACCTTGTTTTTGCATATCATGTTCCTCTGGCAAAGAATAAAAAAAGCTTTGCTGCGCAGGTCTTGAATACTCTTCTTGCAGGGGGAATGTCTTCTCGGTTGTTTATTGAAATCAGAGAAAAAAGAAATCTTGCTTATGCTGTAAAAGGGGATTCTATAATTAACAAGTATTTTGCGTATAATTTAATTTATGTCGGAACAATGAAGGAAAATGTTCAAGAAATAAGGGAGATTATTTTAAAGGAATTAGAGAAAATTACAAAGGATTTGTCTGAAAAAGAGTTAGAGGAAATTAAAGAACAGGTGATTGGGAATCATAAAATTCAAATGGAGGATTCCCAAGGCCAGATGGTTAACTTGCTTTTGCATGAAATTGATGGAGATGCAGAAACCCTCTATGATTTTGAAAAAAATATTTGTGCAGTTAAATTAAGAGATGTTAAGGATTTAGCAAAACATGCTTCAAAAAATTTTAGTTTTTTTGCGTTAGTTCCGGAGGAGAATTAGTAGCAAAATGTTTTTAAAGGGATTTTTCTTTTGGTGTTTATGAAAAGAGGAGTTTTTATTTTTTTAATTGTTTCTTTACTTGCAATTAGTTTTGTTTCTGCTGGTTGGTTTGATTGGGTTAAATCGACGGGGAAGGTTATTTCATCAGATTTAGGAATTTGCGAGAATGTTATCTCTAATGCCCAGGGAGAAGTAATAAGATGTATTGTAAATTCAAATAAAACAATTGATTTATCTCAAAAAAATAATTTTTATAAGTCAATTAAAAAATACAAAGAAGTTGTTCTTGAAGTAAGAGATTCTAACTTAATTTTAGAGAATACAAATTTTGATAAATGGACTAGGGCTCCTTTGCTGTCTTTTGTTCTTAATAATAGTCTCTTAGAATTAAAAAGCAAAAGAAATTCTAAATCTTTAAATTTAAAATTTTCAGGAGATATTGTTATAGAAAACAGCGTGATTATTTCTTCTTTATTAAGAGGAATAAATTCAATTATTGCAGGAAAAGATTTGATTATAAAAAATGTTGTTCTTAAAAATGTGCGAGGAAGTTTGGAATCAAGAGAAGGAGATGTTTTAATTGAAGATTCTTTTATTAAAGGAAATTCTAAAAAAGGAATAAGAGTTATTCAAGCGAAAAAAGGAGATGTAATTATTAAACATAGTGAGGTGGAGGATTTAGGGATTTTTCGCTCACTTAAAGGAGATATTCTTATTGGGTGTGGTTCTAAAATTAATGTAAAATCTTTTGTTTTTGTTAATTGTTTTTTAGGAATGTCTGATTCTTTGCTTAAAATTAAAGGGAAAAAAAGGGCAACTATTCGAGGAGGATATGTTTTTGATGAAAATTCTTCTGTTAAGACTGATGGAAAAGACTTTAATCTTAAATTTTTAAAGGGAAAAACAAAAAGACTAGAACAATTTCCTTTTGAAACAGGGAGGGCCTTAAGCGAGGACTTTAAATATTCTAAATGTCCTTCTTTTTCAGAGCAAGAGTATATTGAAAAAACAGAGTGTTCTTCTTCTTTTAAAGAAAAAGAGGATAAGGAAACAGAGAGAGGAGAAGAATCAGAAAAAAATGATTTAATTATTAAAAGGGTTAATGTAATAAGGGATGAAAAAGGGAGAGGGGTTTCTTTTGAATTGGAAATTATAAATAATGGATTGAAAAAAGAAATGTTTTATGATTCTTTTATGGAAATTTCTTGTTTACCCACAGAACAATATCCTAGTGGTTTTAAAGCAATTGAAGGAGATTTTTTTCCTAAGGAAGTTTCTCCTAAAGAAAAAGTTAAGGCAAAATTGGGGTCTTATTTAATTAATTCTTCAGAAGAATTAAATACAACTTGCACTTTTCAGGTAACTCTTTCTAAGAATAAATCTAATGTAAAAAGCAATTTTTTTACTGGTAAAATTTATTCAGCTCCAGAAAATTCTTGCACTGATAGTGATGGGGGAAATAATCCTTTAAAAAAAGGGACATTGACTTCTAAACTTTCTAATGGTAGTGTTTTGACTTTTTCTGATAAATGTGGAAGTAAATCTCAACTACAAGAATATTTTTGCAGTGAAAGTGTTTCGGGGGTTGGTTTATCGTGGACGAATTGTGATATAATGTATGGCAAGGAATTTATCTGTGAAGATGGGGCTTGTTCAGAGAAAGACGTTTCTGGAGAAGAAAAAGATTGTTTTGGATGCGAAATTGATTTTGAGCCGGGATGTATTCCTTATGGAACGCGGATAGAAGAGAAGTTTTGTTCTTTTGAAACGGGGGGGGGAATGGGAGGAAAATTAATTCCCCAGAAAAACGAGGGGGATTTTTGTGATAATAATTATGAATGTCTAAGCAATCTTTGTTCTTATGGAAAGTGTGTTGCAAGTCTTGATGCTTCTGAGGCAAGAAAAATTGCTCAAGAAGAGGCTAAGAAAGAAGTTGGAGTTTTTAAAAAGTTTATTTGCGGAATTATAAGCATTTTTCCAGGAATTACTTATAAAGAATGTGTTTCTGGTTCTGATGAGGAAGAAATTTTCTTTGAGGATTCTTTTAGGGTTGATAAAATTGCAGACCGGTTTTATTTGGGGAAGTCTCTAAATTATCTTCAGACATCTATCGACAGAGATGCCCTACCTAATGTCTTAAAAAAAGGAGAAGTGTCTATTGGAAGGAAGACTTATTCTTATACTCAAAAAATTTCAGAGTTAGGGAATTTTTCTTTGCAACTATTTACTGATTCTGATTATCAAAGAAAAACTCCTACTATCGGGTTTAGGATTCGTCCAAATGAGCTTATTTTAAAATACGTTCTTGATTTTTCAAGAGATCTCCCGAGTTTGGATTCTCTTGTTGGCAAAGAAATTGAAATTCTTGGAAAAAAGTTTAAAGTTGAAAGTTACTCTCCTTTAGAAAAGGTTTTGGTTTTAGTAAATTCAAATAAGAGACTTATTTTGTCTACTGGGGGGGAGGAGTTGGTTGTAGAAAAAGATGGGAAATCCGAATTAAAAGATGAAGTCTATTCAGAGATTGTTTTCTCTGGACAAGATGGAAAAAGTGTTGACAAACTTATTATTACTTGGAATACGGAAGATGAACAATTTATAACTACAGAAAAGAGTTTAATCTTTCCTGGATTTGAATCTTTAGAAATTGCCTTTGAGGGATTGAATTATCTTTCTGAAGAAAAAACAACTTTAAATTTTAAGGGAGATGATGTTATTGAGTTAGATATTCCAATAAAAAGCGGAATTGCTACAATTCATCTTGTTTATTCAAATAAAGGAGATCTCGAGGGTTTTGGGAGGGAAGCAAATGAACGGTTGGCAGTTTCTTCTTCAAATGAACTTGAATTTATTGAAACCTCTATGGGGGGCAATTCTGACAAATTTTTTATTGCTTCTTGGAAAGGGGATTATTTGATTCCTTCGGAGTCTTATCTTTTATTCGCATCTATTAAGAGGAGGGGTTCTTCAAAGGTGGTTGAAGTTAGAGACCTTGTTTCTGGAGAAAAGCTTTGTGAGGACAAAAGAGAGGGGGAGATTTGTTCTTTTGGGAACATTAAACTAAGAATAGACTCTATTTTTCTAAATGATACTTCTGAGAAGTCAGTTATGTTTAAGGCAGAGGATCCTAAATTAAGTTTTAATAAAATTTATTCTCAAGAAGGATTGACTCTTTTATTGCCTTCATCTCTTGGAGGAAAAAGTGCAGTTCTTAAATTTTTAGAGGAAAATAGGAACGAAGAAGTTTCAAAAGGCAAGATCTTTCAAATTTTAGTCAAAATTAATGAAGACAATCAAATAGAAGCAAGAGTTGTTCCAGAAACAATAAGTTCTGGGTTAAAAGAGATTGACCGAGATTCTGAGAATAGGGTTGGAATGATTTATTCTCCTTTAGCTACAGAGGTTTATCAGCTTTTTTCTCAGAAAGATGGAAGGGGAAAAGTAAAAATAATTTACCACGGCAAAGAAGTCGTCGCTGATGTTTATATAAGAAGCCCTCAAAGCAAATAATCTTAAAAACCTCTTCTCTTATTATTTTTTATGACAGAAATCATTAAAGTTCCGTTTATTAATGGGCTTGGAAAAACCAAGGGATGTGAGAAAACTCCTGAAAAATTAGTAGAAAGAGATGCTTTTGAGATAAAGATTAATTTAGATGACCCTGAGGCTTCTATGAAAGAGATTTATCAAAAAGCTTTTGATTTAATGAAGAAAGAAGAGAAGGCTGTTTTTGTCGGCGGAGACCATTCAATTAGTTATGCTTTAACAAGGGCTTTTTTTGATTTTTGTGAGAGTTCTTCTAAAGAACCTTGTTTAATTGTTTTTGACGCTCATGCAGACCTTATGCCTGTTGTTGATAAAAAATTCCCTACACATGAGGAATGGTTAAGGCAATTAGTTGAAGATAGATTTCCTTGTAAAAATATTTTAATTGTTGGAGAAAGAAGCTCTTGGGTTAGTGAGTTGGATTTTTTAAAGAAAAAGCAAATACGAGTTTTGACTGTTGAAGAATTTTGCAAGAATTTAGAAGATGCCTGCGATACTTTAATGGAGTTTTCTTTTGGAAAAGAGCTTTATGTTTCTATTGATATTGATGCTATTGATCCTGCTTTTGCTCCTGCAACAGGATATTGTGAGCCAGGAGGGCTTTCTAGTTCAGATTTTCTTTATTTAATCAGAAGAATGAATAAAATGAAGAACCTTAAAGCAATTGACCTTGTTGAAATTAATTCAAAAAAGGAAGATGAAGGAGAAAAAACATTGAGATTGGGAGAGAAAATTTTAGAGGGGTTTTTATGAGAGTTTTTATTTCAATAAATTTGCCTCAGAAGGTCACTGAAAAAATTAAACTAATTCAAGAAAAGCTTCCTGATTTTTTCGGTAAAAAGACTCAAGAAAAGAATTTACATTTAACTTTAAAATTTTTAGGAGAGATTGATGAAAAAGAGTTAGAGGAAATTAAAGAAAAATTAAAAGAGATAAATTTTTCGAAAATCAAATGCACACTTGATTCTATTGGAGTTTTTTCTGAAGATTTTATTCGTATTGTCTGGCTTCATTTAAGTGGGGCAGAGGAGCTTCAAAGAGAAATTGATAAAAAGCTTCAAGGTTTTTTTAAAAAAGAGAAAAGATTTATGAGCCATATTACAATTGCAAGAGTTAAAAAAATAAAAAACAAGGAAAAGTTTTTAGATGAGTTAAAGAAAATTAAATTTAATGAGATTCAATATATTGCCGAGAGTTTTTATTTAATGAAATCTGATTTAAAAAACACTGGAGCAGTTCATATGCCTCTTGCAGAATTTAAATTAAGGTGAGAAATATAATTAAAAAAGAAAACAAAGTTTTATATAATTATTGTATTCTTTAATATATATTTTAGAGTATATATGTTTAAATACAGGTGTTTTGTTTTAACATTTTAGTGGGATTGCAAAAATATTACAAGGCTGTTTCAAGGTTATCCCGCTTTTATTCTTCTTATGGGCTTTGTAAATTAGAGAGAAATTTTTATTGGTTTTTTTCTGAAGGTTTTGATGCAATAGAAAAAGAAGCAATAAGGGAGTGTGTTTTAGGGGGGTTTTTGAGAATGCAAAATCAACAAAGGGCGAGTTCTCGGGTTTTTGGAAGGTTTGGATTAGAAAAAGAAATTGAGCTTGCTCATCAAATTAAAGAGGAGGTGGCTTGCAAAAGAATTTTAAAAAAACGCATAGCTTAGAAAATTTTAAAAGGTATTTTTATAATGAAATAGAAAAATGAGATTCTATTGGTCTTTCCTCTGATCTGACAGGCATTATTCTGAGAGCAAATTTCTTTTTAATTTTTAATATTCTTTTTCCAAAAGCTTGAAAATTTCTGCTTTTTTACCCAAAATTTCTTGAAGCTGGTCTTGAGAAGCATTAAAGATATTTCTTAATGTTTTGAATTTTTCTAAAAGTTTTTTTGCATTTTTTGGGCCAATTCCTTTAAAACTCTCGACAACAAATTGCATTTGTTCTTTTGGAGAAAGATTTCTTTTTGTTATTTGAAAAGAGTTTTCTGTTTGTTTCTTTTTTGAGAGTATTGAAAGGTAGATTGCAGTGTCTTGAGGGTTTTTAGAAAAAACAATTGGAATATTATATTTAAGAAGGATTGAAAGAAGAAAACCCCTAATAGCATTTGAGTTTATTCCTTCTGGCGATTCGTTGTAAAGTTCTTGTTCTTCAAGTCCTTCAATTATTAGTAAACGTTTTTTGTATTGTTGCAGTTCTTCAAGTTGTTTTACTAATCTTTTATTTATCATCGAAGAAAGGAAATCTGAAACAGTTTTTCTTTCAATTGCAATTCCTTTGAGAATGTAATCTGCGACTTTTAGTTCTTTGAATTCTATTTCAAATCCAAGTCTGATTAATGAAGAAGGAACAAGAGAATTTCTCTCTCTATAATCTATTTGTATTTTGATTTTTGGCTCAGAGGATTTGGTTGGGGGTTCTTTTGATTTTTGTGAGAAAATATTGTGAAATGTCATAACCTCTCCTGCTTCTCTTTAGTTGTGAATTTTCCTGAAGCTAAATCTTTTTTAATGCTTTCAATTGATTTTTTCATCTTTTTTTCTCTTGCACGAGAAACATAGTAAAATGTTTCATCTCTAGTCCCTTTTGTAATTAACATGATGACTTTTCCCTTTACTAACCGAGCAGTTCTTCCTGCTCTTTGGATTTTCCTTATTGCAGAGGGAATTGGCTCGTAAAATATCACGGCATTGACTTCAGGAATGTCTAATCCTTCTTCTGCAATTGAAGTTGCAACAAGAACATTGATTTTTCCTTCTGAAAAATCTACTATCATTCTTCTTTGTTCTTTTTGATTTAGCCCTGTTGTTGAATTTCCAGAGGTTCTTTTTGCCTGCCCGACAAAAACTTTAGATTTTATGCCTTTTATTTTATTTAAGAAATCAGAAATTGCACTTGCACTGTCTCTAAATTGCGTGAAAATTATTATCTTTGAATTTTGGTTTGAATTAAATTCTTTTTGTATTACTTCTTTTAGTTTTTCTATTTTTGGATGCTCTTTGTTTTTTGCAAGAAGCTCATTTGAAGCAGTATAAATAAAATTAAATTCTGGTTTAGAAACCAATCTCATAACCCCCTTGCTTTTTTTATCTGCGGATTCTTTAAACAGCTTTTTTAAATAAAGATTAAAGCTTTGAATGGTTTGGGTTTCTAATAGTTCAAGAGCATGCTGTAATTTTATTGCTTGTGCGCAGGCAGAAGCTCCTAAGAAGTAGTTAAAGTTTTTGTTTCCTCTTGAGATTGTTGCCATAATTTTTTTTTGAAGTTCAATTAACCCTGTTTTAGAACTTGGTCCCCAAAGGACCTTTCTTCTTTTAAGCTCTTCTACATATTGTTCAAAAAGCTTTTTTGTAACATGCTGTATTTCTACCATCTCTGAAGGAAAATCTACTTTTATTTTTTCTATTTCTAATTCCTGCAGATAGGGTGCAACATCTGGGCTGTCCCTATCCCTTAGTTCTACATCTTCAATGCAGAGATTTTTACAAATATCTTTTATTTTGCTTGCTTCACTTCCAGGAGAAGCAGTAAGACCGATTATTCTTGGGTTTTTTGACTGCGAGCGGTATTTTTGAGCGACAAAATTATAGGAATAATTTTTAACACAGCGGTGAGCTTCATCTTCAATTAAAAGGCAGACATCTTCTAATGAATAAAGATTTTTTTTAAGGTCATTTCCTACACATTGGGGGGTGGAAAAAATTATGTCTGCAGTTTCCCATATTTTTTTTCTTTGCATTGCAGGAACTTTTCCTGTAAAGATCTGCATATCTGCAAAAAGTTCTGGAAGAAATTTTTTAAATGAATTATAGTGCTGATCAACAAGAGGTTTTGTTGGAGCAAGAAAAACTACCTTTTCTCCCGGGAATTGCTTCATTCTTTCTATAACAACCATTAGTGCTATAAGAGTTTTTCCTAATCCTGTTGGAAGAACAACTAAGCAGTTTTTTTCTAAGCAAGTTTTTGCTATTTCTTCTTGATATTTTCTGGGGGTTATTTTTTGTAGAAATTCCATTATGTTTTAAGAAAAGCTAAATTAACAACACTGCATAAAGCAAGGCAATTAATGTGATTGCTGCGATTGCGCACCAAAATTCAAATTTTGCAAAAAAGATTTTGTTTCCGTCTAAATCTGAAAGAGGGATTATGTTAAAAACTGCATAATAAATATTAAATTTTGCGAATAAAGGAAAACCTAAGAGATATGCAAGAAACGCAATAAATAGATTTGCCAAAACCCCTGTTGCTGCTATATTTCCTATTTCTTCTTCGGAGATTTCTGAAAATTTATATAGTCCGTGTCTTTTTGCTGCTCTGTAAACTTTGCCCTTTATGTCAAAAACAAGGGCTGCCATCCAGACAAATGCACCTTGAGTTAAAGCCCAAAGAAACAAGGGAAGAATCATTCCTGCTTGAATTGGCTTGGGGAATTTTTGATGTGGTTTAAATCCAAATCTTTGAACAGTCCAGGAAACATGCTCTATTTCTGTTTCAAGGTAATATGCTCTTATTTTTTTTGCAAAAATATTAATTAATATAATTGAAAAGATTAGAAGAGAAGAGTGAACAAGTTTTTCTAAACTTTGAAGAGAGCTTAAGCAAATGCCTAAAATAAGAGAAATTAAGATTATTGAGCCCACTTCTTTTTTTGTAAACATCTTAAATCAAGCAAAAAGATTTTTTTAAAGTTTGTTGTTTCTGTTTATTATTTTATAAAAACTTATTGGGGATTATAAGCGTTTGCTTGACGAAATATTTATAAACAACTTTGGTTTTAAGAAGCTATGAGAGTTAAAAAAATTTCAGAGGTAATTGGAACAAAGGTATATACTGATTCAGGAGATTTTTTTGGAGAGGTTGAAGAAGTTAATCTTTTAGATAATAAAATAGATGGATGGAGGATTAAGGTTAATGGGCAGGTGGTTTCTCTTATTGGAGGAGCTCGCGGGGTTATTGTTCCTCATCAATTTGTCAAGGCAGTAAGCGACATTTTTATAATTAATAAGGCAGCTCTTCCGAGCCAAAATATTGGGATGGATGAAGATGGAGAGGCGCCTGAAGAGTTAATTTAAAATGACTGAAGCAACAACAATTTTTCAACATCCTCTTGCAACAGGGTTTATTTACCCTTTTTTTCTGGTGTTTACAATTCTTTTTGCTATTTTAGAAAAGACAAAACTGTTAGGAGACGGAAAAACACAAATTAATGCAATTGTTGCATTTGTTGTTGGGCTTGTTTTTATAAGTGTTTCTTCTCCAAAAGAGATTGTTGCCAATTTAGTTCTTTTTTTAACAGTTGCAATTATTGTTGCATTTGTGGCAATGGTTTTATGGGGGTTTGTTACTGGAGGAGAGCCAAAACTTTTGATGGGCAAGGATTCAAATTGGGTAACCTGGACTATTGGGGGAATAATTGCTTTGGGAGTAATTATTGCAGTTATTTGGGCAACTGGATTAAATGTAGGAATTTTTGAAAAATTATTTAATCAAAGTTGGAGCAAAACTTTTTGGACAAATTTAATATTTATTGTGGTTGTTGCAGCTGCATTAGCTGTTGTTGTTAAGGGCGGAGGAAAAAGTGGCGGAGGAGGGGGCGGAAACAATAGCGATTAAATTAATCCAAAGTTATATAAATAAAAAAAAGATGGTAATAATATGATAGAAAAAATACTTTTTATGGCAGTTACAGGAGGAAATTTTTATCGCGGAGGAGTAATGGGGGATTTTTTTCAGCAACTTGAAGACTTTGGTGTTTTTGAATATATGCTTCCTTTTTTGATTATTTTTGCTCTTATTTATGGAGTTTTGTCTTCTATGAAGATGTTCAAGGAGAATCCGGGAGTAAATGGGGTTATTGCTTTTGCAGTTGGATTAATGGCTTTGCAAGTTGATTTTGTTCCAAGATTTTTTTCAGAAGTTTTCCCAAGGTTTGGAATTGGATTAACAATAATCCTTTTGCTCCTTATTTTAACTGGATTTTTTATCCCTTATGAGCAGACATGGATTTCTTGGGTTTATTTTGGTATTGGAGCAGTAATCTTGATTATTGTTTTAATTAGTGCTTCTGGCTCTTTGTATTGGTCTGGAGCTGATTGGTGGTATAATAATTGGGGACTTGTTGCAGCAGTTGTAGTAATGCTTATTGCACTGGCAATTATTGTTGGAGGCTCTAAAGAAGGAAGTAGCAGCCATAAATCTGCTTTAACAGATTTTATTAAGAAGATTTCTGAATAAATTTTTTAAAAATTAAAAAACTATTTTTTAGAAGAAGTGTGAGAAGAAGTTCTATGTTTGACTATTTTTGAAAAAGAATTTTGCATCATTGACATTTCATTTTTTATCCCTGCAATATTGCTTCCATAAGAGCCTATTTTTTCTAATATTTCTATTTGAAGCTTGTCAAAGTGCTTTTCTATTCTTTTTAATCTTTCATCAATATTTTCTATTTTTACTTTTGTTAAATTCATAAATTCATTTAATTTTGAGAGCTGTAATTCAATTGGCTTTATTTTTTCTGAAAATGCTTGTTCTGCTATTTCTACAAATGCTTGGCTGTCATATCCTGAGCTGTATTCTTCATATCCTTGCTGGGGATAATACTCTTCGCCATATTGGGTTTGCTGGGTTAATGGTTCTTGAGGCGCGAGTTCTTGAGAAGGAGCAGATTGTTGTGGGGGTTGCGCAGTTTCTGGATTTTCTGCTGTTAAAGGCGCATTTGCTTGAGGAACAGAGGCATCACCCTGAGTAATTGAGGGCTGCATTTCTTGGTTTTCCATTGGAGCTCCAGTCACTGCACTTTTTATATTTGATTGGCTAATTGCTTCTTGAATTTCTTTAGGAGAAACTCCTTGTTGTTGAAGTTGCGCAACTATCTGCTCGTCACTCATTCCTTGATTTCTTAATTGCGATACTTGTTCTAGTGCACCCATCTTAAAACAACCTAAGCGGTTTTTTTATATTTTCCCTTCTTGTTCATGCTAAGCGATGTTTTTCTTAGCCTCTTGCGACATCGCGAAAAACAACCTAAGCACCCTAAAGGGCGTAAACGGTTTTTATTTTATAATTTATGGCTGAAACATTTTTATTTGTTTTTTTAAAAGTTCAACCTCTTCTTTTGTTGCAAATTTTGAAAACTCTTTTGATGCCATTTCCAAAAAAGACTTTATTCTTTCCATTGTTTGATTTAAAATTTCTATGTCTTTTTTTATTTCTAAAAGGTCTTTTTGGTTTTTTTCTTTTAGTTCAATAAGGTTTTGTCCAAGAAGCATTGTCTTTTCTTGCAAAAGCCTCTGCCTATTTTCTATTTCCTGCATTTTCCAAAGAAAATTATTTTCATATCCTGAAGAAATGTCTTGTTGTTGAACCTCTTCCATTCTTTTTCTAAGAGAAATGGGTTTAAATTTGTTTCTATGTTTTTAAGGATTATCCGGGGATTAATTTCTTATTATTTTTTAGCACAAAATCTTTAAACTTAAATCCCTTTTTTTAAAAATGGAGTTTGAAAAAGGGGCAAAGCTGTATTCTTATAAAATTCAGCGTGAAGAGGGAGAAGATGTGCTTTATGTTAATTATCAAGGTGCAGAATTTGTTCCAAATTTAGCTGATTCTCCTGAAGTAATGGAGAGAACAATTGACGCTTTAATTGAAAATCCAAATGTTTCCAGAATTGTTTTTGTTCAGCAAAAAAATTATAGTTATGGCTTTGAGGCAACTTCTCTTCTTTTGGAGATTGCGCAATTTTATTTGCTTTTAATGAAACAAGAAAAAATTCTTTCTCAAAAAAAATTGGTTTCTAATCTTACAGATTTATTTTCTCAAAGATATAATGAACTTTTTTCTTTTTTGTATTTATTGAAAAGAGACCCTCTTGCAGCTTATTTTGAATTAAAGAGGATTTTATTTCAGGCAAGAGCTGTTTTGGAAAAAGCAGATGAACCAATGAGGTTTGATTTTCAGAATTATGTTGGACTTTTAGAAAAAATTTTAGAATTATTTGAAAAAACTAAGATTGTTGAAAAATCAAAAGAACTTTTAAAAAAAGAGAATTTTCGTGGAAGAGATATTTATTATTCTCTTTTTAAGCCAGACATTATTCCTAATTTTACCTTTACCCGGCTTGTTTCTGCGCTTCCAGAAGATGCAGAGATTTTAGACCAGTATAAAATAATGCAAGGAGATTC
Source organism: archaeon (assembly GCA_024278335.1). Lineage (GTDB taxonomy): Archaea > Nanobdellota > Nanobdellia > Pacearchaeales > GW2011-AR1 > JAJRTJ01. The sequence continues at coordinate 24,407 of JAJRTJ010000003.1, forward strand.
TGACATTTCTTCTGTAACAATTCTTAAAAAACCTGGAGAGTCAAAGTTAATTTATCATTTAAGTCCTCCTGAGAATTCTATTCCTGAAGAATATGATTCTCTCTTAAATATGGCAAGGGAAGTTTTAATTCAGCATCAGCCTAAGGCAGAGGAGTTTACAGATACTGAAAGAATAAGGCAGGTTTTTTTTAATATTGCAAGAGACCTTTTGCAAGACCTTTCTCAAAACCAGGGGATAAATTTAGATTATTCTGATTTAAACAAGCTCTCTGCTATTTTAGTGAGGCATACAATTGGATTTGGATTAATTGAAGTTTTATTGCAAGACAAAAATCTGCAGGATATTGTTTTAAATGCTCCTATTTCTCAAAATAATATTTTTATAAGGCACCAAAAGCATGGAGAGTGTGTTACAAATATAATTCCAAGTGTTGAGGATGGGAGTTCATGGGCTGCAAAGTTTAGAGTTATTTCTGGACGGCCTTTAGATGAGGCAAACCCTATTTTAGACACTCAGTTTGCTATTGACTCTATTAATTCAAGAATTGCAGTTATTCAAAGACCTCTTTCTCCAGACGGAATTGCTTATGCAATTAGAAGACATAGGGAGGAGCCATGGACTTTACCCTTGTTTGTTGAAAATAAAATGATTAATCCTTTTGCAGCAGGCTTGTTGAGTTTTTTGATTGATGGGTCAAGGACATTGCTTGTTGCAGGAACAAGGTCTTCTGGAAAAACTTCGCTTCTTGGAAGCTTGTTGCTTGAAATTGTTCCAAAGCACAGGATTATTGTAATTGAAGATTCTTTAGAACTTCCTGTTGATGCTCTAAGAAAATTAAGCTATAATATTCAGAGAATGAAGGTAAGATCTGCTTTATTAAAAAGTGATGCAGAGGTTTCTGCTGACGATGGAATTAGGACATCCCTTCGTTTAGGAGACAGTTGTTTAATTATTGGAGAAGTTAGGAGTGTTGAGGCAAAGGCTCTTTATGAAGCAATGAGAATTGGGGCGCTGGCAAATGTTGTAGCGGGGACAATTCACGGAGCAGACCCTTATGGGGTTTTTGACAGGGTTGTTAATGATTTAGAGGTTCCTGCAACTTCTTTTAAGGCAACAGACATTATTGTTGTCTGCAATCCAATAAAAACTCCAGACGGGCTTCATTTTGAAAGAAGGGTATTACAAATAACTGAGGTAAGAAAGCATTGGAAGGAAGACCCTTCTCAAGAAGCAGGATTTGTTGACTTAATGAAATATAATGTTGAAAAAGATGAATTAGAGCCGACTGATGCTTTGATTAATGGAGACAGCGAAGTGATTAAAGAAATTGCTTCTCGCGTCAAGGGTTGGGCAGGCAACTGGGATGCTATTTATGACAATATTTTATTAAGAGCAAAGATTCAAAAAGAACTGGTTGATGTTTCAAGAAAAACTAAAAACCCTAAAATTCTTGAAGCAGAATTTAATTCTCTTTCAAATTATATGTTCCATGAAATTTCTGATGAAGTGACTCAAGAAATTGGCATTCCTCTGAGCAAAGAAGTTTTTCCTCGCTGGAAAAAATGGCTGGATGAAGAAGTAAAGAAGAGAGGATGATGTTTTTGGGAAAGGGGAGGGAAAGAGGGTTTTTATAAAGGTTTATTAATAGTATTTTATTACTTGTTCTTAGTAAATTTATTTGCAAAAGATGGTAAGTGCAAAAGAGATTCTCAATAAATATGGGCAGGAAATTGAAAAAAAAATAGAGACAAATTCTGTTGAAGTTGGGGATTATAGTCAGGAGTATCAAAAGTTTAAGGCAGAGATGGCTCCAGAGCTTTCTCGCTATGAAAAATGGTGCCATAGCCTTGGAAGTTTGATTAAACTAAAACCTTCTAAAAAAGATGAAGCAGAAGTTCAGAAATTTATTAATATTGCTCATTTAAATATTGAACCTTGGCAAGCCTTAACTCTTTCAATTATGACCTTGGTTTTGGTTTTTCTTTTAGCTATTTTTGGCTCTTTTGCAGTTGTGGTGTGGAATAATTTTGACTTCAACACTTTTCCTTTTTTGTTCTTTTTTCTTTTTCTTGTTTTTGGATTTGCCTTATTTGTTTTTGTCAATAGATACCCAAAACGCCTTGCAAATAAATGGAGATTAAAGGCAAGTAGTCAAATGGTGCCTGCGATTTTATATGTTGTAGTTTATATGAGGCATACTCCGAATTTGGAAAAAGCAATAGCCTTTGCATCAGAGCATCTTCCCCCCCCTCTCTCACTTGATTTTAAAAAGGTTTTTTATAATTTGGAAATTGGAAAATTTTCTTCAATTAAAGAAAGTTTAGATGATTATTTAGAAACTTGGAGAGATTATTCTCCTGAATTTATTGAGGCATTTCATTTAATTGAAAGCAGTTTATTTGAGCCAGACAATTCCCGCAGGGTTGATATCTTAGAAAAATCTTTGCAGGTTGTTTTAGAGGGGGTTTATGATAAAATGCTGAAATTTGTTCATAATGTCAAGAGCCCTCTTACAAATGTTTATATGCTGGGCGTGGTTCTTCCAACTTTGGCTCTTGCTCTTTTGCCTTTGGCTTCTTCAATGCTTAAGGGAGCGCTTCTTCCTACCCATGTTTTTTTAATTTTCAATCTTCTTGTGCCGTTTTTTGTTTTTTATTTAGTTGACAAGATTTTATTTTTAAGGCCTGGGGGGCATGGAGAAACTTCTTTGTTAGAGAGAAATCCTCATTATTACAAGTATAAAAGCAAGACTCCTTATATCAAGGCTTTTTTAATCGCATTTCCTTTGATTTTACTGGCTTTGATTCCTCTTATTTTTCAATTTACTCCTTTGCCAGAATATCTTGGTTTGCAAAAAGATTATACTTTTTCTGAATTAGGATTTGGATTTTTTGAAAATGAGAAAATTTTTGATTTTAGGATTTTGGGTAATGGGGACATCACCGGGCCTTTTGGAATAGTTGCATTAATTTTAAGCATGTTTTTTCCTCTGGGAATTGCGCTGTTTTTTTCCATTGCATATTTAGGAAAAACTAAAGATTTGATTAAGGAAAGGGAAGCAACAAGTGCTCTTGAAGAAGAGTTTAACAGCTCTTTATTTCAGTTAGGGAATAGATTGGGAAATGGCACTCCTCCGGAGCTTGTTTTTGGAAAAGTTGCTGAGTCTGCAAAAGGATTAAAGACAGAGGATTTTTTCAGAAAGGTTAATTACAATATCCAGCAAATGGGAATGAGTGTTGAAAGGGCTATTTTTGATCCTTCTCGGGGAGCCTTGATTTATTATCCTTCTGAGCTTATTTCTACAAGCATGAAAATTTTAATAGAGTCTTCTAAAAAAGGATTAAAGATTGCAGCAATTAGTTTGATGAGCATCTCAGAGTATGTTAAGAACATGAAAAAAATTAGTGCAAGGCTTAAGGATATGCTTGCTGAGATTATTTCAGATATGAAAAGCAACATGGTTTTTTTGGCTCCTTTACTCTCAGGAATTGTTATTGGCCTTGCTTCAATGATTGTCACTATTTTAAGCAAACTTGAACTTTCTGTTGTTGCTCAGCAAACACAAGGAGGAGGAATGGGAAGCTTTGTTTCGCTTTTGGATATTTTTAGTGTTGAAACTGCAATACCTCCATATTATCTTCAGATGATTGTTGGAATTTATCTTATTCAGATTATTTTTATTTTAACCGGAGCGTTAGTAACAATTGATTCTGGAGAAGACAAATTAGAAGAGACAAATAAAAAAGCAAAAAATCTTTTTAGAGGGGTTGGAATTTATTTTGTTATTGCGTTTATTGCTTCTGTTTCATTATATTTCTTGGCTTCAATAGTTTTAACTGGTTTGTAGTTTGAAATTTACGTTAAGTTTATTAATTCTTTTTTTCTTTTTGAAATATGAAATTAAAGAGGAGAAAATTGTTCTTTTCAAAAACCCGCGGGCAGGGGATAGAGCTTATTGTTTGGACTGCTCTTGCTTTGATTATTGCAGTTATTGTAATTGGAATAATGATTTATAATAAAGGCGGAATGATTGGGGCAATTGAAAAAATAAAAAATATTTTTCGCTTTGGAAGATAAATGAAAATAAAAATTTTTAACAAAAATGCAGAGCTTGTTCAGACAAAGACAGTTATAATTATTTTAGCAGTTCTTGCTCTTATTTCTGCTGTTATTTTTATTATGCAGATTGATTTATTTGGGTATATTAAAAATCTTCCGAGTTTTGGAGAAGTTAGGTCTGGGGAAGAATCAGTTGAATTAGAGGATATTGCTTCAAATGCAGGATGTGAAAATTATATTGGAGGGATTGACAATGTCCCTCTTTCAGAATATTTTTCTTCAAAAGATTTGAGGAAGTTTTATCTTGCTGGCAAGGGAAAGAGCAGAGATTTTATTGTTAGTATGGAAACTTCTTTAGCAGGTCCTGCTTTGCGTTATCTTTATGGAGGGGAGGATTCTTTTGACAAGTATATTGTAATTGGAGTTTTTGATAAATCAATGAATCGGTTTAGAGTAGCAGAGGATTTTAAGGACTTGTGCACAGACTTTGCTTTAAAAGATGTTCCTTTAGTTAAAATAAATTCCATTAATATCCAAAATTATGAAAAAGAGGTTTATTCCTTTTCCAATAAGCCAAAAAGTTGTGCTTTTTTAGATTTGCTTCATGGAGCAATTATTTTTGGTGAAAGAGTTTTGTGCAAAACAAATGCAGAAATACAATCAATTTCTTCTAAAACTGCAACAAATTTAATTAGGAAAAAAAATCAACAATCTTCCTAAATTATCTAAAGATAATTCTCCTGAGAAAAATCTAGAAATTGCCATTCAAATGGCAGAAGTTTTAAAGGGTTCATATTCTCAGAATAAAGAATTTGTTGATAATTTAGCAAGAGAAGGGTTTTTCACTAAAGAAGAATTTGATGAAATTAATGGATGGGGAGAGAAGAAGACATGGATTATGTTAAAAATCTTTTAATTGAGAAAAAAGAGAATATTGGAGAATTATAGGCTACTTTTATCTTATATTTTTTGGGCTTACTTTTTGATAAGTTATTTTGTTGATGGGCTTTTCTGATGAATAAGGACCAAAGACTAAATAAAAATTTTTCTCTCTTGAATCAAATTTTCTTGCAAAAACAATAACTGCTCTTTTTTTCTCTATTTCTTCAAAAGACATTCCCATTTGCCTTCTTTTTTCAATTTCATTTTTCCAGCTTTCTCTGTATTTTGGGATATCTTTTGGAACTTTTCTTGGGATTAAAAAAATACCGTCTGTTAAAACATTCCATGAAAGATATCCTCTCCCCATTTCTCCATCTAAGAAGGGTTTTGTTGTGTTGAGATATAGGTTATTAATATGTGATTTAAAGAAACCAGGGTTTTGGATCATTAGTTCATATCCTAATATCCATGCTTTTAGCTTAGCATTCCTTTTAATACCAAGCGCGTTCCTAACATAGTAGGGCTTTTTTTCTTGGTCTAAATCAACCAATACAATGTAGGGAGTAGGCAATTCTCTTAAATTAATTTCTCTTATTGGGCCTTTTTTTATCATCTCTTTTGCCCATTCTTCTTTTGGTTCTTCTTTTAATTCAAAAAGCTCTTCTATCGAGACAGTATTCCCAGGCTTTGTTATTTTTTTACTCCCTTTATCTTTTAAAGGAATTCTCTCAATTATTTTTGGAGTGTAAAAAGTTTCTCCTCCTGCATTTAATCCAATTTGGACTGCAAGATAAGGGAGATGTTCTGAATCTTGGGAATTTATTTCAAAAGACCACTCTCTTTTATATGGGGCTTGCGCCCATTTGCTTGAAGGAGGGTTGTGGTTATTTATGCGAGTAATTTCAGCTTCAGGAATTTGAGTTATTTTTTCTAAGTTTTTTGCATTTCTTCTTTCTTGTCTGCTTAGTTCCCATGAGGCAAGGGCCTTAATTGCTTGCCGGGCTACAGGATTAATTCCTAAAAGAGAAAGAGTTTTTTCAATTCCTGCTTTCCCCCCCTCCATCATTAAAACAGTTGTTTTGTCTTTCCCATAAGGGATTCCTTTAACTGGCTCTAAGGAAGGAGCTAGATAAAGGGTTTGGCTCGTTGGAATTATTTGCGTATCTTTGGGATGGATTACTGCAATATTTGGGCCAGATAAATTCGCAAGATCATTTGAGACAACTCTTTTTGCATATTCTTTTCTTGGATTTGGAGAATTCTTTATTTTTTCAAAATCTGTTTTTTGAGTTGCAGTTATTGTGACTTTGTTTTCATCTAAGTCTCCGGTGATTTCAACAACTCTTGGGCAGTTGTTTATATTTAGAGTAAATTGTTTTTTGAGAAATTGTTCTGCATGAGAAAAGCCAGACATTAAAAGAGAGAGGGCAAGGGTTGTTTGCATTCCTAATCTTTGCAAGAGGTTTTGCCTTTTTTGCATAAAAACTAAAGGGGATTGCGTTTTATAAAAATTGTTCTTTAAAATAGTAGGTTTTATAATATTTAGTTTATTGGATTTTTTATGCAAAAAAAAGGTGAGCTGACAACAGAAGAATTAATTAAGATTATTTTTGCAGTTATAGGAATTTTGATTTTAATCCCTTTTGGAATTAAGATTGCAAATATTTTAACTTATAAATATGAGTTAAAACAGGCTGAAGAGAGTTTGAATAAGATTGTTTTTTCTATTGAAAAAGCAGAAAAATTAGAAGAAGATGCAGAGGTGTTTGTTCATTCTCCAAGGGAGTGGTGGATAATTGCCTGGCCTTACAAAGATTTTAAATATAATGGTCAAAGCAAGCCTCTCTCTTGCAAGGGAGAATATTGTGTTTGTATTTGTCCGATTCCTTCTTTTTCTTCAAAAGAAAGTTCTTTTCTTGAATGCGAGTCTCGAGGAATCTGTCGAGAATCCGATAAGCTAGTTAAAACAATTTATGATGCTCCCCCCTCTACTTTTGGAGCTAAGGTTTGGAAGAAAATTGCCATTTGGAGAGGAAAGGATGTCAAGAATATTCCCCTCAATATTGGGAGTCTTTTGAATTTGAAGATTTCCTTGAAAGAAAAAGACCAGATACAAATAATTAGAATAAATTAATTTTCTTTGCTATTATTTGGATATCTTTTTTATTTTTATTCTAGGAGAGCAATGCGTTTTTTCTTGTTGTTCATAAAAAAAGGCATAGTAGTCTCCTTCGTTAGTTTTTACAATTCTTCTTAATCCTACAACATAAGGAACAAAATAGTCTTTTTCTATTTTTTTTGTTTCTTGTTGGTATTTCTCCACGTCTTTTTGTCCAGAGATAGAGGGGTTTTTTTCAAAAGTAATAAAGGCTTGGGTGACTTCCTCCTCTTCTAATGCAAAGAGGAATTCTGTTTCCTTTTTCTCTCCACTAAGAAGAAAAACCGCATCATATCCTTGGCCATACAAGTCCTGGAATAATTTTTTTATCTGAGACATTTTTTTGACTTTTGGAAATTTTTGGTGGGAGATTAAATTTCCTGTTTCTAAATCAAGATATGCAAGAGTGCCTTCTTTGGGGTTATATGTTTTTGGATCAATACAATCAGCTAAATTAATTTCCTCCCAACTATTTGAATCTCCGGGCGGTTCTTTATACAGCTCTCTTTTTTGTTCAAGAGAGGGTTTTGAGTCTTCTTGGGTGCAGGAAGTGTTTAAAAAGACGGGTGCGGAAACAAGGAATGACAGAAGTAATTTCCTAACTAAACTTTTTCTCATTTTTTTAATAGGTTTTTACTCTTTAAAAAAATTGTTGTCTTGCAAATATTTATTAACTCTTTTTAATAATTTGTTTTATGGAGAAAAAAGGGGAATTAGAAGAAATGATAAAGATTATTTTATGGATTGCTTTTGCTGTTATTGGAATTTATATAATTAAATTGATTTTTGATGGTTTTATAAGATGAGTTGGTCAAAAAATGCAGAGATTTCTACTTCAATGATTATGGGGATTGTTCTTTTAATTTTAGGGGCGGTTTTGATTTTTCTTGTTTATTCAACTATTGATTGGGGGGGGATAAGCAACAGGGAAGTCTGTCATGCTTCTGTAATGATGAGGGGTTCTATACCTAAAATTGCAGATTCTAGGAAAGTAGTGCCTTTAAATTGTATTGCAGAGAAATTTTGTATTGGGGGGGAGTGCAAAAAAGATTTGTCTAAAGAAGAGGACTTTGTAAAAGTAAAAGTTAAAAATGTTAAAGAAATTGAGGAATTTATTTCTCAGGAAATTTTAGATTGCTGGACAATGATGGGGGAGGGAAAAATTTCATTATATTCAGATGTTTTGGCAGAAAAAGGATTTGGAATAAAATCTCCGCACTGCCTTATTTGCTCAAAGATATTTTTTGATGAAGAGACATTAAAAGAAAAAGGGATTAATCTAGAAGAGGTGGATCTTTTTAATTATATGATTTCTCATAAACCAAAAGGAATAGATAAAACATATTATGAATCCTTGGGGGGAAAAGTTGATGCAAATTTTTTGGCTAGTTTTAAAAGATTTGGAAGAGGAGGTTCTTTAGAGGAATTAAGTGGGATTCGCACTGAAGATTATGAGGAAGTGAAAGTTCAAAATCCTTCAGACCCAATGGCAATTGTTTTTAGCCAGATTTTTACTCCAACAAAAGGAGCTGTTTTTGGCAATGATTTAAAGATTATTGCAGTTGGAGCAGTTGGGACAGGAGCGTTTTTTGGGCCAACTGTTTTAATGAAAGGAACATCTGCTGTTTCTTTTGGAGCTGCTATTTGGGCCACTATTATTGGTTCAGTGACTCTTGGGGTGCAGATGGGGTTTACAGAGCATAATCGTTATTTAACTGCAGGGTATTGCGGGGTAGTTGCTTCAGGAGAAAAAGCAAAACAAGGATGCAGTATTGTGCAGGCAATTCCTTATAAAGAAGAAGAATTAAAAAAGCGATGCGGATATTTTGAAGGGGTTTCATAATAAAAAGAACCTCTCTCCCTTGCAGAGAAAATCGCAAAGTTTTATAATACAGATTCTTTTATTTAGGCTATGAAAAAAAGAGGAGAAATTACCTTGCCTTTTTTGATTTTTTTAGTTCTTACTGTTATTTTTCTTGTCATACTTTTTTATTTTGTCTATGCTGCGTCTTCAGGAGCATTTATTTATGAACAAATTTATGCAAAAAAAATTGCACTTGCTATCGATTCCTCTGTTCCTGAAACAGAAATCTTTCTTGATGTTGGTTCTGCCTTAGAAACTGCAAAAAAATCAAAAACAGAGCCAAAGTTTATCATTGATGACAAAAAAGGAATTGTTTTTGTCTCTCTTGGAAGCAGAAAGGGCTTTAGTTACCCTTTTTTTTCAAATTATTCTGTATCTTCTGAAATTTATGCTAAAACCCATAATTTAAAATTAGTGGTGAAAGAAAAATGATTTTAGGGAAAAAAGCAGGAGAGAAGATTCTTTCTATTTGGTGGTTTGCTGTTTTGGTTTTTATTGCAGCAGGAATTCTTTCAGGAGTTTTTATGTTTTATAATTTAGAAGGAGATGTAAGATTGCTTCATGCTAAGATTCTTAATGAAAAAGTTTTTGACTGTATTGAGGAAAATGGGTTTCTTGTTGATGGCTGGATGTCTGCAGATAGAGGTTTGGCAAAAAAAATGTTTAGGGAAAAATGTAAATTTAGAGCAAGTCCAGATGTTTATATCCGGCTGACCATTGGCAATAGTCCTCAAGAGCTTGTATTTGGCGGGCTTTCTATGAAAGAAGACTGCAAACTGCGTCTTGATGGAAAGACAAAATTGTCAAAATATTTTCCTCAGTGTTATGAAGAAAAAAGAAACCTTATTTATTTTAAATCTGGAGAAAGGAAAATTATTGATGTTGAAGTTCTTGTTGGAATTAAATCTTTGGGAGAGAGAACAGGGAAATTAAAATGATTTTTAAAAAAGCCCAGCTTGCAGACACCTTGCACTGGATTCCTGCAGTAATTATTATTTTCTTAATAATAATTCTTTTTCTTTTTTTTGCAGGGATAATGACTGGAGAGAGGATTATTAAAGGAAACAAAAATGTTTTGAATACAAATCTTGCACAAGGGGCTTTAAATTCTTATTTTGAATTAAAGAATTTTTTAGAAGCTCCTGTTGGAAATGGGCAGAATATTATGAAAGATTATGTTTTTTTATGGGCAATGTCTGTTAGAGAAAGAAATCCCGATTCAAAGAAATTGGAGGGATTTATAGATAATTGGGCAAAGCAAACTTTTTTTGGAGGAGAGCTGATTCTTGAATATGGTGGAGTTAAAATCATTAAACAACTAAATGGAAGATTAAAGGAAAACGCAGAAATTAAAATTCCTTTTTTAGATTCTTCAATTAGCGTTAAAATTGAAAAAATGTCAGAGGAAGATGAAGCAAGCAGGAAAATTGGAGAGGCGTTTAGTGAATTAGGAAATGTTGGAGGTATTTAGATGAAAAATAAAAAAGGCTCGCAAAGTTTGGCAATTGTTTTTTTAGTTATAGCAACACTTGTTTTGTCGGGATATACTTTGTTTAGATTTAATGTTGGCTCTTCTTTTATTCAAGAATCTTTTGACTCTTTCTCTGTTTTTGAAGAGGAGAATCAAGGATTAACTTCTTTGAAAGAAATTTTTTATTTAACTGGAGAAAGCCTTGTTGCTGAAGAATATGAGAAATTTGCACAGCAAGGAGGATATATTAATGGAAAAAGAATTATCAAGGGGCAGGCTTATCCTGGCTTTACGGGGGTCTGGGATGATTCTCGTATCAGCAAAGATTTTTCTCCTTTGCTTGATTCAGCATTTAAGCAAAGAGGCAGGGAATTTAATCTTTTAAATGCAGATAAATTAAATAAAGAAATAGGAATCTGGTTTGAAAAAGATTTGAAAATTGATTATTCTTTTGGAAAGATTTTTGTCAAATTTCCTCAAGACAAGCCAAAAGCAAGCCTTTCTGAAGAAATCGTTGTCAGAAGAATCTCTCCTTTGATTGTTGAATATGATTTAAGAAAAATTGGACTGCACGGATTTAAAGAAATTTTTTCTGCAAAAGAAAAATGCTCTGCTCAAAAATCTGAGAGAGAAATTCAGGATTGTTTTAATGAGGAGTTGTTTAATTTTAATGTTGTTTGCAGGGATTTTGTCTGGGAAAATGGAAAAGCAAAATCTTTTGTTGTAGAGATTGAATCTAAGAGGGAATTTTTTATTCAAAACCAAATGAGAAAAATCAAGTTTGGGTTTGTGAAATAGAGGAAACATTTAAAAATAAAAAAGTGTTAAATAAAACATGAAAAAGATGGTTGATAAGAGGGCTCAAACTCAATGGGAGATTACTGGCTGGATTTTGGCTCTTTTGATTTTAGTTGCAGTTGGGATAATTGTTTATTATTTTATGCAATCTACTGGGGATATTACTGATAATATGATTAAAAAAGCAGAAGTAATTGCACAAACTTGTTCTGGATTGGCTTCACCTGAATTTGTTAATTCTTATTGTTTGCAGTTAAGGGAAATTGATAAAAAGCGGTATGTTACGTGTTATAGTTTGACTGATAAATCAAATCGGGATTATGAAGAGTTTGGAATATATATTCCTGATTCAGATGTTATGAACTCTGAATGTGCAAATCCCGAGGTTTCTGCAGCGCTTAAAAAAGTTGCTATTTTAAAATGCAAGGAATTGAAAAAAGAAACTTCTACAGATGTTTTTATTGCAGGAAAGACTTGTAATAAATGGGGGGGGGCAAGACCCTAGAGAAAAGGTAGGGGGAGAAAGTATATAAGGGAACAGGTGGTATTTCCGCTCAAAAATAGAACTTTCTTAAATCAGAAATTATTCAAATTTACAATTTTAATTTTGAAAAAAGAAATTTGCAATTTTTGGTTTTGTCTTTTAACAGATGAAGATTCTTTCACAAATTATTTAAATTCTAATCCCCTTTATTATTTATGGCACGAGGGGATTCTGAAAGACGCAATAAGAAAAAAGACAAAAAGAGGGAAAAGAAAAAACATCCTTATAAAAAAGGCGGGAAATATAGAAGCACGAGTATTAAGGCATAGACAGATAGTTTTTTAATTAGTTCTGCTTTTTAGTAAATATGTTTGCAATAGAGGTGATGGTTTTAATTATTCTTGGATTGATTTGGATAGTTTTTGCTTCAATTGAGGATTTAAAAACAAAAGAAGTTGCAGACTGGCTTAATTTTTCTTTGATTATTTTTGCGCTGGGGTTTAGGTTTTTTTGGAGTTTGTTTGCTTCTGAAAATTTTATGTTTTTTTATCAGGGATTAGCTGGGTTGGGAATTTTTTTTATTTTAGGAAATTTATTTTATTATTCGCGAATGTTTGCTGGAGGAGATGCAAAATTAATGATTGCCCTTGGACCAATACTTGCATTTTCAGAATCTTTTGCTGTTAATGTTAAAATCTTTGCAAGCTTTATTTTTGTTTTCTTTTTTATTGGGGCAGTTTATGGATTAGTTGGGAGTTTTGTTTTAATGACTAAAAATTGGAGGGAATTTAAAAAAGAGTTTAAAAAGCAGTTTAATAAATTTAGAAGCAGGGCTTTTTTAACTATGGTTCTTGGACTGGTTTTAATGATTGGAGGATTTGTGATTTTGGAATTTTTGTTTTTTGGTGTTTTTGTTTTTCTTTTGCCTTTGCTTTTTGTTTTTGCCAAGGCAGTTGATTTGGCTGGAATGGTTAAGGAAATTCCAGCTTCTCAGTTGAGGGAAGGCGACTGGATTTTTAAGGGAATTAAGATTGGAGAAAAAATGATTAAATCTAAATGGGATGGAGTTAATAGAGAAGAGGTTGAGTTAATAAAGAGATATAGGAAAAAAATCAAGATTAGGGAAGGAATTCCATTTGTGCCTGTTTTTTTGTTTAGTTATCTGGTTTTGTTATTTTTGATTGAAACAGATTTTTGGAAATTGTTTTGAGAATTAGTTAAGGAATTCTTTTTGGAAGCCAGATTTTTTGTTTTTTAGAATCTTTTTTCAAAGAAGTTTTTTTAACTGGTTTTTTTCTTGGCTTTGTTTTTAATTTTTCCTGAAGTTGTTTTAATTCTTTTTCTTGGGCTTTTGTTCTTTGAGAATCTGGAGCTTCATTTTCATGAATTGGAAGAACATTTAAGATTTCATGCCCAAAAAGATTTTCAGAGTAAATCTTAACTTCTTTTGGCTTGAATTTTGTTTTTATTTTTTTAGCAATTTTTTTAGCAAGAGTGAATGCAGTTGGAGGAAGTTTTTCAGAGGATTTTATGTGCTCTTTTGGGACAATTAAGACATGGGCTTTTGAGATTGGATTAATCTCCAACACAGCAATTGAATCTTTGTTTTCATCTATTTTGTAAGAGGGAATTTGCTGATTAATAATTGAACAAAAAATACATTGCTGGGCAGGAGAAGGGGCAGGGGAGTCTTGAGGGGGGGAGTTTTGGGAGGACTGGTTTTCTGAAATTTGAATTAATTTGTTTTGGATAAGAAATTGCTCAAACTGCTCGTCAGACATTGATTTTAGCTGTTTTATTGCAAGAGCCTGCTTGTCTTTTGGAAAGGTTGCCTTTATTTGTCTGATTAATTGTTTTTTTATCTGGGGTATTTGGGATTTTGGTATCATTTTATGAGTAATTTAGTTAAGATGTTTTCTAGTTTTTTAATTATTTGGATAAAAAACTTTTCATTATTTTTTAAGTAGGAGGGGGAGGTTTCTTTTCCATAGTAACCACTATTGTTTCTTTTTATCCTTAATTCATTTATTAAGAAATGTTCTTGAGAATTTAATATTTCTTTTTTATGTAATTCTTTGATTAGTTCTTTGTGTGCGTTTGTTCCAATTGTTTTAAATCCATAGCAATATCCTATTGCAGTTAATAATTCCTTAATTATTTCATAGTAGTTTTCGCAGATTATTGAAGGAAAATTTGATTGTTTAATGAATTTGAAAGATTCTTTTCTTTTTGTTATTATTTTTTTCATTGATTTGGCTCTTTCTTTGTCTGGAGAGATTTTGAGTATCATAGTATTTTTAAATATCCCTTTAAAATTATTCCATTTATTAAATTATTTTTTAACTCTTTTGGAATGTTTTTTAATTCATCTTGAAATAATTGGATTTCTTGGGAAAATTTTTCTTGATATTTTGAGATATTTATTTTTTTCTTTTTTCCAATTATGAATACATCAATATCTGATTGTTCTGTTGCTTCGCCTTTTGCATAACTTCCAAATAAAATAATTGCTTCTGGAGAGAGGGTATCCCAAAGATAGTCAATAAGCCCTGATTTGAATAATTCATATTGGATAGAGATTTTTTGAAATAGTTTAAATTCTTTTTTATCTATTATTGCTTGATATTTTGGAATTTTTTCATAATAAAATGTTTGAATAAGTTTCTTTTTTTCAAGTTCTTTTAAGTGTCTTTTAACTGCTGTTGGAGAGAGATTTATTTCTCTTGCTATTTGTCTTAATCCAAATTCTTTTGTGGGGTTCTCTAAAAATATTTTTAATACCTTATAAGTGTTATTTTTTTCAAACATATGTTCTTTTTAGTTTACAAGTGTTTTTAAATGTTTACATTTATTTTTTTTGGAATTTTTACTTTTGATTTGAGCAATGATTTGTTTTTTTATTTGAGGGATTTGAGATTTTGGTAACATGTTCATATTCCCGCGCCTGCATTAACATAATGAGATTTTTCTTTTTTCAAAGATTTATTCAGGCTTTTATCAAAAATAAATGCTAAAAGAGAAATTAAGAAAAATCCTATAAGGATGTTGCTGTCTGCTTCCGGAGATTTTTTATTTATAAAATAAATTCCAAAAATAAAGTAGCCTGCAATAAAAATTCTCCTTATTGTAGATGTGATTTTAAGCTGATGAATAAAAACAAGCATAATAAAAAAAGGAATTAATAAAAGTATTAACATCCCAAAATAGCTGTAAGACAACAACAAAGGGGCAATTTGATTTTTTGTTAAATAAAATGTTGAAAGAATGGAAATTGCAAGTGCAAGTATTGCAGGAATTCCTGAGTTGTTTTTTCCAAAGAACTGTCCTTTTTTTAAAATTGAAAATACAATAATAAAAACCAGAAAAAAAAGCGCAATATAAATAACTGCTTCTTGGTTGTCTTGAAAAAGATATTGAAGATTATAAAATCCTTGTTCAAATCCCATGAATTGTTTTATAAAAGGTTGTTTATATATTTTTTCTTAAGAGTCATTACAAAGGTAATAGCTTTTGGTTACATTTGTAATAGAAAGATTTATAAATGTTTGTTACTAATGTAATTATATAAATTTACTTTTGTAATATGAGAATTGAGCAACACAAAGAAGCTTATGAAGAACATTTGAAAAATATTTTTAAGAGTATTGAAGATGGAATAGAAGAAAACCAGAGAAATTTAGGATTTAATATTTCTCAAGGTTCTGTAGAATTGTTTGCTATTTTTTTGCACCAATTGCATTTAATTGAAGGTTCTGGAGATCAGTTTGACCATCGGATTTTTAAGAATAAAAATTTAATTGATGAAAAATTATTTTTTGATTTTCCTTTAAAAGAAAAGATTTTAGGATTAATGAGAGAGATTGAATCAGAGAGAAATGTTTTGTGTTATGGTTCTCGTAAACCCCTGAAAAGAGTAGAGAAAATGGTTGAAAATTTTAATAAATTAAAGGACATTATTGGAGGTGTTTTGAATGATAAAAAGAAATGAGATGATTGCTTATGCAATGGATTTTTGTTCTTATCTTGTATCTAAAATTGGAGAAATAGAGAAGATCATCTTGCATGGTTCTGTTGCCCGAGGGGATTTTAATAAAGATTCGGATATTGATTTATTCATTGATATTCCGGACATCTCTCTTAAAAATAAAATAATTAAATTAAAAGATTCTTATTTGGAGACAGAGGCATTTAAAAGATGGAAATTAAAAGGGATTATTAACGAACTTTCTGTTATTGTCGGGAAGCTTGATTCTTCTGAGTGGGATAATCTGAAAAGAGCTATAGCAAATACAGGGATTGTTCTTTTTTCTAAATATGAAACAGAAGTCAAGGGTCTTGCTCAATATTCTATTTTTGTTTTTGAAAATATAAAACCAGATTCAAAAAGAATTTCTGTTTATAGAAAATTATTTGGGTTTAAATCAAAAGAAAAAAGTTTTCTTGGAATGATTAAGGAGTTAAATGGATTAAGGTTGGGTAAAGGTGTTTTTGCGGTTCCAATAAAAAATTCTTTAAAAATTAAAGATTATTTTAAAGAAAAGAAGGTTAAATTTCAGATTTATGATGTTTGGTCAGATAACTTTTAGTAGTAGTTTATTTTTTCTTCTCATTGAGGCATAATCTCCTCTGTATGGTTCTGGACCAGAAATATTTATAAAGAGTTTTTCCCTTTTGAAAATATGAATAAGAGTGTGAAGATTTTAGGCTTGTTTTTAATTGGCTTGTTTTTTGCAAGTTTAGTTGTTAATAGTATTGGGGTTGTTAGTGCTGAGGATCCTTCTCAGAACAACAAAATTGAAGGTTTCCTTCAAAAAATTGTAGATCTTTTAGAGGAAAAACTAAACCCTTCTTCTGAATCCAAAGGCTTTTATATTTTTGCGAAGTTTCTGTTTATTCTTTTAATTGTTTTATTTGTTAATTCTGCTATTGATTTAACTGGTTTGGCGGGGAGCAATAAATGGGCTTCTTGGGTAATTTCTCTAATTTTTGGTATTCTTGCTTTTTGGAGAATTGAGCAAAAAACAATCATTGGGATTTTAACTGGTTATGAAGCTTTTGGCGTTGCTTTTTCTACCTTTTTGCCCTTTATTTTCTTGGTGGTCATTCTTTTGAATCTGTTTGAAAAAAATCCCCGGATGGCAAGATTTTTGAATGTTCCTTTAACGATTGGATTTATTGTATTTCTTGGTTGGAGATGGACGATTGTCTGGGGAAAGGTAGGGAATTTTGGCTGGGCATATTTCATTACAATTGTTTTTTCTATTCTTTGGCTTTTTTTTGCTCCTTTTATTATGAAGCAATGGGATAAGGAAGGACATCAGCAGTTAATTGGAGATTATAAAAAACTTGTTGGTCTTGCTTCTGCAAAGATCAGAGCAGATGCGAGTGTTGTGGGGGGAGGAGATTCTTAGATAGTGCAATTTCCTTTTAAATTCTCCATGGGGGTTTACCCCGTAGCTCTGCTGCGATAAAGTTAATAGTTTGAATAACTAAGTTATTTAATGAAAGTTCGTAAAGCTTCTCATTGTTCTTATGGAACAAGGTATCATTTAGTTTTTGTAGTTAAGTATAGAAAAAATTTGATCAATGACGAAATGTTTGGTTAGATGAAAAATGTTTGTAAGGGAATTTAGGAGAGATATTTTATTTAGTTTGAAGCCATTGGCCACGAAAATAATCATTTTCATTTAATTATTGAAGTCGCTCCAAGACATTCTCCTTTTAGAATTATTCAAATTTGTAAAAGTATTTTAGCAAAATAAATATTCAAACGTTTCCCAAAGGTTAAAGATGAACTTTGGGGAGGAGAATTTTGGACTGGTGGAGGTTACGTTGATACTGTTGGTGATAGAAGAGCGTTGACTGCCGTAAAGAATTATGTGTTAAGCCAAGGAGAGACGATAAGAAACTAAACTAGTTATGAATTTTAGTTTATATCCCCCAAGTTCTGTTGCGATTGGGTTGTTGATTAATGAGACATTTCTCCCAAAATATTTTAAAAACTCTTGCTTCTTATTGATTTTATGAAAAAGGTTTTAGTGATTTTTATTTCTTAGAAACATTTATAAACTATTGTTATTAATATAACAACATGGTTGAAAAAATAACAAAATGGTCGTATTTGGAACCTTTACTTTTTAAAAGGGATTTTATTCATTTGGCAGAGATTTCTAAGAAAATTGGAAAAAACCATAGTGTTGTAAGGAAGTATTTGAATTATTTTGAAGAACAAGGAATTATTAAAAAGAAAAAACTTGGGAGAATGAGTTTATATAAATTTAATTTAGAAAATTTTTTAATTATTGAGGTTATTTCTTTAGTGGAAAAAGAGAGAGTGGTCTTTTCAGCAGAAGATTTGATTTTAAGGGAGCTTATTGGTGCTTTACAGGCGTTTATAAACTTAAAAATTGTTCTTTTTGGCTCTTTTGTTGAAAATCCAAGAAAAGCAAAAGATATAGATTTGCTGGTCGTGGGGAAATGTGATGAAGAAAGTATTAAAAATATTGGGAAAAAAATAGGCAAGAAGATTCATTTAATTGCTGTTAAAAATTTAGGGGAGGTTAGCGATTCATTAAAAGAGGAGATAAAGGGAAAACATTTAATATTAAATGGTGTGGAAGAGATTATAAAATGGTTAATTTAGATTGGTGTAAAAAACAAGAAAAGGGAATTAAATTAATTGAGCCAAATGATAACCTTTCTAAAGAGTATTTAAGTAATGCAGAAGAGACCTTGGATGTTTTAAAAAGATTGAAAGGAAAATCAAACATGTGGCTGGCAACGTCTAAATATTATTTTGAATACTTCTGCGTTTATTCTATTTTTATGAAATTAGGAATTAAGTGTGAAATTCATGACTGCACAATAGAACTTTGCAGGCTTTTGTCTTCTTTGGAGATTATTCCAGTTGATTTTTATAAATTGTTGAAAAAGGACAAAGAATTAAGAATTGATAATCAATATTATCTTAAGAATAAAAAAGTTGAAATTGACTTTGAAGAATTAACTACTTTTTTGTTAAAAACAAAAGATATTTTAATTAAATTAAGTTTGGATAAAATAAAAGAGGTTCGGGAAAAAATAAAAAATGAAAACTAAAATCTTATTGATTTTCTTATTTGGATTATTACTAATAAATTCTTTTTATTTTATTTATGCAGGAAATCCTTTAGGAGATGTTGATGATAAAATTGAAAAAATTGAAAGTGCAAAAGATAAAGTTGATGAATTAGGGCAACAAACAAGAGATGAGAGATTTTGGAATGAAAAATGGGAATATCTTGGGAAAGAGTATCCAAAATTATTGTTGAGAAGTCCTTTTGTTAGAGCAATCAATTCTTTTTTAAGCAGGTTTTCAATGGTCTTTAGGATTTTATTTGGCATGGATTATTCTTTGTCTTTGATTTTATTTTTTGTAGTTGTTTTCTGGATTTGGACTTTGTTTACTTTGTGGGGCATTATCAAGGCAAGCGGAATTGTTGGAGAGAAATTTAATTTTATTGCAAGTTTATTAATTGTAATTGTTTTAGCTCAGCTTAAATTTTTTGAAAATTTGGTTATCTTTTTAGGGAATCTGGTTTTTGCACCTCAATATGCTTGGACGAGATTTTTAGTTTTTATAATGGTGTGTTTGGGATTTATTTTCTTAAATATTGGCGATAAGAGATTAATGAAATTTCTTGAAGAGAGGAAAGAAAAAAAGCAGAGAAGGACTTCAGCATTTTTGAGATTAATTAATTATCGGAGGGAAAAGGCAATTGAGGAGTCTTCTCGGGCAGGAGACAGACTTAGTCTTTTTTAATTTGTTTGGAGAAAATTTTTGCAAGAGCATAACCGGTTCCGATTCTTATTCCTTCATAATGTGCTTTGGCGAGTTTTCCCGATTCCTTAAGGGATTCTTTAAAATAGTTTAGGATAAAAAGCATAATTATCCCCAAAACAATCCCAAATCCTGTCCAAAATACTCCAATTTTTTCTGGTATTTTAAAAACATCTGCGAGTGCCTGCCATGAAATAAGTCCTTTTTCAATTCCTCCCGCCATACTAATCAAGAGAGTGATTATTACTGTCCCTGCCCATTTCCTAAGAGGGGTTTCAAAAAATGGAATAATTGAAAGAATGTTTTCTAAAATTAAAATCATTAAAATAAATAAGGCAATTAAAACAATGAATCTGGAAAAGCTTAATGTTTCTTCTGGATTTAATCCAAGTAATTTTTTAATTGGTTTTTGTATATTTTCTGGAAGAGGTATTTCTTCTGTAAATGGATTTTTGGTCTTTTTTATATTTTCTAAATCTTCTTTTAGGTTTGCGGGTTTTGAATTTTCTTCTGGATTTGCTGTATCTGGAATTTCATTTAAATCCTTGGCAGTAGAAGAGTATTCTTCTTGAGCTAAAGCGAAAAACGAATTTCCTAAAATTAGTAGGAGGATTATTGTAAGGGTCGCCACTCTTTTTTTCATAATTATTAAAAGAGAGGTTTTCTTTTAAATGTTATCTTAACCAAAAGCCCTACGCATATCTGCGATTTCTACAGAAGAAATGTTTTCAAGTTTTTCAATTTCCTGTTGGATTGGGTCAAGCTCTTTACTTTCATCTAAATCAAAACCTGCTTTAATTGCCTTTAATCCAAATGCAATTGGCTCTTCTTCAAATCTAATTTCTTCAGCTTCTACTTTTTCAAGAATCTCTTTAATTTTTTCTTTTAGTTCTTCTAGATTTGTATCTGGAGAATCTGGCATTATTTTATAGGTTATTAACATAGTCCCCATTGCAATTAAAGTAAAAATTGCTTTTTAAAGTTTCTTGTGAAAATTTTTAATAATCTAAAAGTTATGGCAGTTCAATAGCACAATTCTTAAAAACACTTGAATTTTTGTTTGTGCATGACAGGTGATAATTATACTAAGATTCTTGAGAGAATTGCCAAAGCAGCTAATCTTGAAGTTGAGGAAATTGAGCGAAGGGTTGAGGCAAAAAGGGCAAAACTTTCTGGCTTGATTTCTCGTGAAGGTGCGGCGCAAGTTATTGCTGCAGAGTTGGGGATTAATTTTGATAATGAAAAATTAAAATTAGATGAACTGCTTCCAGGAATGAGAAAAGTAAATGTTTCTGGAAAGATAATCACTCTTTTTCCTGTCAGAGAGTTTACAACTAAAAAAGGAGACCAAGGAAAAGTCTGCAATTTTATTCTTGCAGACGATACTTCAAATGTAAAAGTTGTGCTGTGGGATACAAACCATATTGCTTTAATTGAAAAAGGAGAGGTGAAAGAGGGTTCTGTTGTTGATATTGAAAATGCAAGTGTAAGGGACAATGAAATTCATTTAGGAAGTTTTTCTGAATTCAAGCTTTCTTCAGAGAGTTTTGATAATGTTGTAACTGAGAGGGTTGTTAAGGAAAAAACTCTTGCAGAAGCAGGAGCAAATGAGATGATTAAAACAAGGTCTTTTATTGTCCAGTCTTTTGAGCCGAGATTTTTTAATGTTTGTCCGCAATGTAAAAAAAAGGTTTTGGCTTCTGAAGACGGGGCTACTTTTAATTGTGCAGAGCATGGGCAGGTTCCTCCTGAAAAAAGAGCTTTAGTTAATATTGTGCTTGATGATGGAACAGAGACAATACGGGCAGTTGTTTTTCATGACAATCTTCAGACATTAGGCTTAACAGATTTTGAAAATCAAGAACTTCTTGCCCAACAAAGAGAAAATCTCTTGGGAAAAGAAATGGTTTTTTCTGGAAATGTTAGAATGAATCGGTTTTTTAATAATCCAGAATTAATTATTGATACAATTCAGGAAGTTGATTTAGACAGTCTTGTTAATGAACTTGAGAAGAATTAATAAAAAGTTAAAATGCTGAATAAAACACACCTTGTAATCACAATTTTTTTTATTCTGGTTTTTTTGCCATTGGTGACTTACAAAACTTCTTTTGTAATTGTTGCCTTAATTGCAACTTTAATTCCAGATTTTGACAGCAAATTTTCTTCTACTGGCAAACATTTTTTATTAAGGCCTTTTCAATTTTTTCTTAAGCACAGGGATATTTTGCACAGCTTTAGTTTTGCAATTCTTTTAACCTTGTTTTTTGTTTTATTTTTTCCAATTTTTTCTTTTGGATTTTTTGTGGGATATGTTTCTCATCTTATAGCAGATAGTTTTACTATTTGGGGAATTAAGCCGTTTTATCCTTCTAAGAAAATTGTTTCAGGCAAGATTCAAACTGGAGGAAAATTAGAATCAGTTCTTTTTGGAACTTTTGTTATTGTTGATTTATCCCTTCTTGTGGCGTATTTGATGAAAATGTTTTGAAATATGTTTTTTAGAAGTATAATCTTTATAAAAGAAGAGATTTTGGATATTATATGGTTGATAAATCTGATGCTGAAAAAGTTAAAAAAGCTGTCTCTGGGCAAAAAGAGGTGGGAGAAAAAGAAAGTAAAAAAGAGCCGGAGTTAACTGATTTGCCGGGAATTGGGCCTGCTGTTGCTGCTAAGCTTGAAGCAGGAGGGATTTTTGATTTAATGAGTCTTGCTGTTACAAGTCCGGCTACTTTGTCAGATGTTGCAGGTATTGGTGCAGCTGTTGCAAGAAAAGCAATTCAAGCTGCAAGAGACTTGCTTGAATTAGGATTTCAAGACGGCACAGAGTATGCTAAAAAAAGAGCAGATGTTGCCAACATTACTACTGGGAGCAAGGCTTTTGATGATTTGCTTGGTGGAAAAGGAATTGAAACAAGAGCAATTACTGAAGCTTTTGGAGCTTATGGTTCTGGAAAGACCCAGCTTGGATTGACTCTTGCTGTAAATGCTCAGCTTCCTGTTGAAAAAGGGGGAGCTTTTGGAAAAACTGTTTTTATTGATACTGAAGGAACTTTTAGACCTCAAAGAATTAAACAAATTTCAGAAGGAATGGGAGCAAATCCTGAGAAAGTCTTAAAAAACATTCTTGTTGCAAGGGCTTTTAATTCAGACCACCAGATGCTTTTGCTGGAAAAAGTTGGAGAGATGATTAAATCTGGAGAGCCAATTAAGCTTTTGATTATTGATTCTTTAACTGCACATTTTAGGGCAGAATTTTCTGGCAGAGGTCAGCTTGCAGATAGGCAACAGAAATTAAACAGATATATGCATGATTTAATGAAGCTTGCAGAATCAAATAATCTTGCAGTTTATGTAACTAATCAGGTAATGGCAAATCCTGCTCAATTGTTTGGAGATCCAACAACTGCTATTGGAGGAAATATTGTGGGGCATGCTTCTACTTATAGAATTTATTTAAGAAGAGGAAAGCAAGGTTCAAGAGTTGCAAAATTAGTTGACAGCCCAAATCTTCCAGATAATGAAACTGTTTTTTGGGTTACAGAAAAAGGAGTTTGTGATGAAAAATAAAAATGGGAGGAAGGGAAGTAGATTATTGGTTGGGTTTTTGTGCAAGGGAGAAAGAAAAAAAAGAGAAAAAAATAGTGAATTGGGGAGAGGAGCATGGTGCAGGGATTGAAGAAACTGCTCAAAGAGTAGAAAGAAAAGATTGGTGTGGGGGAACAGAAGTTGAAGGATATATCTTGGATAAAGAAATAATTAAAGATAAAAGGGAGGGTTTATCGGGAATTTTTGATAAAATTGGCGATTATTTTGTTGCCGGAGCTTTTAGAGTTTTTGTTTTGCCTATTGCTATTGCAGGCGGATTAATAGAAAAATCTGAAAGGGTAATGAACGGGTTCTTTGGCTACACCTCTCCTCACAGGCACATTAGCATAAGACAGGCTAAGAAATATTTGAGAGAGGAATATAATTTTTATCTTGATAAAGAAACGGGGGCGGGTTTTTTTGCTGACCCCTCTCAAACAAAAGTTGGAAGAAAAATTTCTTCTTGTTCTGGTTGTGCAGAAGTTTATGATAATGTAAAAAAAGAAAGGGCAAACTAGCAGGTTTTATTTTTTATTTATTTCTTCAATAATGTCTTCAGAGCCCTCATTAACTTGTTCAAATTCTTTTAATGCAAGTTCTTCTGGTTTAAACCAAAGGGCGATTTCTTTTTCAGCATTTTCTGGAGAATCAGAGCAGTGCATGACGTTTTCCATTACATTTGTTTTGCTGTTTATTCTTCCATATTTTCCTCTTATTGATGTTGGGTCTGCTTTTTCAGGATTTGTCTCTCCTGCAAGTTTTCTTACCTTTTGAATTGCATTTTCTCCTGCATAAACAAGAGCCAAAACCCTTGGAGTATTGTGGTGCTTGCCAGTTATATAATCCATTACTGCTTTAAAAATCTCTGGCTTTTTCTTTTTTAATTCTGCATAGTGTTTTTCTGCAAGGGTTTTTTCTACATTAACAACTTTTGCTGCGACAATTTTAAGCTCTGTTTCAGAAAGTTTAGTAATTATGTTTCCTGTTAAGCTTTTAACTAATCCGTCTGGCTTAATTAATACAAGTGTTTTTTCGCATTTCATATTTTTGCAAATTTTTAAGGGTTTAAAAGATTATTGTTTCTTGCTTTACTAAAGGTTTTTAATTTATCCTTTTCTTTTGTTTTTATGGTCAATAGGGATTGGATGATTGCAGATTTACATATTCACTCAAGGTTTTCAAGGGCTTGCAGTAAAGAATTAAATATACCTAATTTAGTAAAATGGGCGAGAATAAAGGGACTTGGGATTTTGGGAACGGGAGATTTTACTCATCCTGTTTGGATAGAGGAGCTAAAGGAGAATTTAAAGAATAATGAAAAAGGAATTTATTTTTATGAAGATGCAAAAGGAAGGTTTCCATTCATTCTTTCTGGAGAGATTTCTTTAATTTATACTGAAAAAGAGAAAGGAAGAAGGGTGCATCTTGTTTTGCTTGTTCCAAGTATTGAAACAGCAGAAAAAATTAATTCTTATCTGGATGCTAAGGGAAGAAGAGATTATGATGGAAGGCCTATTTTTAAAATTTCTTTAGAAGATTTTACTCAAGACATGATGCAGATTTCAAGAGCAATTGAAATAATTCCTGCACACATTTGGACTCCTTGGTTTGGGGTGCTTGGAAGCAAGGGAGGATATGATTCTCTGACAGAAGCGTTTGGAAAGCAAGTTGAAAACATTCATGCAATTGAAACAGGAATTTCAAGTAATCCTGAAATGAACTGGAGAATTAGGGATTTGGATAATAAAGCGATTGTTAGTTTTTCAGATTCTCATAGTTTTTGGCCTTGGAGGCTTGGCAGAGAAGCAACTATTTTTAAAAAAACAGATTCTTATTTTGAAATTATTGAGCAGATTAGAAAAAAGAGTTTTATTGGAACTATTGAAACAGACCCTGCTTATGGGAAATATCATTGGGATGGCCACCGGCTTTGCAGTTTTTCATGTAGTCCAGAAAAAACAAAAGAATTAAACAATATTTGTCCAAAATGCAAGAATCCTTTGACTATTGGGGTGGAGGCAAGGGTTGTGGAACTTGCAGAAAAAACAAGACCAGAAGGATTTTATCCTGAACAAGCGAAAAAATTTTATTCTTTGCTTCCTTTGCATGAATTAATCTCTTTTTGGAAAAAAAGCGGAGTAAACAGCAAAGGAGTCTGGGATGTTTTTAATCTTTTAATTAAAAATTTTGAAAATGAATTTAATGTTTTATTAGATGTTCCAGAACAAGAACTCGCAAAAATTCTTGAAGCAAGTTTGGCTGATTTGATTGTTAAAAATCGCGAAGGAAAAATAAAAATCAAACCCGGCTATGACGGAGTTTATGGCGAGGTTGAGTTGGAAGATATTGAAGAAAAAAATGACAAGTCTGGGCAAATGACTTTAATTTGATTTTGGAGCATCCCTGATTTTTATGAATTTGTAATGTGCGTCTTTTAGTTTTTTATTGGGTTGTTTTTTTATTGTGTAAACTTTTTCTCCTTTAGAATTGATGAAGTATTTTAGTTTAGTCATTTTTATATTAATTAAAATTCTTGGATATTGAAGATTATTTTAAATTCATTATATATTCTTTTAATTGCGGATGAAAAGAGGTTGTGAAATGTTTTTCAAGCTCTTCTGGAGAAACCCATTTTATTTCTTTAAAATCATATCCTGCTTTTTCTTTCCCCCCTGTTTTTTCACAAAGATAATAAATTAAAAGAAGCTCGTCTTTTTCATTAGGGATTCTTGCAAAAATTGTTCCAAGATTTGCAATTTCCAGTCCTGTTTCTTCTTTTATTTCCCTTTCCAAGGCCTTTTCTAATGGCTCTCCATATTCTGGTTTTCCTCCAGGAAAAGCCCAAGTCAATTCTTTTATGTGCGGGTCATTTTCTCTTCTTCCAATTAGAATTTTTCTTTTTTCTGGGTCAAAAATAACTCCCAATAAAACAACTGTAAAAACTCCTTTTTTATAATTTTTTTTAATTGTTTCCATATAATAATGTTTTTGGCAGGTTTTTTAAGCTTTTGGGAATTTTATTTGTATGTAAAAGAACAATTATTTGGCGATGCCTTATTCTTGTTTAAGGGAAATTTCAATATTTTTGCCTTTTGATTGTTTTTTTAATTTTTCTACAATATTTTGGATTTTATTATCTGCTTGTTTTAAATTATCTCCTGCAACCTTTATTGAATATTTTCCTGCACTAAGGTATTTGATTTCTGCTTCTTTTATTGAAGACAAGAGGTCTTTTATTATTTCTATTCCATTTGGTTCAAGAGAACTTATTCTTAATTCTTTTTTTATTTCTGCTTTTTTTGTTTTTTGAGAGTTAAGTATGTTTAAGATTTTTTCAGCATCAGATTTATCAACAATTTTTTTCAGATTTTCTGGATTTTTCTTTGTTTCTTCAAGAAATTCATATAAAGGCATTTCTTCTTCTACTTTTTGTATAGCTTGTTTTGCTTTCTCTTCTCCTAAAATTGTTTTGAGAATGCTTGTGTAGCTTTTTTCCTGTTTTGCCTGCTCTAATCTTTCTTTTTTTTCTTTAAGAGTGACTCTTCTTAAAGAAAGTTCTATGTTTTTTCCATAAATTCTCAAAACTTTGCAGACAATTTTCTTTTTTGGAACTACATATTCTCGTAAATTCCTGATTCTTCCTGGAGCAATTTCACTTACAACAATACTTCCTTCTCCATTTCCTTCAATTGTTACAAAAACTGTTGTTCCAACTATTTTTTCAACAGTGCAAAGAACAATGTCTCCTTCTTGCAATTCCATAAAATAGCAAGAAAAAGTTTACTTAAAAAGGTTTTGAGGCTTGATTAAACTTTTATTGTTTCAACTTCAAAGTTTCTTTTTAAGCACTTTGTGAATATTTCTTCTTGTTCTTTTGAAATCAAACATCCTGCTGCGTGCTCATGCCCTCCAACCTCCCCTCCTCCGATTTCTTGGATAACTCTGCTAAGAATCTGCCGAACATTTCTTCCTTTTCCTCCCACATTTCTTGCAGAGATTTTTATCTTGTCTTCTCTATATGCCATTGTTGTGATAACCGTTCCTTGCTCATATGCTGGAGAATTTGATAAGATGCTTGCAAGAGTGCCAATAATTGTGTCTTTTATTTGGTCTTTTGCGTTTATTATTACAAATTGTTTTCCTTTAATTTTTGCATTTTCTTTAATGTAGTTTAATCCAGATAAAATGTTCTGCCTGTATTTAACATGAATTGATTCTGCTTTTTTTCTTGCTTTTGGGACTTCCATACAAAACATTAATGCAGTGGAGGGTTCATCCATTCTTGAGCAAGCATTTATCTTTGCACTCAATTCCCTTGCATCTTCAAGTTTGTTGAATTGTTTAATTAAGAAAATATCTCCAATCAGCTCTTCATTTTTTGAAGTTCTTAACATGATTGCAGTAACTATTTTTGACATTTCTTCTGGAGTTAGTTCAAGGATGCTTTTGTATTTTCCATTTTTTGGGGTTAATCCGCACTCTCTTAAAAGCTCCAAGACTCCTTTGACATCTCCAGTTACTCCCGGGATATAGGGATTTGAGGAATATTCAAGTGTTCTGTTAATTGGCCTTGTTGAGGGGTAAATTAAAATTCCTTTTTTTCTTTTTATTTCCCCATCATTTAAAATGTCATGATTTAATTTATCAATTTCTTTTTCTAATAAGTCTCCCACCATTCCAAGAACTGCGAATTTTGCAAATTCTTTGTTTGAAGCATTCAATTGCTTTGCAAAAAGATAGGTTAGTCCTGAAGAGCTTATTTTTTGTTTTTGGTCTAATTCTGGGTTTATCATGTTTATTTTTCCTATTTTTTTGTCTGGAAGTTCGTGGTGGTCTATAATAAAAATGTCTGGCGTGTTTAGTTCCCGGAGTTCTTTTAAACTTCCTGAAGCCAAATCTAAAAAAAGAATCAGTTTGTTTTTTGGAAGAGTTTTTATAAATTCTTTTTCAAGACTTTTTAAGATTTTTACACTAAATTTTATTTTTTCTTTTTTTAGTGCCTTTATTGCAATACTTGCTGAAGAAATCCCGTCTGTATCAAAATGACTTATTATCAGGATTTCTTTTTTTTGCAGTGCTTGAACAAATTTTTCTGTAAACGACACTACTTGCTCTTCTAAATTGTTCCCCCTTTTTTCCATAGTAGAATTTGGATTTATTCTGCCTTGTGATAAATCTTAAGCTTTCTTAAATGCGAGAAAATCCTGTCCCGCTCTCTCATTGCTCTTTTATCTTGCTTGTTTTTTTCAAAATGTGCAGTAATTCTTGATAATTTTGCTTCAACGTTCTTTAAATCGGGGTTTATATAAAGCCCTTTTTCTTTTAGAATTTGAGAGATTTTTTTATTAAATTCTTTTGGATGTATTCTTTTTTGTCTCAAACTTTCTCCGATTTTTTCTGCAGTTAATCCTTCTTTTGCTAACTTTAAGACTTCTTTCTCATATTCTGCTTGTGTCGGTTTTTTTGTCTTTTCTTCTGCCATGTTAATTTGTTGTAAAGTTGTCTTTTAAATCTTACGTCTGGCTTGTTTTTTAATACTTTGTATTGGATTTTGGTAGTTACAAGGAAAGGTATTTAAATTTGGTTTATGTTTTTTAAGTATGGGCAAAATAATTGGGGTGGTTAGTTTAAAAGGCGGTGTTGGAAAGACCTCTACTGTTGTTGAGCTGGGGTATGCTATTGCAAGTTTTGGGAAAAAAGTTTTGTTAGTAGATGGAAATTTATCTGCTCCAAATCTCGGACTGTATTTTAATGTTCTTGAGCCAGAAATTACTCTGCATCATGTTTTAGCAAGAAAAGCACATCCTTCTGATGCAGTTTATGAGTTAGATAAAAACATTGACATTATGCCTGCTTCTCTTTTTTTTAGAGGAGAATTTAATTCTTTAAAATTAAAAGAAAAATTAAGGCTATTAAGAAGAAAATATGATTATATTCTGCTTGATTCTTCCCCCTCTTTAAATGAAGAAACCCTTGCAGTTATGCTTGCTTCAGATATAATTTTGGTTGTGACAACTCCAGACCATGTTACTCTTGGGACAACGATTAAAGCAGTAAAAAAAGCCAGGCAAAGAGGTGCTCCGATTAAGGGAATTGTTTTAAATAAGGTTCATGATAAGGATTTTGAATTGTCTTTGTCTGATATAGAAAATGTTTTAGGAATTCCTGTTTTGGCAGTTATAAGATATAATCTTGATTTGCTTAAATCCCTTTCTGAATTTAATTCTTTAGTTAATACTAAACCAAAAGTAAAAGAGAGCCATGAATATAAAATTCTCGCAGCAACATTAATTGGAGAAAAATACAAGAAGCCATTCAGCTTAAAGAAGTTTTTTTCTATTGCTCCCAAGAAAGAAGAGATTAATAGAACAATTTATTATGAACAGGTTTTTGGGTAATTAGATAGTTTTAAAAATAATTTGAATTTTTCTTTATTAAAGCCCTGTAGTATAGCGGTCAAATATCCTGCCCTTTGGAGGCAGTGACCCAGGTTCGAATCCTGGCAGGGCTATTTCATAACATATATAAAGCTTTTTTCTAATTTTTTATATGGAAAAAGAATCTTATCATACTCATACAACTATTTCCGATGGAAAACTTTCTCCAAGAGAGTTAATTGAATTTGCCATTAAAAAAGGGTTTAAAACCCTTGCAATAACTGATCATTACTCCCGCCCACCAAAAGTAGATGCATCTGGGTGGAGTAGCGGGTTTTATACGGAAAGTCATTATCTTCAATTAAAAAAATTAAAAAAAGAGTATAAAGATAAAATCTGCATTTTAATTGGGGCAGAATTTGAGTGGTATTCCAGTAAAAAAGGGTGGTTATTCGCAGAAGTTGATAAAAGAGATTATGATATAAAAATAATTTCTGTTCATCAAATACCTGTTAATGGAAAATATTATCCAATTAATTATTCTGAAGAAACCTTTGATGAGGTCTTGGATCTTTTAGGCGGGGACATAAAAAAACTGGTGGTTATTTACTACAACGCTTTAAGAGAAGCAATTAATAGTAAGAAGTTTGATATTGTCGGTCATTTTGATGTAATAAAAAGTCTTAATGGAAATTCAAAATATTTTTCTGAGAAGGCTGGCTGGTATAGAGAAGAGGTTATCAGGACTTTGAATGTTCTTGGGGAGAGTGGTATGAAAATGGAGATTCATTTACAGGGATTTCTTCGGGCCTGCAAGGAACAATGGCCGAGCAAATGGATTATTGAAGAGGCAAGAAAAAGGGGAATCAGGTTTGTTGTTGGAACTGATGCTCATGGGAGATTTGATTTGGACTACAATTGCGAAGAAATAGAAAAAATAATTGGGGAAAATGTTTAGGGTTTTGTTTAATGCTTATACTTCCCTCTTCTTTCTACAATCTTTAATCTTTCTAAAACTTTCTTTGCTTCTGTTGGCTCAATAGAAAGATATCCTTTTTCAAATTCTTTGAAAAGTTCCTGCCAGTTTTGAAAATGTTTTGCTTCAAGTGCTTGTTTTAGTAAATGAATGTCTACTGCCTTGTTTTCATATTTTCCATTTTGAAATCCAAGTCCGAAATCTATGAAATAAAGGGAACCAAAGTTTCCCTTTATCAAACCCTCCTTTGAATTAGGGTCATGCCTGATAACTTTATCTTCTACCCAAATCATATTGCTTGTCGTTAAATCTCCGTGAATGATATTTGCTTGATGAAGTTTTGAAACAGATTCTCCAATTTGTTTTAAGATTTGTTTTTGTTTGTTTAACTCAATGTTATTTAATTCTTGGGAAAGTTTCTTTCCTTTGATAAAATCCATTTTAATTTTGGCTTCTTGTTCAAAAATTTCTTGAACTTTTGGAGCAGGGATTATTTTTCTTGCTTTTTCTAAAATTTTTGCTTCTGCTCTTGTTCTTCTTGTTCTGATTTTTGAATCTATTTCTGAAAGCCGATATGATTTTGGAATTCTTTTTTTGAGAATAAAATTATCTTGCTGTTCAATTATTGCTTCTGCTCCTTGTGCGAGAATCTTGGTTTTGAGTTTCATCTTTGACTCCAAATTTCAGTTAGATATAAGTCGTGGGTTAATCCTCCCTGAGTTACTGGAGATTTATATTTACATATTTCATAGGCCCTAGAATTAAATTTAAGTTGTATGCCTTCCATTTCTTCCCATGATTCTGCTGTTTTTGGAATCGGAGTTTCAACCAATAATTCTGATTGCTTTGGGACAAAAACCAATTCACCTTTTTTCTCTGGAATTACTTCTCCTTCATGAGCAAGAGGTGCTTTTATTGTAGTTCCCCTTTTGGCTTCTTCTACTTCTTCCATTGTAACCATCCAATATAAATCTCCATTATTACAAGTATTTGGCTCCATTTTTTAAAACCTCATTTGTTTTTTCTTTCCAAATTTTCTTGCAAGTTTCATTAGTTGTTTTTGGTCAAGTCCTTTTGAGATGTCTATTGAAGAACTTTGCTTAACTAAATCAGAAAGCATTTTGTATTGTTTGAGCAGGGAGCGAACTTCAGATGTTTTTGTTCCTGAACCATTTGCAATTCTTCTAATTCTTGAAGTCTGTTTTTCAAGAAGCTCTGGATTTTCTTTTTCTTTTTTAGTCATTGATTTAATAATATGTTCCCATTTAGCAATTTTTTCTTGCTGTTGTTCCATTATGCCTTCAGGGATTTTAGCACTTCCCATTCCAGGAATCATTGATTTGAGTTTATCAAATCCCCCAAGAGAATTCATTGATTTAACTTGTTCAACGACATCTTCAAGAGTTAGTTTTCCTTGTTCAAGTCTTTTCTGCATCTCTTTTTGCTCATCTTCATTTGTTATGGATTTTATTTTGTTGATTAAGACTTCAAGGTCTCCCATTCCAAGAAGACGCGATAAAAATGATTCTGGATTAAACTCTTCAATGTCGTTTATTTTTTCCCCTGTTGTGATAAAGTAAACTCCTGCTTTGGTTTCTGCACAGGCAGTTAGTGCCCCCCCTGCTTTTGCAGAAGAGTCCATTCTGGTGATTATTACCCCTGTAATGTCTAAGGCTTCTTTAAATTGTGAGGCTTGAGTTTTTGCAGCTTGTCCAATATCTGCAGGCATAACTAGGATTGTTTCAGTTGGTTTGATTTTTTTCTCGAGGTCTTTGATTTCTTTAACTAATTCTTTATCTAAGGCGTGTCTTCCTGCTGTGTCTATTAAAACAAGGTCAAATTCTTTTAGCTCTTTTTCAAAAGATTTCCATGTTTTTAGAGCATTATTTTCTTTTTCATTAATAAAGTATGAAAGTTTGTTTTTTTCTGCAAGTTGTTTAATTTGTTGTTTTGCTGCAGGCCTATGGACATCTAATCCAACAAGTGCTACCTTTTTTCCTCTTTTTGAAAACCAGTTTCCTATTTTTGCAATTGTGGTAGTTTTTCCTGCACCATATAGTCCAATGAGCATTATTCTGTTTTGGCCTTTTTTGAGTTCAAGTTTTTGCTCTTTTCCCAAGATGCTTAAAAGTTCATCATGAAGGAGTTTAATGATGTGCTCTTTTTTTTCAATTTCTTTTATTTTTTCATCAAATGCAGCTTTTTTGATTTTATCTGATAACTTTTTTATAAGAAGGATATCTACATCTGCTTCAATAAGTGCTCTTTGCAGGTCTTTTACAATTGTATTAACTAGGTTTTTGTCTAAAAAAATGGCATTCGCTATTTTATCTTTTGTTTTTTTAAGTGTTGCTCCTAATTTTTCTAACATGTTTTTAGAAGTCTAAGGGGGATTATTAAGTTTTTGGGTTTTGGAAAATTACAGCCCCAACTTCTTAATAAAATCTTTTTTATTAAATTCTTCAAGCTTGTCGTATTCTTGTCCTGTTCCGAGATAAATAATTGGTTTGTTTGTAACTTGGCCTACTGAAAGTGCTGTCCCCCCCTTTTCATCAATGTCTGCTTTGCTGAGAATAATTGCATCTATTTCCACTGCTTCATTAAATGCCTTTGCTTGTTCTGTTGAGTCGTTTCCAGAGATACTTTCTCCTACAAAGATTTTGAGATTTGGCTTGCAAACTCTGGCGATTTTTTTTATTTCTTGCATCAGGTTCTTGTCCGTATACATCCTTCCAGCAGTATCTATGAGAACTACGTCGATGTTGTGTTTTTTTGCATATTGGATTGCATCAAATCCTACTGAGGCAGGGTCTGAACCATATTCATGAGCAATAACTGGAATTTTTAATTTTTCTCCATGAGTTTTTAATTGGTCAATTGCAGCTGCTCGAAAAGTATCTGCTGCAGCCAGAACAGATTTAAGTTTTTTCTTTTTTAATTTATGAGCAAGTTTTGCGAGGGTCGTTGTTTTTCCAGACCCATTGATTCCACAAAAAAGAATAACATATGGTTTTCCTTCTTGTTTTAAGGAGGCAATTTCTTCAACAAGATTAAATGGTTCAATTAAAACTTCTTCAATTGTTTTTTTAAGAGATTCGCTAATCTCCTTTTCCAGTTCTTGTTTTTCAATTTCTTTTCCAACAATTTTTTGCTTGAGCGGTTCTATAATTTTGTCTGAAACCCCAAGAGCAACATTATTTTCAAGCAAAATCATTTCTAATTCTTCAGAATATTCTTCAAAATCTTTTTCACTAATTATTGTATGTGAAAACTTTTCCTTTAGCTTTGAGAAAAATCCTTTTTTTTCAGGAGATTCTTGTTCTTGAGAGGGCGATTTTTTTTCAAGTTCTTTTTTTATTTCTTCAAGTTTTTCTGTGTCTGGGGTTCTTACCCCGGTTATAGCAATTGAATCTAGTTTAAGAGGAATTTCTATTTCTTTGATATCTTCTTTTTTGCCTTTTTTTGGTGTTTTTGTTTTCTTGGGTTTTTCTTTTAATTTTTTCTCACTCTCTTCTATTGCCTTTTCCTTATGGACTTTCTTTGTCCATTTCTTTATTTTATCTTTTAAAAACTTGAACATCTTAATTTTTCTTTGATTTCTTTGCTTTTATTCTTTACTAATATCTTGCATTGTTACCTTAAAGGTTGGTGAGGAATAAAAAATAGAAAGATTGAAATATCTTCAGACTATAAGATTTTTATGGTAGAAAAACAATCTAAAAACAACAAAAAGATAGAGAAAGTTGAAAAGAAAAGTAAAGATATTAAGAAGTGGGTAGAAAAAGAGATAATAATAAGGGAATGGTTTGGGAAAGGAAAATTATCAGTAAGTATCACTAAACCTTATGATGAAAAAAATGATCCAAGTAAAAAGATTAGTTTATTTAAAGGGTGGATTAATAAGGAAAATCAATCCCCCGTACCAAACATAATAAACAAGGGTAAAGCATTTTATAATAAGCAAAAGTTTACTATAAAAAACTATGACGATTTAGTTGGAATATTGGAAGCGATACAAGAATGTGCTAAAGAATTGGGTTGGGAAGTTGAAGAGACTATTTCTACAATATATAGCAATAAAAAATTAACAAGTCAATAACAGATTTAATTGAAAAGAGTCCCGAATCTGGATTAAAGATATTAAAAGCATTTTCTGATGAGATTAAAAAGAAAGGAAAAATTGATGAAAAAGATTTATATTTATTCAACAATTTAATGGAAGTTATTTTTGATACAAAAAATAGTGTTGAATTAAAAAGAAAAGAAGAATTAAGAGATTTAATCCCAAAATTAAGTGAAGAGGATCCAAATGCTCTTGAAGTTTTTAATAAATTAATTGATGACTGGTATTTGGAAGACATTAACACTTACACATTGGCTTTAACAAATCGTATTTCTAGGATTGACGAATTTGGAGATTTAATTACAAATGAAAAAGCATATGAAACAAAGAGGAAAGATAAAATCAACTCTGTCCATGCCTTCTTAGAAAAGAATTTCTGGATTATTGATAAAGATTATAGATTAATTTCAAGTGATGTCACAATTAAAAAATTAGTTCAAAAAGATTTAGAGAAAAAAGATAAAAGCCAAGAGAAAAAGAGACCTGATTTTGTCTTTATGAGTTCTAAAGATAATTCTGTTTTGGTAGTAGTCGAAATTAAAAGGCCAAGTCATAAATTAAAAATAGAGGATGGAAATCAATTAATGAACTATCGTTCTCTTTTAGAAGAATATTTGAGTAAAAGATTCAAAATCTTTAAAGGGTTTCTGATTGGAAACAAATTAGATAGCACTTTAGAAAGGAATAAAAAAGGATGGAGCGAGATAAAAGTCAAGACATATTCAGAGATCATTAAGGAAGTTCGTGGAGAATATGAAGAACATTTAAAGGCATTAACAGAAAAGAAAGATATTCATTTAAAATCTAAGAAACAAAAGAATTGATTCTTGCTCATCTTAATCAACTCCAACCACTTATTATTTTCTTTCAATTCCAAATCAGTAGCCAATTCATAAGGACATCTCCCTATTGCCTGATGTTTCCTTATGAAATTATAGTAAATTTCAATTCCTTTCATTATTGCTTGTGCAGATTCCAAACTTCCATGAAAACCCCTAAATGTCTTAGTCCTTTCCCTTATTGAATTATGCAACCTCTCAATAAACAGATTAAATCCTTCTCCTTTTGAAGCATTAACTTTGTTATGAATTATTGTATATCTTCCTTTCTTGTTGTCATAACCCCAAGTTTTTTTAACAACATTTTCATAAGCAGTTAAGCCGTCTGTTGTAATTGTTGTTACATAACCTTCTGTTTTGTATTTGACTTTTCTCAAAACTTCTTTAATTTCTGTTTTTTCTCTTTTCTTAACATATTTTGAGGCAACCATGAAACGAGTATGAACATCAATAGAATCAATAAACCAATCTTTGCAGACTCCTTTTTTCTTGTGTTCTTCTCTCCTATGATATTCCATTTCATCTATTTGAATCTCCTGTCCTGTTTTTACTTTTAGTTTATCTGTAAATTTGCTTATCATTTTTGAATATTTTACAACCCACTTATAGATGGATTTATGGCTTGAATTATGGGGGTAAAATGCTTGAAAATGCTCCTGCACTTTTCTTGTTGAAACCCCTTTATAGAATAAATCAATTGCACAAGTTATTTTATTTGGATGATTTCTCATTCTGAAAAATCCATCATCAATTGTAAAAGTCTTGTTACATTCTTTACATTTGTATCTTTGAATTAATCCTCTGTTTTGTGTTTTTCTTTTTGTCCATTTTATTACACTACTGCTTTTACAATTAGGGCAAATCTTTTTAACTTCTGCTTTCTTATTTTTATTGTTATTCATTTTGTCGTGGATAACAAAGAGGGGTGTTCGCGCACCCTTCTTCTCTCTATTATTATATACCTATTAGGTATATAGCCTTTATAAATATTTCTATTATTGAGTATATAAGATTAGGTATATATCAAAAGGTTTATAAATAACAAAGACATTATTTTGTTATGGGAAAGAAAGAAGAGGAATTTGGATATAATGTTTTTATTAAGGGAAATAGATGTTATAGGTGCGGACATAAATGGGTTCAAAGAGAAAATGATAAACCGCGCATATGCCCAAAATGTAAATCTCCTTATTGGGATAAACCAAAGACTAAATTTGTAAAAGAAGATAAGAGAAAATGAATAAACAAGAAGAAATTTTAGAATTAAAAAAACTATACTTAATCCAATTTGAAAAATTTGAAACAAAAGTTTTTCTTTCATGGTTAACTATTTTTTTTGGAGTGTTTATTGCATGGATATATGGGAAGGTTAATGGCTCGCTTGTAATAATACTTGCGCTATTTACAATGCTTTTAGACGGAATAATTGAGTTATGGAGAAAGAAATCATTTAATATAGTTATAAATGAAATAAAAGAAGAAAATCTTGGAGAAATTTAAAATGAAAACAGAACACAAAATAATTTTTGGTGATGCAAGAAACATGAGGGAGTTAAAAGATGAAAGTGTAGATTTAATGATAACTTCCCCCCCTTATCCAATGATTCAAATGTGGGACGAGATGTTTGGAAAACAAAACCCCGAGATTACTAAATCATTAAGAGAAGAAAACGGAGAAAAAGCTTTTGAGTTAATGCATCAAGAGCTGGATAAAGTTTGGAATGAAACTTTTAGAGTTTTAAAAAATGGAGGAATTGCATGTATAAATATTGGTGATGCAACGAGAACACTTAAGAGAGTTTTCCAAATTTATACAAATCACGCAAGAATACTAAATCATTGTTTAAAATTAGGATTTCATGCCCTACCAGAAATACTTTGGATTAAAGAAACAAATAAACCCGATAAGTTTATGGGTTCTGGAATGTTGCCTGTTGGGGCTTATGTTACTTTAGAGCATGAACATATTTTAATCTTAAGAAAAGATGGAAAAAGAAAATTCACGAAACCGGAGCAAAGAGCAAATAGGCAAAAAAGTGCTTTCTTTTGGGAAGAAAGAAACATCTGGTTTTCTGATAAATGGAAAGATATAAATGGGGTTTTTCAAAAATTAAATGACACGAAATTAAGAGAAAGAAGCGCGGCCTATCCCCCAGAACTCACTTATAGATTAATAAGCATGTTTTCTGTTCAGGAAGACTTAGTTTTAGACCCTTTTTTAGGAACAGGAACAACAACTTTTGGAGCTATGGCTTGTGGAAGAAATAGCGTCGGTTATGAAATAGACCTTAATTTTAAGGGGCATATAGAGAACAAATTAATGCAAGTTAAAGAGCCTGCAAATAAGTTTGTAGAATTACGATTAAAAAAACATAAGGAATTTGTTAAAAAAAGAGAGCAGGAAAAGGGAAAACTAAAGTATTACAATAAAAATTACGGTTTTCCTGTTATGACAAGACAAGAAATTAATTTACATATTCCAAAAATAAAAGAGGTTAGAAAAGTTAAAGAAAATTTATTTGGAGTGGAGCACGAATTTTAATCTATATTCAAGTAATTTTTTATTTCTTTGATTATCTCTTCTTCGTGTTTAAATTTACCCTTTTTATCTGAATAAATTGTTATAACTTTTCCATCATATTTCGATTGTGCATTTTTATTATGTGCATCTATTAAGGGGGTTCCTCTAGAATTAGAGGGTTTTATCTGCACTCCTATTTTCTTTTTTCCATCATCAGAAAATATCTCTCTATCAATTCCCATCTTAGTATCAACATCCCCTTCTGTTTTGATTATCTTCTTAACTCCAATTTTTTTTAATTTTTCAACAACCGCATTTTCTGTTTTAATTATCCCTTCCCAGGTATTATCAAGAACATATTGTTTTATACATTCTTGACAATCGCTTAAATCTATTTTACCTAACACTTCTAAGGCTTTGTTTAATCTTTCTATTTCTTCTGGTATCCATTCAAATAACTTTTTACCCTTTTCCTTTAATTCTTCTTCTGTTCTTCCATATTTTTTATTTATAGATGAAATAAACTTTTTTAGTGCTGTTTTTTTCATTTCTTTAGATTGTTTTTCAATTAAATTTTTTCTTATTTCTCCAGATTTTAAATAGAAATCTTCCCATTCACTTTTTTCCTTAAAGTTATCACTCAATATTAAATCTGTAACTTGTCCTACAGAATTAGGTCCGCATAATCTGTGCCTTTCCACTATCGGGTTTAATACCCTTTCTTTTTCTCTAGGAATCCTCTTTTTACTTTCACTCATAAATTTTTTAATAAAAAGAAATTTAAAAAGCTATCTACCAACCGCTAAGGTAACAATGCACTAATATCTAAATTTTTATAAACTTGTATTTATGTTTTATTTAAACTAAACTTAGTTTAGTATTTTGAAAATGAAGGGGATTTTAATTATTCTTGATGGTCTTGGAGACAGGCCAAATGTTCAACTTAAAGGAAAAACTCCTCTTGAGACAGCAGATACTCCAAATCTTGATTTTTTTGCTTCTCGCGGAGAAATGGGATATATGTATCCTGTAAAGCCAGATTTTATCCCTGAATCTGACGAGGCAATTATTTCTATTTTTGGAAATGAGCTTATATCAAGCACAAGGGGACAGTTAGAGGCAAAAGGTGCAGAGGTTAAATTAAAGAGGGGGGATTTGGCATTGCGCGTTAATTTTGCAACAATTAATCCTCAGTCTGGGAAAATTCTTGATAGGAGGGCTGGAAGAACACTGACAACTGAGGAAGCTCAGGAATTAGCAAATGCAATAAATGAAATTGAAATGCCTTTTGGCTTTGTTTTTGAACCAACAGTGCAACATCGGGCAGTGCTTGTTTTTAGGGGGGGATTTTCAGATAATATTTCTGGAAATGATTTAATATATTCTCAAGGGAAAGTTAAAATAACTGACCAAGTTTCTCGTTGTCTTGCTCTTGATGAAGATGAAAATACAATCTATACTGCAAGTGTTGTTAATGATTTTCTTGAAAAAGTTAGAGAAGTTTTAGAAAATCATCCTGTTAATCAGGAGAGAATTAAAAGAGGCTTGCTTCCTGCAAATTATCTTCTTGTTCGAGGAGCAGGAATTGAAGCTCCTAAATTAAAACAATATAAAAAATGGATTGGGTTAGGATATATGCCTCTTGAAAGAGGATTTATTAAGGCTTCTGGAATGAAACTTTATGATTTTGAGTATCCTTCCCTTAGAAAACTTGATGCCTATGAAAACCTTTATGCAGGATTAAGAAAAGCATGCAAGTATGCGATTAAAATGATTAAGAAAAACTACAAGTCTAAAGATTATGCTTATATTCATATAAAAGAGACGGATTTGCCTGGCCATGACAATAAGCCCTTTGAAAAAAAAGAGATGATTGAATATGTTGACAGGACTTTATTTAAATTTTTAAGGAGATTTGCTCCTTCAAAGCAGATTAATCTTGTTGTTACTGCAGACCATTCTACACCTTGCAGTTTTAAGTCTCATTCTGCGGACCCTGTTCCTGTTTTGTTTTATAACAATTCAATTTTAAAAGAAAAACATTTTGGAGAAAAACAGGCAAGAGTGGGTTCATTAAGGAAAATTATTGGAAAAGAGCTGTTTAAGAAGGTTGGATTTGCGAAATAATTTTTTAAAAGAATTTTTTAAAAATAATTCTATATCTTTGACTTACGCAATCATTAAAAACAAATGAGTGTTTCTTTGTATATGATAACTTATAATGATATTTATGAAGCAGCGAGAAGGGAACGATATACTGAACAACTTCAGCCGATTCCTAAAAATTTTGTTTTAGAGGTTTCTACTTATCTTCAGGAAAAGAAAGCAATGTCTGAAGGAGAAGACCAGTTTTCAGACAGCAATTTAAAAACAAAAAAACAACTGGAGAATGCAATTACCTTATTTAAGGAATTAATGCTTCGTAGAAGAAAGAAAATTCTGAATTTAGTTTTGATTGCAGCAGAAACAGGAATTTCAAAACAGGACTTTGAAAATATGCTTACGATTGAAAAAGAGCTCTTTGAAAATTTTATGAAATGCATTGATGTTTCAGATAAAAAATTAAATGAACTCCTGAATGGCGGGGAGGATTCTTCTTTAGATAAAAATGATTTAATTGTTTTTAATAAAGATGTTGAAGAATTTGTTGGGCTTGATGGGGAGACAATTGGTCCATTTGATGCAGGGCAAATTGCAAATATTCCAAAAGAAATAGCAAAAATTCTTGTTGAAGATAAAAAAGCAGAGTATGTTATTGAGTAAAAACCTTCTTTTAAGATAATTTTATTAAGTCTTTTTTGTTTTTATACTTATTAAAATGACAAAAGAAAAAGAAGTATTGAAGAAATATTTTTTTATTGGAGCAGTTTTTGCAATTATTTTTTTAGCTTATTTGGTTATGAGGGATTTTTTAGTGGTTCTCTTATCTTCATTTATCCTCGCTTATTTAATGCGTCCTCTTGACTTAATGCTTGCAAAAAAATTTTCAAGAAAGCTTTCAGCCCTGCTGTCTGTTTTACTGGTATTGGTTATCTTAGGATTAATTATTTATTTTTCAGTCGGGTCTTTGATTTTTCAAGCAGGAGAGTTTGCAACAAAGGAAAATGCTGATTTACTAATTCAGAAAATTTCTCATATTAAATATTTTGATTTAATTGAAGAGCAGATTAATTTAATAATTCCTTGGATTGGAAATTTTGTTGCAGATTTATTTGGTATTTTTTTATCTTCTGTTTTCCCTTTATTGTTTAAGATTTTTGTTGCTTTTTTTATTGCTTATTATATTCTTATAGATTGGGAATTTCTTACAGCAAAAGCAAAGAAGCTTTTTCCTTTTAAGCGCAGAGATTTGATTTTTAAAAATTTTGAATCTACTTCTAAAAATATTATTTTTGGAACATTTCTTGTGGCAATAATTGAATTTGTTGTCGCTTTTGCTGTCTTGTCTTTTTTAAAGGTGCCTTTTGCTGTCCTGCTTTCTTTTTTTATCTCTATTTTGGCATTTATTCCTTTAGTTGGGCCTGCATTAATTTTAATCCCAATGTTTTTAGTTTATTTTTTCCAAGAAAAGTATTTTGAATTTGTGGTTATTCTTGGTTTGTGGATTATTTTAAGTTATTTTATTGATACTCTTTTGAGAATTTATATTCTTGGAAAGACCTCAAAGATACATCCTGTTGTTTTGCTTTTAGGAGTCGTTGGGGGTGTGCAGGTTTTTGGTCTTTTTGGATTTGTATTAGGTCCCCTTGTTTTGGGCTTGTTTATTGATATTCTTAAAAGAGAGGGTGAAAGGAAATAAAGGGCTTTTCACGAAAAAAGCAAGCCTGTGGAGGCTCAAAACCTTCTTACTGTTGTTTTGGCTAACCACATTTTTGCTAAAGAATATTTGAAACGCAAAGCCTGTGGAGGGACTCAAACCCCCGACCTACTGCTTTCTTACTTCCTTTGAAGGAAGAATGGGCGAAAGAAAACACTTTCGCACTTACAAGGCAGTTGCTCTATCACTGAGCTACACAGGCGTAATGCCGTTCCTGTTTTATTCCAACGCAAATCAACGCAGTTATTTGCGTAGAGCTACACGAACAATATTATATTCATTAGAAACAGGTATTTTAAAGCTTTATTTTTCTGAAGATTCTTTTTCTTGTTTTGTGTTCTCTTTTTCTAACTCTTGTTTTTTTGGCTCTTTTGCTTTTTCTTCTTTTCCTGTTTCTTTTTCCTTTTTTTGAGCTTGGCTTTTTGTTTTTTCTTCGACTTTAATTGTTCTTATTTCACAACAGGAAAGAGGATAAATCTTCTTTAATATTTGAGAGAGGGTTTTTTGTAGTTTTCCAGAAAGAATGTCTTCAAAAATCTCTTGAGTTTTTTTCTTTTCAGAATATTTAATTAATTCTTCTCTGCACTTGTCTCTTAGTGCTTTTCTTACTGCTCTTGAAACTTTTTTTCTTGTTACTAAAAAAGGTTTTATTTTAATCAATGAATCTTGTGCTGGAGTTGAGAATGAATCTTCTACATAATTAGTCCCTTTTCTTACCATTCTTGATAAATAAAAATACATTAATTGTAATTTCCTTGGAACTAAAACTGCTTCATTATTGATTATTTCAATCTGTCCTTGCAAAATTGTTGCTTTTCCACGAAGAGTTCTTGTTAAATCATATCTGATGAATCTTCCCTTTAAATCTGCAATTTCAAATGCTCTTGCTTGAGTAACTTTTTTAATTATTGGGATTTGCACTTCAAAAAATTTCTTTTTTCTTTTTGCAATAGCCATTTTATTCTTGTAGTTGTTTTCCTGCTCGTTTATTTCTTGTTGATTTTCTGTATTTAGATTTTTTGCATTCTTGACAGGTATACATTATGTTTGTTGATTTTGTTGTTTTTGATTTTCTTTTGAATTTTGAAACTGCTGGTTTAGAATATTTTCCATGACTTCCAAGACCCCTATTACTTCCTCGGAGTTTGGCTCTTGCCAAAGAACCTCTTTTCAGAGCCCCTCTTTTTGCTCCTGTAGAGATTAATTTGATTTTTTGCTCTGTTTTTTTCTTACAATATGGACAATATCTGTTTGTTGTTTTTGGAATTTTTACCATGTTATTTATCTAAAATCTTGATTTAAAAAGGTTTTTATATTTCTGGTCCCGTAGTTAATTATGAGAAGGGTGAAATTCAGGCAAAAAGGTCAGCAAAGGAAATTCCTACAAGAGGTTTTAAAAAAAGTTAATTGTCCCTCTCTTGGAGCTTTTGAACAATTTGGATTTGACATTCCTTATTCTACCCTGAAGAACTATTTTTCTGAACATAGATTATTGCCAGAGGATTTTTTTAAAGAATTGTGTGATTTTGCAAAAATTATCCCAAAAAATATAGAATTTTTAAAAGATAATTGGGGGCAGATTAAAGGAGGGAAAAAGGGCAAAAAGTAATGGTCCTGCGCAGAATCGAACTGCGATTATTTCCACGTCAAGGAAACGTCTTAACCATTGGACTACAGGACCTTTTTGTCAACTATTTTCTGAAACTTATTTTAAAATAATTATTCTTAGTAACTAAGTAAGTTAGTAATTAATTAAGAAACATTTATATACTTATTTTCTTAATTTTTTTCAGGTGGTTAAATTGAAAAAATATCTTTTGCTTATTGAAGATGAAATTCTTTGGGAAAAGTTTAAGTCTGTTATAGAAAAGGATATTAATAGCGAAATTATTGAATTAATTAAATCAAAAGTGTCTAAAAAAAGAAAAGATGAATAAATTGTTTAAAAAAAGAGGACAAGTGACTATTTTTGTGATAATTGCAATTGTGCTTGTTGTTGCAGTTGGGGGATATTTTCTTGTGAAGGATACTTTTTCCTCTTCAGGGCTTCCTGTTGCATTTGAGCCAGTTTATAATTCTTTTTTAAGTTGTTTAGAAAAAGAAAGTGAATTAGGAATAAAAATCCTTGAAAGCCAGGGGGGATATATTGAGCCTCCAGAATTTGAAGCAGGCTCAGAGTATATGCCCTTTTCTTCAAGACTGCATTTTGCAGGAGCTTCTATTCCTTATTGGTATTATGTTTCAGGGAATAATATCCAAAAAGAGCAGGTTCCTTCTAAATCTTCAATGGAAAAACAACTAGCAGAGTTTATTAACCAAAGAATCAGCAATTGTGATTTTGAAAAATATTATGGAGAGGGATATGTAATTAGTTTTAGCAAAGCTGAAGCAGATGTTTCAATTAAAGATGGGAGTGTGCAGGTCTCTTTAAAAATGCCTCTTGTTATTGAAAAAGCAGAAGAAAAATCAATAATAAATCGCCATAAAATTTCTGTGAAGTCT
Source organism: archaeon (assembly GCA_024278335.1). Lineage (GTDB taxonomy): Archaea > Nanobdellota > Nanobdellia > Pacearchaeales > GW2011-AR1 > JAJRTJ01. The sequence goes on from JAJRTJ010000003.1 coordinate 68,686, forward strand.
AATCTTGGTTCTCTTTATAATGATGCAAAAAGAATTTATGATTATCTTCAGTCTACTCTTTTTTTAGAGAATTTTGGAGTAGATATTTTAAGAAATTATGCTCCAGTTGACGGGGTTGAGATGACTTGTGCTCCAAAAGTGTGGAATGCTCAGGAAGTTTTTCAAAAGCTTCAATCTGCAATTCAGGCAAATACTTTGGCTTTAAAAGTTCAGGACGGGGCTTATAAATTAAAAAGCTCGGAGGAAAAATATTTTGTCATGGATATTGGTGTAAAAAATGAAGTTTATTTTCTTAACTCTCCAAATTGGTCTTATGGATTTGAGGTTATTCCAATTCAGAGAGGGGCAATGATTGCGAAGCCTGTTGGAAACCAGCCAGGAATGGGGGCAATTGGATTTTGTTATGTTCCTTATCATTTTGTTTATAGCATGAAATACCCTGTTCTTGTTCAGATAATGTCCGGAATTAACCGAAAACAAGGAAATGAAATTTTTCAATTTCCTTTTGCAGTAGTGGTTCAGGGAAATAAACCAAGAGAGCCTTTGGATGTTGAGGCTTCTGTTGATTACTCTCTTCCAGAAATTTGCGAACAGGCAAATACAGAAATTAATGTTAATGTAATGGATAATTCTTTAAGAGCTCTTGATGCAGAGGTCTCCTTTGAGTGTTTTGGAAGAATTTGCGATATTGGAAAAGTAAATTCTGCAGAGCCTTTTTACGGGCTTTTTCCTCAATGTGTAAATGGAAAGATTCTTGTCAAGGCAGAGGGATATAAACCAGCAAGCAAGATTGTTTCTACTGTTAATGAAGATGTTGTTGACATCTTCCTTGAAAAAGAATATGAGAAGGAAGTTAAGGTTAATCTTGGAGATCAGGAGTCAATTTTTGATGCAATTGTCACTTTTGAATCAGAAGACGATTCTCAGACAATTATTTATCCAGAACAAAAGAAAGTCAAGCTTTCTCAAGGCCAGTATGAGATTCAGGTTTCTATTTATAGAAATACTTCTATTAAATTAGCAGAAAGTGTTACAACAGAGTGTATTGAAATTCCAAAAACCGGAATTGGGGCTTTGTTTGGAATGACTAAAAAGAAATGCTTTGAAGTTAAGATTCCTTCGCAGATTATTTCAAATGCAATTGCCGGAGGAGGAGTTCAGAAATATTATATCCTTGAATCTGAATTGCAAAATTCAAATGTTATTGAAATAAATGCAAAGTCCCTTCCTTTGCCAAAAAGCTTAGAAGACTTGCAAAAGAATTATGATTTATATGAGGCAAGGGGGTTGGATATAAATTTTGTTTAAATGAAAGATAAGAAAAATTATTTGGCGGGAATGGTTGTTTTAATAGTGCTTGGGCTGTCTTTTATTAGTGCTTATTCTTCTACGGGTTCATATTATACTTATTCTAATCCTATTTATTCTAATTTAGCTCCAGGAGATTTAGGAGGGAGACTCCCTGACCAAGAGTGTAATGCAGGGCAGGATTTTTTATTGCAGCTTTCTCCTCTGGGATGCAGTCCTGCTGTTGTAAGGGCAGACCTTTTAGAAGAGCAGAATGTGCCGGTGTTTTGCCCAATTGCTGCAACAAAAATAAATCCTTTAATTGATGTTGATGTTATAGAAGATATTTATTTTTCTGGGCAATATCCTAAGGAAGTTGCAGGAGTTGCTTTTTATCCTGCAAAGGCAGCATTAGGAACTGATGAAAATATCAACACTCCTGTTGATGCAAATGTAGGGTATGCAGTGATTGTTTTAAAAAGGCAGAAAAACAGCTCTGCTATTCCTGAATTTTTGAAATTTAATATGACCGCGAGATTAAGATATGATATTAAAAATGCTTTTGGAGTTGGACAGGCTAATTTTCTTGTCCCTGAAATGACTGACGAGGCTTGGGAGAGAAATTATATTTATTATTCTTTTTGGAATAAAAAAGGATTTTTGAAAACTGATTTAGTTGAAGAAAATACAGCAACTGTTTCTGTTTATGCTGAAAACAATTATAAATTAGGGACAGTGCATCTTCGTGCAGGAGAAACTTCAAGAAGAATTTCTATTCCTGATTGGGATTGTTATCTTGGAATTAATCTTAGACTAAATGATGTTGTGAATCCAGACACTACAGCAAAATTAAGGGTTAATGCAGATGGAGTTCAAGTAAGAAAAGGGGGGAAATTTTTAGACAATAAATGCAGTGTTATTGAACTCAAAAAATACGGATTGTTTCAAGAAGCAGAAATTTCTTGCAGAGAGGATAACAAGCCAACAAGATTTTCTTTAATAATTAATCCAGAGGTTTCTTTGACTATTGATGAAAGTAAGGGGAGTTATCAAATTGGAGATAAATTGCCAATTAGTGATGGAAATAATGTTTATTATCTTGGATTCATTGGGGGATTTGAAAAATTAAAAAACGGCGAACTTATTGAAAGAGATGATTTAGAAAATTTATATGTTTTTATTTATAAAGTTCCTGTTTCTAATAATGCTGGAGACAAGCTTGGTAGAGATAAGATTAAATATGTTGCAAATAAATATGAAGAAAAATTAGAGGCAGCAATTCGTAAAGGGAGAGAGCCTGAAGATGATGGGGGAGTTTGGGTAAAAGCAGGAGGGAGGGAATCTGTTGGGGGGAAACAGGTTGTTTTTAATGGATTTGCAGATGCAAATAATGAGCTGATTAATGAGGATTTTAAAGAAAATTATGAAAATGCATTAAAAGATTTTAGAGCTATTTTAGATAGTTATGCAAATATTAAAGAAAATGAAAAAACTTATGGGGAGCTTGCTTTAGAAGAAGCAATTGAAATTTCTAATATTGTTGAGCAAAGAAAAAAGGTTGTTGAGTTGTGCCAAGAGTTTGAGGAATTATACCCTAAGGTAAGTTTGCCGGGCATTTGCAGTAAACAGCTTCTTTTATCAAATGTAGGAAGCTCTGAAATAAGTGTTTTAATTAATGGAAAAACAAGTGTGATTTCTTTTGATGGGATTTTTGAACCAAGATTTGAAGATTATGGTGTTGTTGTTGATATTGATGGTGTTTCTTATTTTTTGAAAAAAGATGAAAAAGTGTTTTTAAAATCAGCAGGAGAAAAGATTAGTGATAAAGAGTATATTCAGTTAGTTGATTTAGATACAAGTCAAGCTAAATTTCAAATTAATTTTAAGAGCAGTAAAAGAATAGATGAGAAAGAAAAGATTGAAGAATATGTTAGCAGAGCTATTGTTGCTGAAAAAAACAAGATTGGTAGTTTTGGAACTTTGCATAATCTTTATGTTAGGGAGATTTATCTAAATAAAGTTGCAGATGTTTCTGTTTTGCCTAGTATTGAATATACTAATTCTGAGGCAAAGTTTGCTGTGGGTATTGGAATTGAAAAAAGAGCAATTGAGCTTTCTCCTGCATGGACTAAAAAGAAAATTAATCAGTTGAATAAGACAATTGCAAAGTGGGGAGATAGGTCAGAGAAACTTGGAATGATGGTCAAGGGTTTGAAAGGCGCGTGTATTGGGGTTGGAACTTCGCTTATGGTTAAGAATTTTTTCTCTGGGTTAAGCGGGGAAAGTATTGCAAGAAAAGATGTAATGAATAAGCACTGGAAGCAGGAGTGTGCAAGAAGAGTTGAGGAAGGGGAGTTTAAGTATCTGGATGTTTGTTATTTGAAAAATGCAGATGAAATAGACAGGGATGTTGCGTTAGAGCAAAAAAAGATTAAAGAATATAATGAAAAAATGAAAATCTGGCAAGATAACTCAGATATAACTAAAAAGAATTTTTGGGGAGAAGATATTGTTGATGAAGAAAAGCTTTCAAAGAAATTTTTCCCTCAAGTGAGAAATAAATTAGCTGATTTTAGTGGGGGGAAATTTGTTAATCCAGAAAGACCTAATGAAGAGCCAATTGAATTAGGGAAAGGTTCTGCAGTTTATAATGCATTTGATATTTCTAAAATGTCAATTGAAGAAGCAAGAGAAATTGACTTGAATTTAGGGATTATTAATGATAATTCTGCGAATGAGGGGCTGAAAAAAGCTTCTAAAAAAAGGCTTTATGAAATTCTTTCTGATATTAATAATAGAGAAGCACAAAATCATCAAGTAGAAACTTTGGCAGAGTCTCTTAACATTCCACCTAGCGTGGTAGGAGTTATTGAAGAAAAAAATACTAAAACAATTAATTTAATGGGAAGTTATCTTCCTCCAACGAATAAGCGAACTTCAGATTATGGAGGGGTTAAATTTGGCGAGAATATAAAAGGAATTTATGTTTTTCAAACAACGGGGGGGGGAGATGGAAGATATTTAGTTACATATGATGCTCAGGGAGTTGTTCAAAATACTTATAAGAAAAATGACGGGCAGTGGAAAGTGGTTGACAATGAGAATTCCAATCCCAATAAATTAAGATTTAAAATTTATTCTGAAAATTCTTATCATAATGAGTATAAATCTTCTTATGCATCATCTACTGGGCCTGTTGTTCGTTATTATGAGAGAGAGCCGTATAAAGGGCTTCCTGCTGTTGTTCCTTTTGATTTAAAAAATGGATGGTATGCTGCTACTCGTCAGGCTCTTCCTGTTTTAGGTAGGATTGGGGCTTATGATGATTCTGGAAGAGTTGTGAGTTTTTATGTGTGTAATGTTGGTAAAAATGGCAGAGAGGAATTTAAGATTACTGGAGATGATATTTGCCAGCAAATTAATACTGGAACAGGACAACCATATAATGTTTTTCCAGGTTTGTCTCCTTCTGAAGCTTCAAAAGTTATAAGGTGTGGGCAACAGGCAATTGAGCAAGCATCTAAGGCATATAGGAAGGGAATTAGTGGGAGAATCCCGATTAGAACAAGTTGTGGAAGCGCTTCTGTAAAAGTTGGCAAGCCTGCAATTGATGTGCCTGAGATTGAGTGCCAGGATATTATGTCTCCAAAGTCATGTGCTTTGTTGTTTAATGTATGCGACCCAGTGATTTGTCCTGCGAGCAGGTGTGATTTTGGCGGAAGCTTTCCTGTTCAAGACCCTGTGCAGTCTGGAATTATTGGAAGCTTGTTGCTTTGTTTGCCTAATTTTAAGGGATTTGGAGGGGATGTAGTTATTCCAACTTGCTTAACTGGATTAAAAGCAGGAATTGACAGCCTGCTTTCTGTATTCCAATCTTATAGAGACTGCTTACAGCAAAATTTAGACAGCGGAGAAATGGTTGGAATCTGCGACGAGGTTTATAGTGTGCATCTTTGCGAGTTTTTTTGGAGGCAGGGGCTTCCTTTGGCAAAAGTTGCTATTCCAAAAATGTTTGAAATGCTGTTAGGCGGAGCTTCTCGCGGCGGAGGAGAGTATCAAACAGTCAGTGCTGCGTGGGAAAATGCAAAAGCTTCTGCAGATTATTTTACGGGTTATTATGCTGCAAATGCATGGAAGTCTTTTGCTGCACGAAGCCAGGATACAGAACAAGTCGGCTCTGAGGTATGCAAAAATTTTGCATCTGCAAATTATGGATTGAATTTAGACAAATTAACTGACCCCGATTCGCCTCCTCAATTTCATGGAAGATTTGATGAAATTCCATTTACAACTGCAACCAACCCTCCAACTTCTCAATATAAGGTGTTTTATCATATTTATGCTGGAAAAGACTCTCAAGTTTATTATAGGGTTTATTTAAAGGGAGATGTTGGAAGCTCATATTATCAAGAGGTTTCAGGAAACAGGCTTGTTGCTTCTGGATATATTAAAAAAGGCGACTATGCTTCAGAGACACTTGACTTTACTGCTCCTTCTGGATACAAAGAGCTATGTATTAATGTTAATGGGCAGGAAGAGTGCGGGTTTAAGCAAGTTTCTACTTCAATGGCGATTAATTATGCAAAGGACTTTTATATGAAAGATATTGCAAGCCAAAAAAACATTAAAAGCGAGAAAGAGTGTGTTTCTGGAAAACCAAGTATTTATAGTGCCTTGAATCCAAATGTGCAAGAAGGGGCTTCTGAGATAATTGCTCCTGAGATTTATAAAAGAGGAATTATCAGAATCTGCGCAACAGAAAACCCTGGCAAAGGAACAGACCCTAAGGCAAACTTGGAAGGTTCAAGATGGGTGCAAGTTGGAGATTGCGGAACTCCAAAAATAAAGTGCTGGCTTGATACAAAGAGTGTGAAAAATGTAATCTATGATTTAAAGGTTGAAAATCAGACACTTCAAGATGTTCAAAATTATTATTTAAAAGTTTTAGACAAGCAAGGAAAATGGGAAAAACAAGAGTATGAAAGTTTTGTTAGTAAGTTAAAGGACGAAGGTCCTGGGGACAAAATAGCTTTAATTGATAAAAATATTGAAAATGTATTTTATAATAAACATAAAGCAAATTTGCTTTTAATTAGAGGGCAAGCCTATGCTGAGTTGGCTAAAAGGGGAAAGAGTGAGGAGGAAGAGGAATAAAGAAAAATAAGGGGGATAATTCAGAGGGTTTTCTAAGGAAATGGCCTAAAGGCCTCAAAACCCAGAAATGAGGGCGGAAGGATTTGAACCCTCGCAGGCATTATGCCACTGGAGCCTAAATCCAGCCCGTTTGACCACTCCGGCACACCCTCATGAGATTATGATAAAGCAGGTCTTTATTAAGTTTATTGGTTGTTGGTTTTTTAGAAATATAAGTTTTTAGTGTAAATTTATTCTTTCTTTTTACTTTCTTTTTCTTTTGCTTTAATTTCTTCTTCAAGCTCTAATCTTTCAATTAATTCTTTGTATCTATTCCTTATTGTTACTTCTGTTATTCCCGCAATATCTGCAACTTCTCTTTGAGTCTTTTTTTCATCATTCATTAAAGCAGCGACATAAAGTGCTGCAGCTGCAATTCCTGCAGGCCCTCTTCCAGAGGTTAATTCTACCCTATTTGCATCATCTAAAATCTTTAGTGCTTCATTTTGTGTTTTTGGACTTAATTTTAAAACTGCTGAAAATCTTGAGATATAATCTTTTGGAGAAGATTGCTTAACCTTCATTCCTAATTTTCTTATAATAAATCTGTAAGTTCTTCCAATGTCTTTTCTTTCAACATCAGATGCAGTTGCCATCTCATCTAAAGTTCTTGGAATATTGTATGAACGGCAGGCAGCATAGAGGCAGGCGGCAATTACAGATTCCATTGACCTTCCTCTTACCAATCCCCTTTGCAGGACATAGTTGTAAATTCTTGAAGCCTCGTCTCTTACAACATTTGGGAGATTTAAATAAGAAGCAATAACCCTTAATTCAGCCATTGCAAGACGCAGGTTCCTCTCAATTGAAGTTGAAACTCTCTCCTGCCATTTTTTTAATCTTAAGAATTTTCTTGTCTGCCTTGGCTCTAACTTGTAAATGTCTGAAATTTCTCCAACATTTGTTGTCAGCCCTTTGTCAAATTTTTGCATAGAAATTGGAGCTCCTCCCCTCCCTTTTTTTTCGGATTTATCAAATTTGCCTGAAAGGTCTGCCCCCGAATCAACCATCTTTTCCTCAACAACAAGACCGCAGTCATTGCAGATTATTTCTCCAACATGAGGGTCAGAAGTGAGGTTTATTCCTCCACATTCAGGACATCGTTTAATTCCAGCCATTTTTAAAAATATAGTAAGATTTAAAAAGAGTTTACATTTAAAAAGCTTTTGCTTTTTATAGTTATGATATAATGGTGAAAGAAAGAGGATATTTTATATTCAAGGTTTAAGCTAAACTTAAAAGAGCGTTTATTATAGAAGTATTTATTTCTTTCAAAATAATTATTCAATCAATACCCCATTAAGAACTCCTTCTTGAGTTGGCCTGTTTGTAATTTTGACTTTTCCTAACTCTGTCTCTACAATTGCCCCTTTTGTAATAATGTTCTGTCTTGCTAAGAATCTATTTGAAGGTGTTTCAAGAACATTTTTAATTTCAACTTTTTTCTTTCCTTTTGATGCAAGATTTACAAATTTTGCCTTTAAGAGATATGTTTTTTTATTTCCTCCTCTGACTCTTTTTGATTTGCTTTTGTTTTCTCCAAGTTTTACAACTTTTTTTTGCCCTGCTAATTCATTGAGTCTTTTTTTCCTTGATTTTGCATATCTTCCGCCGGAACTTTTTCTTCCTTTCTTTGTTGGCATTGTAATAGTTGAGACAATTTTTTGTTTATAAATGTTGTGATAAATTATTTTTTGAGAGGGTAAAGCTTAAAAATAGGCGGGATAATCATAGAATATGGTAAATGGAATTGAACGTCCTTTGGATTTGTTAAACAACTCTAAGGGCAAAGAAGTTTTGGTTCAGTTGAAGGGAGACAAGCAGTTTGTCGGAACTTTGTTGGCTTTTGATATCCACATCAACTTGGTGTTGGACAATACAAAAGAAATACAAGACGGCGAGATGAAAAAAAGCATTGGCCTGACTTTCTTAAGAGGGGACACAATTATTTTTGTTTCTCCTGCGTCTACTTCAAAACAATAACTAAAACTTGTAGCGTTTTGCCTGTTGGTTTTCGCTGGGCTGATTTCTCAGCTGATTTAAGATAGTGGATACTTTGATAACTTATATAAAGTATATTTTCAAGAATATATTATGACAATTAAAATCACTTTTTTAGGAACATCTGATCAAATTCCTAGTGCGAAAAGGAATCACTCTGCAATTCTTTTGAATTATAATGGAGAGAATATTTTAGTGGATTGTGGGGAGGGAACTCAGAGGCAGTTTAGAAGAGCACGGCTTAATCCTTGTAAAATTACTCGGATATTGATTACCCATTGGCATGGAGACCATGTTTTGGGGTTGCCGGGGATTTTGCAAACTCTTGCTCTTGCAGGATATAATAAAACTCTTTATATTTATGGACCTAAAAAAACAAAGCGTTTTGTTGAAGAAATGTTGAAACTTTTTAATTTCCAAAGAGAGTATAAAATTGAAGTAGAGGAGGTTGGTGCCGCTCGGCATACCCCCAAGCGCGGAATTCTGGGGCAAAGATTTTTTGAAAATAAAGATTTTTATCTTGAAGCAGAAGAAATGAATCATGGAATTCCCTGCAATGCTTACAATTTTGTAAAAAAAGGACAGATTAGAATTGATAAATTAAAATTGAAAAAGTCCGGTCTTCCTGAAGGGCCTCTGCTTTCTCAAATTAAACAAGGAAAAGATGTTGTTTATAATGGGAAAAAATACAAAGCAAAAGATTTGACTTTTAAGGAAGAAGACATTAAGGTTTCTTTTGTTTTAGATACAAAAGAGAATAAAAAAATTATTCCTTTTGTTAAAAAAGCTAATCTTTTGATTTCTGAAGCAAGTTTTGGAAGAGAACTTGAAAAACATGCAAAAGAGCACTATCATCTTATTTCTGAACAAATTGGAAAAATTGCAAAAAAAGCTGATGTTAAAAAATTAATTGCAACTCATCTTAGTCAGAGATATGAAAATAAGTTTAAAGAAATTCTTGCAGAGATTAAGAAAAATTTTAAAGAAGTTTCTTTAGCTAAGGATTTGGAGAGTGTTGAAGTCAAATAGAAAGATTTTAAATACAACTTTTTCTTTTTCTTTATAAGCCTCGGTAGCTTGACTCGCAAGCTCAATTGCGAAAAGTTACATAGACAGAAAAATGCAATTGAACATTGCTCGGCCTGGATATCCAGTCTGAGTTCATTTGCTTATAAAATGCCTCGGTAGCTCAGCCTGGATAGAGCGACTGCCTTCTAATTGGAAGGGAAGTTTCTTTCGACATTCCTCCTTCGAGGAAAGAGGAAAGCAGTAGGTCGCAGGTTCGAATCCTGTCCGAGGCATTGCCTTCGGTTGTTGGAGGTTCCCAATGCGCAGGTGGCACAGCGGCTACTGCTTTCGGTTGCAGCCCGAAAATTCCCGGGTTCGAGTCCCGGCCTGCGCTTTTTCTAAAAAAAGTGCTTAGCCAGAATCTCGCAGGGATCTTCTGAGCCTTCTTCTGAGTCTGCGCTTTTTTTTGGAAATCTTTAAATAGTTTTGTAGTTACCAATTTTTGTAATGGTTTTTATTGTGAAAAAAAATATTCGGGGAAAAGAGTATTATTATCTTCGCGAATCAAGGCGGGAGGGAGATAAGGTAAAGTCTATTTGTTTAGGCTATTTAGGAAAAACGCAAGAGGAAGCAGAGAAAAAAATGAAAAAAATGTTAAAGAGAGAAAAGGAAGAAAAAAAGGGAGAAATGAAAAAAACATCTTTTGAGCTAAAACCAAAGCAAATTTCTATTGATGAAATGATGAACTTTTGCAAGAGAAAAGGGTTTGTTTTTCTTTCTGGAGAAATTTATGGGGGTCTGGCTGGTTTTTGGGATTTTGGATTTTTGGGGGTTGAATTAAAAAATAATCTTAAAAGAGAGTGGTGGAAATACCATGTTCAAGAAAGGGAAGATATTACGGGAATTGATGGGAGCATTATTACTCATCCAAAGATATGGGAGGCTTCAGGACATGTTGATAATTTTGTGGATGTTGCTGTTATTTGTAAAAAATGCAAAAACAAGTTTAAGGTAGATGAATCTGAATTAAAGGATGCAGTTTGTGATAAATGCGGAGGAGAGCTTGAAAATAAGGGAAAGTTTATCCCCATGTTTGCAACTCAAGTGGGGCCCATTGAAGAAGATTCTTTGAGAGCATATCTTCGTCCAGAAACTGCTCAATTAATTTTTGCAGATTTTAAACAGATTTTAGACACTTCTCGGCTAAAACTTCCTTTTGGAATTGCTCAGCAGGGAAAAAGTTTTAGAAACGAAATTGCACCAAGAAATTTTCTTTTTAGGTCAAGAGAATTTGAGCAGATGGAGATTGAATATTTTATTCATCCAAAGAAAAAAGATGATTGTCCTTATGAGATTCCTAATTTAAAGGTTTTAGTTTATTCTGCAGAAGCTCAGCTTGAAAAAAAAGAGCCTGAAAAAATGTCTTTGCATGATGCCTTAAAAAAGGGGATTATCAAACTTTCTTGGCATGCTTATTGGCTTGCTACTGAATTAAATTGGTTTTTTGAATTAGGGGCAAATCCAAATAATTTTCGGATTAGACAGCATCTTCCAGATGAGCGAAGCCATTATTCTACAGATACTTGGGATATTGAATATAAATTTCCTTTTGGCTGGAAAGAACTTCAAGGCATTGCAGATAGAGGAATTTATGATTTAAGCCAACATGAAAAATATTCTAATAAAGAATTAAGAATTTTTGATGAAGAAACAAAAGAAAAGATTCTTCCGGCAGTTGTTTGCGAGCCTTCTTTGGGTGTAGAGAGGGCGTTTCTTGTTTTTTTGTTTGATTCTTTTTTTGAAAATAAAAAAGGGGAAATTATTTTGAAGCTTCCTCCAAAACTTGCGCCAGTTAAAGCAGCGATTTTTCCCCTTGTTAAAAAAGACGAGAAATTAGTTGAACTTTCTAAAAAAGTTTTAGAAGATTTGAAAAAAGAATGGAATGTTATGTATGATGCTTCTGGAAGTGTTGGAAGAAGATATGCAAGGAATGATGAGATTGGAACTCCTTATTGTATTACTATTGACAGAGAATCCATAGAAAATAACGATGTTACTATCCGGGACAGGGATACTACTAAACAGATTAGGGTTAAGATTAAAGACCTTAAAGAAACTTTTAGAAAATTGCTTAATGGAGAAATTGAATTTGAAAAGGCAGGTAAACTTATAAAATGAATGAAGAGTGTATTTTTTGTAAAATAGCAAAGGGGGAAATTAAATCAGAGAAAATTTATGAAAATGAAAAATTTTTCTCTATTTATGATATCAAACCTTTTACAAAAGGGCATTGTTTGATTATTTCCAAAAAACATTTTTCAAGTTTTTTGGAGTTTCCTGAAGAGGATTGCTCGGAATTTTTAGACTGCCTTAAAAAAACTTCAGAAATATTGATAGAAAAACATGGTGCAGAAGGATTTAATGTGATTAATAACAATGGAAAGGTTGCTAATCAAGAAATTGCTCATTTTCATGTTCATCTGGTTCCTAGAACAAAGGGAGATGGATTTAAAATTGCTGGATGAGGAGGAAAACCTTAAACCTTTTAAATTAGATTTCTTGTAGGATTATATGGCTCTGTAGCTCAGTGTTTAGAGCGCTGCTCTCATGAGGCAGAAGTCGGGAGTTAGACTCTCCCCAGAGCCATTAATTTTAAATATTCTTTTTATTCATCTATTATATGATTGAAGAGGTTTTAAATAATTCTGCTGAAGCAGTAGAAGGGGTTTTAAGTTCTTCTCAGGTTGTCCTTTATGAGGCAGTTGGTGAGCTAAGCAAAACACTACGATGGCTTGAAGCAGTTGGAGTGGTGGTTCTTTTATGGCTGGTTTTCCAAACCATTAATTTGATTATAAATCGTAAAAAAAGAAAAGCAATTTATTCAATTAAAGAAGATGTTAAAAGGATTGAGAAAAAATTAGACAAGGTATTGAGGAAGGTTTAGGGATGATTATTTTTTCTTAGCTAAACTTTGTTCAAGTTTTTCTTGTTCTATTCTTTCTGCTTTTTTGATTCTTGCAATATATCCTGCAATTTGATTTCTTACTTTTTTGCTTGGCATTTCTCTTCCAAGAATTTTCTTATTGGTTTCAAAGTCTTCACTAAATGGAAGGTCTTTTTTGTTGATTTCTCTTGTTGTTCTTTTAATTAATCTTGTTTTAATTTTTCCCATGTTAAATAGTTGAAAAAATGGTTTTTAAAAGTTGTTATTCAATTTTTTCAATTTTCTCCATATTTTTCACTGCATCTATAAAATCATTGAGTTTTTTTGTCTGGTCTCCAAGACAAAGTATTTTATAGGGAAGATTAAGCTCCCTTGCTTTTTGATTCGCTTTAATAATGTCTTTTTCATCAATCCGCTTTTTATTAAATGCAACAAGAATTAAAGTTTTTTCATTTTGGGCTATTTTTAACGTAAGGTCGTTTTTACTAAATCCCTCAATCTCAATAATTTGAATTCCTTTTTGAGAAAGATATTCTTTTACTTTTGCGAAGAATTTTTCATTTGTTTTTTTTGAAGTTCTTTTTGTTGTTTTCCTTTTTGCAGAAGTTTTTTCTTTTGGTTTTTCTTTCTTTTCTTCAAATACTTCAATTTTACTTGAGACATTTTCCTTTTTTTGTGCAATGTCCCCAGAGATGGTTTTTATTTGCTGAGAAGGAATTTCTTCTTTATATGTAAAATATTTCCAATACAGCCCGTCTGGTTTTTGTTCTTGTTTTGCAAAGTCTTTTAATGATGCTAAAGCAACTCTTATCGGGGGAGTTTGTTCCGAGTTTTTTAGAAATTTTTTCTCTTGTAAAAGCAGGAAAGCTTGTTTTTCTGTTCCAGATAAATATTTATGCCCGTATGATTCAAGCTTCTCTTTTTGGTGTGGAAGAAAATAAATTGGAGAACCTCCAACTTTTATATGACTCATTTCTAGCTGTTTTTCTGAGACAAGCTCTCCTAAAAATGCAGAAGTAAAAATAGTATTCATCTCTAATTCTCTTGCTAAATGAATTGGGATGCTTGGTCCTTTTTGGTTTATTAGAGAGAGTATTTTTTCTTTTATTTGTCTCGGGTCTTTTTCCATTTTTTAAAAAGAAATATCCAGGTTATAAAGGTTTATGGTTTAATCCATTTGATTTCATAATACAAAACATCTCCTTCTTCGTCAACAATTGCAAGAAGAAGGTTCTTTTTTGTTGAATGTGCTACCCTGTTTTTTGCAGAAAAATCCTGCCATGAGATTTTGTTTGTTTCACTGTCTACAAAAACAATCCATTTTGCATGTGCGATTCCGGGTCTTGTTCCTTTTTTGTAAACTCGGAAATCTGCTCCAAATTTTAATGCAGTTTTAACAACATTTCCTTTTTCTCTTAAATCTTTAAAAACAGGGTATTTAATAGAAAATCTTTTTTCAATTTTTTGAAGCTTTTTTTCTAATTCTGTTTTTGTCAAAACATTTTTTCCAAAGTAAATTTCTAATTTTTCCTTTTCTAAAAGAAACATTGCTTCATAGATGGAGTAAATTATTTTGTCTGAAAACGATTCTCCAAATGAACTCTTTTTTTTCAGGGAAAATGCTTCTGCACTATTTGAGGAAATTGTTTTTCCAATTAAATGGGCTTTTATTTTTTTCATATAAGTTATTATTTATAGCAATATTTAAAAATATGCTTTTCTTTTAGAAAGCATGAACTTGACTAAAGGGCATAAAATTTTGAATGTTGCTTTAGTTGGAATTCTTTTAGTTGTCTTGCTAATTTTATAATTCATCTTTTCAAAAAAAGATGAATTTGGTAATTATTGCTAAGAGAGTTCTAACTCAATAAAATGGAAACAATTACTTTTCACTATAACAGGTTTGGAAAAAGAGAAATTAGTAATGGAAATTCTGAAATTTACTCTGCTTTTAGTTCTTTTCGTAAAAACATGATTGAAAAATATTCTGGTAAAAAGGTTGATGTAAGAATTCTCTGTTGGAATTCTACTCCTGAAGAGATAGTTGGATTGAAAAGAGAAAAAGGGAGGTTGATTGAAAGAATTGCTTCTGAATGCAAGATTCCTGTAAGAAGTTCTTGTGGAGGATGTCTTGGTTTATGCGAAGAGGAGCTTTAAAAACATGGCTACATTTTTAAACATTTAAAACAAAGTAGGATTATGGAGAAAATTAATTTTAGTGCAATAGAAAAAAAATGGCAGAAAAAATGGGAAAAAGAAAAAATTTTTGAAGTTAAAGAAGACAGGAAAAAACCAAAATATTATGTTCTTGAAATGTTTCCTTATCCCTCTGGCACTGGGCTGCACATTGGACATGCTTTTAATTTTGTAATTGGAGATGTTTATGCAAGATTCAAAAGAATGCAAGGGTTTAATGTTCTGCATCCAATGGGATTTGATGCTTTAGGGCTTCCAGCAGAAAATGCTGCGATTAAAGAAGGAGTTCATCCAAAAGAATATACTAAAAACTCAATTAAGAATTTTATAAAACAACAAAAAGCAATGGGATGGAGTTATGATTGGTCAAGAGTTGTAAATACTTCTGAGTCTTCTTATTATAAATGGGACCAATGGATTTTTCTTAAAATGTTTGAGAAAGGTCTTGCCTATCAAAAGCAGGCGGCAGTTAACTGGTGTCCAAAATGCCAGACAGTTCTTGCAAATTAACAAGCCCAATCTGGAGAGTGTGATAGGTGCGGAAGCAAGGTTGAAGTGAAGCATTTAAAACAATGGTTTTTCAAGATTACAAAATATGCAGACGAGCTTTTAAAGGGGCACAAAAACCTTGATTGGCCTCAAAAAACAATTGCAATGCAGAAAAATTGGATTGGAAAAAGCCATGGGACAGAAATTTATTTTAATATTGGCGGGAAAAAATGGCCTATTTTTACAACAAGGCCGGATACAATTTTTGGGGTTACATTTATGGTTGTTTCTGCTCAACACCCCAAATTAATGGAGCTTGTTACTAAGAAACAGAAAAAAGAAGTTGAATCTTTTTTAAAAAAACTAAAATCTGTTTCACAAAAATCAATTAAGGAGCTTGAAGAATTAGATAAAGAAGGGGTTTTTACTGGAAGCTATGCGATTAATCCTGTCAATAGCGAAAAGGTTCCAGTTTATGCAGGGAATTTTGTTGTTGCAGACTATGGGTCTGGAATGGTGATGGCTGTTCCTGCTCATGACCAGAGGGATTTTCTTTTTGCTAAAAAATACAATATTCCGATAAGAATTGTAATTCAACCAGAAGATGGAGAAATTAATGCCGGGAAAATGTCCCGGGCTTATACTGGGGATGGAGAGCTTGTTAGTTCTGGGGAATTTAATGGATGGAATAATCGCAATGCAATAGATGCAATAACTGATTGGTTAAAAAACAAAGGAATTGGGAAAAAAGTTGTAAATTATAAACTAAGAGATTGGTGTCTCTCTCGTCAAAGATATTGGGGGACTCCTATTCCAATAATTTATTGTAATAATTGCGGAACTGTGCCTGTTCCTGAAAAGGACCTTCCTGTTGAACTCCCTGAAAAAGTTAACTTTGGAGAAGGAAATCCTCTTTTAACAAATAATTCTTGGATTAATGTTAAGTGTCCTAAATGTGGGAAAGATGCAAAAAGAGAAACAGATACAATGGATACTTTTGTAAATTCTTCATGGTATTTTTTAAGGTATTGCGACCCTAAGAATGACAAAGAGATTTTTTCAAAACAAAAAGCAAAATATTGGATGCCTATTGACCTTTATATCGGAGGTGCTGAACATTCCTGTATGCATCTGATTTATCATCGGTTTTATACAATGTTTTTACATGACTTAAAATTAATTGATTTTAAAGAGCCGACCCCCCGCTTATTTCATCAGGGAATGATTAATGCTGAAAATGGAGAAAAGATGTCTAAATCCAAAGGAAATGTTATTGAACCATTGGAGACAATTGCAAAATACGGAGCAGATACAACAAGATTTTTCTTGATGTCTGTTGCCTCTCCAGACAAAGGATTTAATTGGAGTGAGGCAGGAATTAATGGGAGTTTGAAATTTATTAAGAGAATTATTTCTTTTTATAAAAATGTTAAAATTGGAAAAACTTCCGAGGAATTGGAAAATAAATTGCATAAAACAATTAAACAAGTTAGCAAGGAGATTGAAAATGTTTATGGGTATAGAGACGCTACGATTAGGTTAAGAGAATTATTTAATGAAATGGAAAAAGAAAAAAGTGTTGGCAAAGATGCTTTAGAAATTTTTTTAAAATTGCTTCACCCTTTTTGTCCGCACATTACAGAAGAGCTTTGGGAAAAAATTGGGGGGAGAGGGTTTGTTTCTTTGGCAAAATGGCCAGAGGCAGATGAAAAGAAATTAAGGCAAAAGAAAGTAACTAAAGAAGATTTAAATGAAAAAATTATCCAAAAACTTGCTCCTTTGGTTGAAAAGTTTTCTGAAAAAGAAAAGATTTACATCTATGCAATTCCTTTTGAAATAAAAGAAATTAATGCAGAAAAAATAAGCAAAGCTGTTGGAAAAAAAGTTGAAGTTTATGCTACAAATGACTCATCAAAATACGACCCTGAAAATAAATCCAAAAAAGCAAGGTCTGGAATGCCGGGGATTTATTTAGAGTAATTATCTTTTCTCAATTATATAAGCGCATTCAGAACATTTCCATTTTTCAAAAACATCTTCCTTGTATGAAAAAGGCAAAAGATATCCTTTTCCACATTTGGGACATTTTGGAAAAATGCAGTTTTGGTTTTCTGTGTTTTTTTCTTCCATTTTATCCTCCTTTATTTTACTCTAAAACAGCTTTAATCCGTCTAACACCAGCACTTGAAGATTCCTGCTTTTTGATTTTAAATGTTCCAAGTTCGCAAGTATTTTTTACATGAGGTCCTGCGCAAATTTCTTTTGAAAAATCCCCAATAGAATAAACTGAAACAACGTCTCCATATTTATTTTCAAAAATTCCTGTTGCTCCTTTTTTCTTTGCTTCTTCAAGAGACATTTCTTCTCTCGTTACTTCACAAGAAGCCTGAATCTGAGCATTCACTAAATCTTCTACTTCTTTTATTTCTTCTTCAGTAAGTTTTCTATCAAAATTAAAATCTAATCTCAATCTTTCTGCAGTAATATTTGAACCTTTTTGAATTATATTTTCATCTTTAAGAACAATTTTTAATGCCTGCAACAAAAGATGTGTGGCAGTGTGAAGCTTTGTTGTTGCTTCCTTATTATCTGCTAAACCAGACTTAAATTTTCCTGCAGATGCTGTTTGAGAGAGCTTTTGGTGTTTTTGAAGTTCTTGTTGAAATCCTTCTTCGTCTATGATGATCCCTTTTTCTTTTGCAAGCTCTTTTGTTATTTCAATAGGAAAACCATAGGATTGATAAAGCAAGAAAACATCTTTGCCTTTGATTTTGTCTTTATTTTCAGAAATTTTTTCAAAAATTCTCATTCCCTTTTCCAAGGTTTTATTAAATTTTTCTTCTTCTTTTTCTAATTCCTTTAAGATTTGTTCTTTATTTTGCAAAAGATGTCCATAATCCTCATAAATCTCAAAAATTGGTTCTGCAACCTTTGAAATAAAATTTTTAATTCCTAATTCTCTTCCATATCTTACAGCTCTTCTGATTAATCTTCTTAAAACATAACCTTGTTCTGAATTAGAAGGGATTATTCTATCTGCAATTATAAATACCGAAGCTTTTATGTGGTCTGCGATAATTCGCATAGCGCGATTATTTTTTTCATATTTTTATTTGAAAGTTTTTCAATTTGTCTTATTATTGGTTGCCAGATTTCTGTCAGATAATTATCTTCAAATCCATTTAAAATTGCAATTGTTCTTTCAACACCCATTCCAGTATCGATGTTTTTTTGAGAAGCTTCTTCATATTCTCCTTTTTTATTTTTGTTATACTGCATTAAAACATCATTCCAAATTTCCACCCAATTGTTATCTTCTGGATTGAATTTTTTTGGAACAGGGATGTCATTCGGTTTCCAATAAAACATTTCAGTATCTGGTCCGCAAGGCCCTGTTTTTCCTGCAGGCCCCCACCAGTTGTCTTTTTTTTCTAAAAAAGCAATTTTTTCTTTTGCAATTCCAAGAGACTCCCATATCTCTGAAGCTTCAGTGTCTTTTGGAGCATCTTTATCTCCTTTGAAGCAAGTTACTGCTAACCTTTCTATTGGAAGTTTTAGCTCTTTTGTTAGAAATTCAAAAGAAAATTCAATAGCTTCTTTTTTGAAATAATCTCCTAAGGACCAATTTCCAAGCATTTCAAAAAATGTATGATGAAATGTATCCCCAACTTCTTCAATATCTTGTGTTCTGATACATTTTTGGACATTTACTAATCTTCTGCCTTGGGGATGCGGCTCTCCTAAAAGAAAGGGCACTAAGGGATGCATGCCTGCGGTTGTAAACAAAACTGTTGGGTCGTTTTCTGGAATCAGGCTTACATTTGGAATTTCTTTGTGGTTTTTTGATTTAAAAAATTCAATATATTTTTTAATTAGTTGTTTTCTATTCATGTTTATAGAATAAAAAAGGGGTTTAAAAGTTTTTATTCTTGTAAGGCGGCAAGTTTTTCCTGAATTTCTTTAAGTTCTTTTTCCAATTGCCTGTCTTGTTCGTCTTCTTCAAATTCCTCTTGGTCTCTTTGCCAGACATGTTTTTCTCTTCCTTTTTTTAGAATCTCCGGAATCTCTGGTTCAGGAAGCTGTTGCAATATCTGGGAAAGGAATTTTTTTAGAGTTTTGATTCTTATTTCGGTTTGTTGTTTGATGGAACATTCCTGAGATCTCAATAACCAGTATCTTTTCATTATTTTAACAAGTTTTATTGAATTAAGCTGGGTGGATAAAAGAGCTCTTTTTGAATCAAGTGCTTCTGCTTGGTCTAACTTTATATGAATAATTGTTTTGTTTTGTTTAGGCGCCATTTAATCCACCTTTGAAAAAACATCTTGGTCTATTTTGTCTATTTGCTCTTTGATTGTTGAAATTTCTCCCTGCCAATGCTCTAATTCAGCTTCTTCTTGTTCCTTTATTTTTTTGATATCCTTTAGCTTACTTTCAATTTCTGAAATTTCTTTTTTAATTTTCTCAAAAATATTTAAACTTTCTTGAAATTTATCTATCCTTACAAAGACTGGCTCAGCTTCTTTTACTTTTTTTGCAGCTTCGTGAAATTCTTCAGGAATATGGGGAAGCTCGTCTCTTATCTCCCACTTTTCTCCTTCTTCTATTTCTCTCGTAAGTTTCTTTTTTGAAGGATGATGCATCTTTGGAATTTCTTCCAATTCATCTGCATAATCCTCATCACCTTCTTTTTTCCCAGAAACTGCTTTTTTAATTTCATGATGGGAGATTTTCTTTTCTAAAGATTTTGTAGAAAAACTTGGAAGATGAGGTGTTGGGATTTTGGATGAGCCGGAGGCTTTGGAATTTTTCCTTCGTCTATCTTTGGAAGTTCTGGAAGACTTGGAAGTTCTGGCAATTCTGGAATAGAATCCTCTTTCTTTTTGTCTTCGGAATTTTTACTAAACCACCCCATTTTAATATATATAAGATATTATATAGGTTTAAAAACTTTGTTTTTTTATTTATAGAGATTTTAATAAACTTTAAAACCGAAAGATATTTATTTAAACCAAATCTTGAAAAACCATGTTAGACAAATTTCTTAAAGAAGCAGTTTCGAGTGTCGTCGGAAAATCTGCAGAAAGCATCGCCGAATTGCTTAACAGCAAAAAGCATGTAAATGAATTTTTGATTTCTAAAAAAATGGATATTACAATAAATCAGACAAGAAACTTGCTTTATCGTATGGCAGACAAAGGACTGGTTTCTTCTATTAGGAAAAAAGATAAGAAAAAGGGATGGTATACTTATTTTTGGAAAATTGAAATTCTTAAAACTTTAAATTATTTGAAAGACCTTGTTGAAAAAAGAAGAAAACTAATTGAAGAACAGATTAAGAATCGTGAGACAAAACAATATTATGTTTGCGAGAGGTGTAATCTGGAATTTGATGAAGCACAAGCACTATTGATGAATTTTGTCTGTAATGAATGCGGAGAAGTTTTTACTCTTGAAGATAATACCAAACTTTTGAAAGACCTTTCTCGTAATTTGGAAAGGCATAAAAAAACTCTTGGAGAAATAGATGCAGAGCTGGGAAAAGAACAAGCTAAGTTAGATAAAGTAAGGGATAAGGAAATTGAAAAAAAGAAAGAAGAAAAGAGAGTTGCAAGAAAAAAGGCAGCAGTTAAAAGAGCGGCAGACAAGAAAAGGGAGGAGAATAAAAATAAGAAAAGTTCTCCTAAATCATTGAAGCAAAAAAAGACAATTAAAAAGAAGGTTGTTAAAAAAGTTGTGAAGAAAAAATCAACAAAGGCAAAAAAAGCTATTAAGAAAAAAGTAGTTAAGAAAAAGGCACCGAAGAAAAAAGCTTCTGGGGAGAAAACCATCAAAAAAAATAAATCTTCTAAAAAAAGATAATGCCTGTTTATCGAATAAGTCATCCAGCAAGAAAAAGCTTTTTCAGTGAATTAAGTATTAATACTAAAATCATTTTGATTAATGTTTCCGTCTTTATCATTGTGATGCCTTTGTTTCTTGCAGGACTTATTTCAATTGACTCTTTTGCAATTCAACCCAAGAACATTCTTCAAGGGAAATATCTTTGGACATTTTTGACAAGTATGTTTATGCATGCAAATTTTCTTCATTTGTTTGTAAATATGCTTTCTTTATTTTTTATTGGAGGCTTAATTGAAAAAATTCTTGGAGTTAAAAGATATCTTTGGTTTTATTTGATTTCAGGATTTTTTTCTGGATTGTTTTTTGTTTTAGTTTCTTATTCGTTTAATTATGATTTAGGAGTTTATGCAGTTGGAGCTTCAGGTGCTCTTTTTGCATTAGTTGGTTTGTTAATGCTTTTAACTCCAGACCTTCCAGTTTATGTAATGTTTATCCCTATTCCTATTAAAATGAAGTATGCTGCTCCAGGACTTTTGATTGTTTTGTGGCTTATTTCAATTGGAGGAAATATTCCTATTGGAAATGTTGCACACCTCGGGGGGCTGATTGCAGGTTTGACCTATGGGATTTATTTAAGGACTAAGTTTAAAAGGAAGAGTGCTTATATTAGAAAGATGTTTAGTTAAGAATGATTAAAAAATAAGAGACGAAAAAAATTAAAATGAAAAAAGAGGAGAGTTTTTTTAAAAAAGGTTTTAAAGATAGTTGGGTTTATTTAAAAGAATCAAAAAATTTTATCTGGACTGCTGTAATTGCTTTTTTTGTTTTTGCGGTTATTGGATTTTTTGCTCCTGCTCCAGATTCTATTTCTCAGGAAATTTTAAAAATTTTAAGGGAATTAATGGATAAAACAAAAGGGCTTTCTGCAAAAGAGTTAATCTTATTTATTTTAATAAATAATATTTCTTCTTCTTTTTTAGGGATTTTTCTTGGAATTTTAGCAGGGATTTATTCTTTTTTTGCAGCTGTTTTTAATGGCTATGTTCTGGGATTTGTTGCGCGCATGGTTGTTGCAGAGGAAAATTTACTTTCTTTGTGGAGAATTTTGCCTCATGGAATTTTTGAGCTTCCTGCAATTTTTATCTCATTTGGATTAGGATTAAAATTAGGAAGCTTGATTTTTGAAAAAGAAAAGAGAAAATTAATCAAAAGTTCTTTAATAAAGTCTTTAGAAGTTTTTGTTTTTATAATCCTTCCTCTTTTAATTATTGCTGCAATTATTGAAGGAAGTCTGATTGCTATTTTAAAATAAGCTTATTCTTTTAGCTCACTTATTCCAAGCAGGATAAAGAGGATTCCTATCATGAGGACAAACCAAACTGCCCCTCCTTTAAGAAATTCCCATGCTGGTTTTCCAAAGTTCCAAAATTCTCCCCAGTTTTGGGAATATCCCCATACAAAAATTGAGACACTTACAAGAATAAGCCCTGTTAGAATCTCTGTCCATTTATTCATTGTATAATTAAGGAGAGACTTTGTTTTAAAAAGATTTTTGTTCTGTATAGCAAGCTTTAAAAGAGGAGGATTTTTTTAAAAAATATGAAAAACAGCAAGATTATTTTGGCAATTCCAATTCCAAGATAATAGCTGTGCTTTTTCTTTCAATTATTAAAATGAAAAAAGTCAAGGATTTTTTATGGCATGATGGAATGAGGGTCTCTGAACTTGTAGAGAGCTTTGGAAGTTTGGGGTATCAGGCAGTAGAGCTTGCTGAGGCTTCTAAAGTTGTTTTGAAGATGAAGAAGTCTGGAGCAAAAGTTTTTTTGACTTTTACTTCTAATATGGTGACTTCTGGATTAAGAGGGTTTTTTGCTCAGCTTTGCAAATTAAAAATTCCAAATATTTTAGTAACAACTTCTGGAGCAATTGAAGAAGATATTATGAAATCTTTTGGAGAAGATTTTGAAGTTATTAATTTTAATGCAGACGATACTGCTTTGCATTAAAGAGGAGAAAACAGAGTGGGGAATCTTTTAATTCATACTTCTGGATATATGAAATTTGAAGATAAAATGAAAGAATATTTAGAGAAAATTTATGCTAAGAAAAAATCCCAAAGGGATGACCCTAACGGGCCTAGAATATGTGTCTCCGAGCTTCTCTATGAAATAGGTTTAATGATTAATGATGAAAACTCTCTTTTATTCCAAGCTGCTACAAATAATATTCCAATTTATTGTCCAGGAATTGCAGACTCTTCATTTGGTTTTCAGCTTTATATGTTTCAGCAAAAACACAGAGATTTTATTGTTGATACAATCAAAGACATGGAAAGAATAACAACTGATTTAAGTTTTGACGAGAAAAAGGGATTGATTAGTTTAGGGGGTTCTATTAGCAAGCACTATGCAGTTTTTTCTGCTTTGCTTTCTGGAGGATTTGATTATGCTGTTTATATGACTACTTCTCATGCCTCTTCTGGTTCAATATCTGGAGCAACAACACAAGAAGCAAAGTCTTGGGGTAAAATCAAAGATGATGGAGAAGCTGCAACAGTTAATGGAGATGTCTGTATAACTTTTCCTTTAATGATGTCAAAAGTATTGGATGAAATGAAAGAGCAGGGGTTGTTGAAAGATGAGTGAGGCTAAATTCATACTCTCAAAAAAGGTTTTAAAAGAACAAGTGAAAAAATTAAAAGATTTAGTGCTGAAAATTTCTTATTCTTATAAAACAAATCGCGAGGTTGGGAAAGTTTTGCAAGAGATTTCTGATTGTGATTTTTCAATTCATGCTAAAGAAGAAGTTGATGATATTAAAGATAAGAACAGAATTTGGTTTTTTTTGCAGGCAGAGAATTTTGATGAATTAAGAGAGCTTTATAATAAAGGAATTAGAAATTTTGTTGTTGATAATGAAAAAGATTTGGAAGTTTTATTGAAGCTAAAGGAAAAAATTAATATTTCTTTAAGAATGAAATTCCAAGAACATAGAATTGGAACTGGAAAGTATTTTGTTTATGGAATGTCTGCTGCTAAAATCAATGAGATAATTAGCAGGATTAAAGATTTAGATTATGTTGAGAAAATAGGGGTGCATATTCATAGAAAATCTCAAAACACTTCTGAATGGGATATTGTGGGAGATTTAAAAGATTCCTTGACCCAAGAAAGTTTGCAAAAAATTGATTTTATTAATTTGGGCGGAGGTTTGCCTTCAATTTATAGAAGTTCTAATGTTGATGTATTTAAGTATATTTTTGAAAAATTAAAAGAAACAAGAGAGTGGCTAGATAGTTTTGGAATTGAAAGTTATATTGAACCAGGAAGATTTTTGGCTGCTCCTTGCATTAAATTAGTTGCTCAAATTATTCAAAAATATGACCAAAATTTAATTATTAATACAACAATTTATAATTGCGCTTTAGATTCTGTTTTAACAAATACAAAAATGCTGGTTGAAGGAGAGCTTGGAGAACACAATGAAGGAGAGTTTTATTTAATTAAAGGAAATTCTCCTACACGAGATGATATTTTTAGATATAGAGTTAAGCTTTCTAAGGATTTAGATGTTGGAGATAAAATTGTTTTTTTAAATGCTGGGGCATATAATTATACAACTGATTTTTTTGGATACAAAAAACTAAAAACAGGGATTGTGGAGGATTTTTAAATGCTAAATTATAGATTTATTTATGTTAAGCGTAAATCAAATAGCTGAAATTCGCGAGCATCTTGAGAAAGCTCAAAATCCTGTTTTCTTTTTTGACAATGATGCAGACGGGCTTTGTAGTTTTTTATTATTACAGAGATTTATTGGAAGAGGAAAGGGGGTGGCAATAAAATCTTTTCCTGAATTAAATGAAAGTCATTTTAGGAGAGTTAATGAATTAAACGCAGATTATATTTTTGTTCTTGATAAGCCTTCTATTTCAGAAGAATTTTTAAAAAAAGTGAGTGAATTAAATCTCCCGATTGTTTGGGTTGACCACCACAGCCCAGAAGATAGATTAAATAAGACTATTCCAGATTTTGTTTTTTATTATAATTCTTTTTCAAAAAAGAAAAATTTTGGTGAGCCAGTAACTGCTATTTGCTGGAAAATCACAAATAGAAAAAAGGACATTTGGCTTGCAGTTGCAGGAGTAATTTCAGATAAATTTTTTCCAGAGTTTTATTCTGAATTTAAGAACAAGTATCCTGAATTATCAATTGATTCTAAAAGTGCATTTGAGATTTTTTATAAATCAGAAATTGGGAAAGTTGCAAGATTAATTGGTGCGGGCTTGAAAGATAAGACTACAAATGTTGTTAGGATGTTGAAATTTTTGATGAATGCAAATAGTCCTCATGAGGTGTTGGAAAAGCTTCAGAAAATAAGGCAATGCATGAAAGATTTGAATATTTTGATAAAAAAATTAAAAAGCATGTTGAGAAGGCTTTGAGAGAAACTAAGGAAGGAGATTTGTTTTATTATGAGTATGGCGGAGAGATGAGTATTAGTGCAGATTTGGCAAATTATTTTAGTTTTTTATTTCCAGAAAAAGAGATTGTTGTCGTATATATTCGTGGAGCAAAGGCAAATATTTCTGGAAGGGGGAAAGGTATTCGGACTAAAGTTTTAAATGCAATAAAGGGATTGGATGGGGCTACTGGGGGAGGGCATGAAGATGCAGTTGGAGCAATGGTTTTGGCAGATGATTTAAAGAAGTTTAGACAGAGATTGTCACCGATAAGTAAGTAGAAACATATAAAAATAGATTTTTCTTTTGAAAAATATGAAAGCAATGTCTTGGAGAACGCCGGCTTATGCATGTTCTTTACTAGGCAGTGCTTTTATTGTTAAAAAACACGCCTAAATTCAATCTATAACTCTTAGGTTTGAATTAGGGCATAAGACTTCTTTAAATCTAAGATAAGGATTGATTTTAGGTTTTGTCTCGGGCGGACAACAAGCGACCTACCTATGTAATTTTGGCATAGCCAAAACAACATAATGGCAAAAACTAAAATGACAAAACAAAAAATGGAAAAACAAGAAAATAAATATGTAGAGCAAGAGCTTAGCAATTTAATGGCCAAAACATTGGCCTTAGAAGATGAACTTAATGCACTTGTTCTACAACAAGCAAATTAGCTGGTTAAAAATGAAGATTGGTTTAACTTAAATATTTGTAATTGTCTTTTTGGTTTTGGTGTTTTAATAACTTTTAGAAAAATATATTTCAGTTTGTGCAGGTTTTCCACAATGCGAGCATTTGCCTTTGACTTTTTTGTTTCTTGATTCAAGAGGAATGCATCTTGAACTTGCTCCGCCAGTTTTGTCTTTTATCCAGTCTTCACATTCTTCTTCTCCACAAAAAAGTGTTTTGACTATTTTCTTGTCTTTGATTGCTTTTGTAAATTCTTTCCAATTTTTCACTTCAATAATCTGAGAGTTAAGGAATTTTTCTGCATTTGAATAAAGTTCTTGATGGATTTGCTCAAGAAGTTTTGGAATCTCTTTTTTCAAATCTTTAATTTTAACAGGGATTTTTTCTCCAGTATTTCTTTTTACAACTATGACTGATTTTTTCTCCAAATCTCTTGGGCCAATTTCTATCCTTAGAGGAATTCCCTTCATTTCCCATTCATTAAATTTGTATCCTGGTTTTTGATCTTCGCGGTCGTCTAAGATTGGTCTGAATTTTAAAAGTTCTTTTTCAATTTCTTTTGCTTGTTTTAAGACTTTTTCTTCAGAACCTTTGAAAAATAAGGGGATAATGACAACTTGGTTTTTTGCAATTTTTGGAGGAAGAATTAATCCTTTGTCGTCAGAGTGGGTCATTACTGTTGCTCCGACTAATCTTGTAGAAAGCCCCCAAGAATTTTGCCAAGGGAGATGCGGTTTTTCATCTTGTCCTAAAAAGCTTATTCCAAATGCTTTTGCAAAACCCTGTCCTAAGTTGTGGGAAGTTCCGCATTGAAGTGCTTTTCCGTCAGGCATAAATGCTTCAATTGTTAAAGTGTATTTTGCCCCTGCAAATTTTTCTTTTTCTGTTTTTTGTCCAATGATTGTTGGAAGAGATAAAAGTTCTTTGCAGAGTTTTTGATATAGTTTGATGTAATTCTCTGTTTCTTTGTCACATTGTTTTTCTGTTTCATAGACACAATGTCCTTCTTGCCATAAAAATTCTCTTGACCTGAGGAAAAGCTTTGTTGCTTGAGTTTCCCACCGAACTACATTGCACCACTGGTTTATTCTTAAGGGAAGGTCTTTATAAGACCGAATCCACCTTGAGTATGAATCATATATTATTGTTTCTGAAGTGGGCCTTATTGCAAGCCTTTCTCCCTCTTTTGTTAGTTCTTTGTCCAACCACGCAACTTCAGGGCTAAATCCTTTTGCATGTTTG
The DNA here is from genome assembly GCA_024278335.1 of archaeon. GTDB lineage: Archaea > Nanobdellota > Nanobdellia > Pacearchaeales > GW2011-AR1 > JAJRTJ01. The sequence continues at coordinate 96,042 of JAJRTJ010000003.1, forward strand.
GCTTCTTTTAAGAAAAACGACTCTGGAATAAAAAGCGGAAAATAAGCATTTTCTGTTTGTGTTTTTTCTATAATGTTTTTATTAAAATATTCTTGAATTGCCTGCCAAATGTAATAGCCTCTGGGTCTGATGACCATTGTTCCCTTGACTTTTGAGAATTCTGCTAATTCTGCTTTCAAACAAACTTGTTCATACCAATCTGCGATGTTTTCTGATTTTTTTGTGGTAATTCCTTTGTCTTTTTTTTCAATCATATTCATCATAGAATCTTAACATATAAAAACCTAACTTTTCTTTTGAAATCATTAGGCTGGTAGTTTAATGGATAGAATAACAGGTTTCGGCCCTGTTGATGGGGGTTCGATTCCCTCCCAGCCTATTGGAATCTCCCCCCAAGGGGTTTCCCAAGGGGATGACCTTTTCAAGGCCTCGATTCCCTCCCAGCCTATTGGAATTTATGCAAAAGCAAAACCTTAAAAACTGTTTTTTGTGAGAAATATTCTATGACTATAGATTTATTTTCCAGAGAAATAAGGTGCAGGATAAAAGACCAAGCTTTAGATACTTTGATGATTGGAAGAGGCAAACGGGACCCCGGAAGATTTCATCCAGAAGATGTTAGAGAAAGGCTTGATTCTCTTCCTGAGTTTTTTGAATTAGAAGAAAAAGCTGCTTTGCAATTGGCTTTTGGATTAGGAGATGGTCAGAGATATAATCCAATGGAGATTGCAGAAATTCTACATTACCAACCTGCGGATATTGAACAGCTTTTAGATGATTCTTTAAAAGAGCTTTTTCCTAAAAAAGAATTTTCTTACTTGTTTAATTAAGTTTTTTTTCTAATTCTTGTTTAACAGTTTTATAATCTGCTCTTTTATCTGTTTGTTTCATAACTTGACCGATTAAAAAATTCAGTGCCTTTGCTTCTCCTGCTTGAAAGTCTTCAACTGCCTTTTTATTTTCTTGAATTACTTTTTTTACAATCTCTTTGATTTTTGGAGAGTCTGAAATCATTGAATGTTTTTTGATTTGTTTTTTAGGAGAAGAAGATTTTTCCTTCCAAGACCTTAAAATGTCTTTTGCTTTTAGTTCAGTTAAGATCCCTTTTTCAATTAAATCTAGAAGTTCTACAAAATGCCCTGGGTCAATATTTAATTCTTCTAGTTCTTTTTTTAGATAGTTCATCACTGAAAGAAGCTCTTCTGTTATCCACCGGATTGCAAGCTTTGGGTTTGATTTCTCTATTACTTTTTCAAAAAATTCTACAAGCTCTAGTTTTTTTGTTAAAATTTTTGCATGTTTTTTCTCTACTTTGTGTTTTTTAATAAGTTTTGTTAATTTTTGTTTTGGAGTTTCTGGAAGAGACTTTTTGATTTGTTCAATTCTTTTTTTATCAATTAAAAGTGCAGGCAAATCTGGTTCAGAGATAAATCTGTAATCTGCTGCTTCTTCTTTTGAACGCATTTTTGTGGTGGTTCCGTCTTCATTAAATCTTCTGGTTTCTTGTTCTTTTGGAACATCTTTTGTCTGCCGTTTTATTTCATAATCAATTACTTTTTGGATATTTGTTAAAGAATTTACATTTTTCACCTCTATTCTTTGTCCTTTTTCTACAGAAATGTTTACATCTACTTTAATTCCTGCTTTTTTATCAATTGCTTTTATGTATCCCAAGGTTGCAATTAAGTTTTTTAACCATTCAACAACTTGTTCAGAAGATTTAAAATCTGGAGCTGTCACAATTTCTATTAATGGAAAACCTGAACGATTATAGTCTATTTCTCCGGTTTTTGGATTCCACGCTGCAGGGTCTTCTTCTAAATGGCATTCAGTTATTTTGATATCCTCAAACTTTCCATTTATCCCGTTTGGAGTTGAATGGGGTCCAGAGATTGTGTTTTGAAATCCTTTTGGAAGGTCTGGCCAAGAGTAGTGTTTTCTTTGCCATATTAGTTTTTCATTAACCTTGCATCCAAGAATCAATGCAATCTGAATTGCTTTTTCTATTGCAGAAGAATTTGGAAGTTGGGGCTTGCATCCTGGCTGGCCTGTGCAGATTGGACAGATATTTGTATTTGGTTGAGCATTTTTGCTTCCATGTTCAGCAGGACAACTGCAAAAAAGTTTTTCTTTTGTATTAAGATATGTGTGAATTTCTAAACCTATTTTTGTCATATTATCAATAGTTTTTTATATCTTTTAAAATTACTCGTTTTATGGTAAGTAAGAAGTTGATAATCCAACCAGGGGATTATGTTGAAGTGCATTTGACTCAGAAGATTTATGAAGGAGTTTTGTTAGAAAGCCCGGAATCTGAAAAAGGTTTGATTTTATTGAAGTTAGATAATGGATATAATATTGGATTTAAGAAAAAAGAGGTTTTAGAGATTAAAGTTTTGAAAAAAGCAGAAGAGGTTAAGGAAGAAGTTGATTTTGCTGTTAATAAAAATAAGAAAAATATTGGAATGATTATTACTGGAGGGACAATTTCTGCTCGTTTAAATCCGCGTAAAGGAGGGGTTGATTGGCTGACAAGTCCTGAGGCCTTATTTAAGTATTATCCAGAAATTTTTGATAAAGTTAATGTTGTTAAGGTTGAAGTTCCTTTTATGAAGGCTTCAGAAGACATGGGTTTTAAGGATTGGCAGAAAATTGCCCGAACTGCAGAAAAATTGTTGAATGATAAAGAGATTGAGGGGCTTATTATTACTCATGGGACAGATTTTATTCATTATACTTCAAGTGCTTTGAGCTTTTTTTTAAAGAATTTAAACAAGCCAGTTGTTTTGACTTACAGCCAGCGAAGTATTGATAGGGCTTCAAGTGATGCAAATTTGAATTTACAATGTGCTGCTGTTGCTGCGGTTTCAGATATTGCAGAGGTTATGTTGGTTGGGCATGCTTCTGAAAATGATGATTTTTGCTATGCAATGCCTGGAACAAAAGTGAAGAAAATGCATACTTCTAGAAGAGATGCATTTAAAGTTATTAACTCTAAACCCTTTGCAAAGATTACTTTAGAAGGTTGGGAAAAGATTTCTGACTATAATTTAAGAGATGATAAGAAAAAGGTGAAATTAGATGTTAAATTTGAAGAACAAGTTGCTTTGATTAAAATTTATCCTGGACAAGACCCAGATATTTTAGATTATTATGTAAAGAAAAAATACAAGGGAATTATCTTGGAATTATCTGGTTTAGGGCATGCTCCAACAATGAGGTCTAGAAAAGGCTGGACAAAAAAATTAAAACAAGTGCAAGAAAAAGGCTTGGTTGTTTGTGCTGCTGCTCAGACAATTTATGGGAGATTAAATCCTCTTGTTTATTCTAATGGGAGGGAAATTTTGGAAACAGGAGTTATTTATCTTAAAGACATGTTGGCTGAAACTGCTTTTGTTAAATTAGGATGGGTGCTTGGTCATGAGGCGTGGGCTCAAGATAGACAATTGATTAGAGAGAAAATGCTTGAGAATATTTCTGGCGAGTTGAATGATCGATTGGAAGAATAATTTTAAGTCTTTCTTATTGGAAAAGCAAATATGCTTCTTTTTTTATTTTCTTTTGTTTTTAGTGCTTGTTTAATTTCTTTTAGTATTGGAATTTTATTTTCTCTAATTTTCTTAAACCTTTCTTTCTAATCTTGCAAGGATTTTTTTGATTTCTTGAATTTCTTTTTCTGCTTTTCTATTTACAGCATAATCATATTGGGCCCTTAATCTATCTTTCTGAGCTTCTCTGTTTTGACTCATTAAAATTATTGGAGCTTGAATTGCTGCAAGGCAAGATAGTGCTAAATTTAATAAAATAAATGGATAAGGGTCAACCATTTCTCCACTAAGATATCTTAGAAAAAAAACCCCGTTTGTTGCCATCCAAAATCCTAAGAAGACAAAAAATAAAATTATGAATGTCCAGCTTCCTGCCCATTTTGTTATTTGGTCGGCTGCTTTTTGACCAAATGTTTGTGGAACTTTGGTAATTGGATGCACAACCTTTTGAAATTCATAGTGAACCATCTTTTTTTAAAATAAGAAAATGGATATTATAAAGGTTTTTATAGTGAATTTTGGATTTAAAATCATGAAAAGAAAAGGGCATCTTCCCCATGAATTAGAAAACATATTTCCTTTAATTAGTGAGAAAAATAAACAGGTTACGCATTATACTTGCAATGCTCCTTCTGAAGAGATTTTAGAACAAGCAGGAATCAAAGCAATTGGGGGGATGTTTGGATGTGCAATTAATAGGGAAGTTGTAAAAATTCCTTTTTCTTTTTATGAGAATCCCGGGCGAGTTCCTGAAGAAAGACAACAACTTATTCTTGCTTCTGAAAAAATTTTAAGAGATTTAGGTTCTAAACCCGGTAATATTTCTGATATTGATTGAGATATCTTTCTATTTCCTCTTTTTTTAGTTCAAGCTCTTTTTGCTCCAATATTACTCTTAATTCATCTATTTCCATTGGATGAAATTCATTGTTTGTCCAAAAGAGTAAATCTACATCAAATCCTCTTTTCTCAGTTATCAGAAGCATTTTATCAAATAATTTTCTTTCAAGAGGGTTTTCAAAGAATTTTTTAATTAAATGTCTTTTTGCTGTTGTTGGGAGGGGTTTTGGCTTTTGCATGTTTTTTTAAGGCATTTTCTTTTATTAAAGGTTCTTGTGTTAGAAAGTTATTATTTTTCTTTGTAACTATGTAGTGAATACAAATAGAAAGATTTTTAAGGAGGAAAATAAGTAGAGAATATATGGTAAAAGAGTATACTCAAAAGGAATTAGAAGAGTTTGTTAAAGGGATGAAAAAGATTTCCCGTATAATCCACTCCAAAAAACCGGATTTTATTTTTGCTCCAATAACCGGAGCAGTCCCCTTTATAGATGTTCTCAATATTGTAGATAGGTATTTTCCTCTAAATTCTGTAGAATATCCTCCAAATTCTAGTAGATTTTTTGATAGAAATAATTTGTTATATGGGTGGAATAAAAATTTTTTAGAAGAAAATTATTTTGGAGAAAGGATAAAAATTGTTTCTTTGGATGAAGTGTTGTCTGGAAGCTCTGCATCAGCAGGTTATAATCAATTTAGAAGAGCAATTGATTCCTTAATAATGGAAAGAGCAGGGAGTTCTTTGGAAAGAGAAGATTCGCATACCCATCATTTAAAGAAGATCAATAAAGACATTGGGTATGAAATTTTAGGAATTGCAGAGAGAAGAAGAAGGAACCATAATTTTAGTAGATTGCTTAATCAAAAAAAAGCCCATCTTGTAGAAGTTCCTTTAATTATCCCCCTTGATGATGTTGCTTTAAATACTGTTCGATTAAAAGTAGATGAAAATGCCTGTGAAAGAAGACAAAGATATTTACCTCAAATAGCAAAATTTGAAACTACTCCAGAATATCTCTCTTTTTTGCAAGATGTTGCTTCTTTTGTTGGAGTAGACCCCTCAACTGTTGGGCCAGTGAATTTTGGAAGAATTTCTGAAAGTTTATCTAAGTATCTTTCAAGGCCAAACAGCTCACAATAATTTTATTAACTCTTATTCTCTTTTATTTCTATGTCAGAAATTGATTATAAAAAAATTAAATTTAAGGCAGGATTGGAAATTCATCAGCAATTAGATAGTCATAAATTGTTTTGTTCTTGTCCTTCTGTTTTAAGAAAAGATGAGCCAGATTTTGAGGTGCAGAGGAAACTTCATGCTGTTGCAGGAGAGTCTGGAGAGATTGATGAAGCTGCTTGTTTCCAGGCAAAGTTGAATAAGGATTTTGTTTATCAAGGTTATGATACAACTTGCTTAGTTGAGTTAGACGAAGAACCTCCACATGAGATAAATTTAGAGGTCTTGAAAATTGCTGTTCAGATTGCTTTGTTAATGAATTGCAAGATTCTTCCAATTACCCAAATTATGAGAAAGACGGTAATTGACGGCTCTAATCCTTCTGGTTTTCAGAGAACTGTGATGATTGGTTATGGGGGACATTTGAATACTTCTGAAGGTGAAGTTGGAATTGATGCAATTATGTTAGAAGAAGATGCAGCGAGAATTATTGAACGCTGGGAAAAAAAGGAGATTTATCGTTTAGACAGGCTGGGAATTCCTTTGGTTGAAGTTGTAACCTCTCCTGACATTAAAAATCCAAAACATGCTCAAGAAGTTGCCTTGATAATCGGAGATATTTTAAGAAGCTGTAAAGTTAGAAGAGGTCTTGGAACAATCAGGCAGGATATCAGCATTTCCGTCAATGATGGTAACCGGGTTGAACTTAAGGGAGTTCAGGATATTAATTTACTTCCTACAACAGTAAAAAATGAAGTTGAAAGACAGTTAAAATTAGAGGAGCAAAAAAAACCTGTTCAGCCAGAAGTTAGAAATGCTTTGCCTAATGGAAATAGTGAATTTTTGCGGCCAATGCCTGGTTCTGCAAGAATGTATCCTGAAACAGATGTTCCTTTATTAAAAATTTCTCGGGAATTTATTAATGAGGCTAAAAAAACTCTTCCTCGGCTAAAGAGTGAGGAAGAAGCAGAGCTTAGAAAAGAAGGATTGAGTCAGGAAATGATTAAGATTTTATTTAAGCAAAACAAGTTAAAAGATTATAAAGAATTATATGAAATCTATCCAAAACCAATCTTTATTGCAAAAGTTTTATTTTTATTTACAAAGGAGATTATTTCAAAAAGTAATTCGGCACAAAAGGCAGGTGTTCCCTCAAGTGTGAAAGCTGGGGGCAAAGAAAAACTTTCACAAGAGGAATTGGTCTTTATTATCCAGGCTTTGAAAGAAAAAAAGATTTCTGAATCAGAAGTCAAGGAAGTAATGAAAAGAATTTATGAGGGGGTGGAACTGGAAAAAGCAATTAAGTTTGAAAAAGTAGATTTGGGAGATATTGAAGAAAAAATTATGAAATTAGTTAAAGAAAAACCTGGATTAAATGCTAATGCTTATATGGGACTTGTGATGAAAGAGTTTAAGGGACAGGTTAATGGAAAAGAGGCTATGGAAATAATTAAAAAGTATTCTAAATAAGTTTTTATATGGATATGCAGAAACTTCAGAAGAATCGGACTTTAATTAAAGATGCTTTTGATTCTAAAAAAAGTGTTGAGCTTACCGGATGGGTTTATGATACTCGGGCATTGGGGAAAATTAAGTTTCTTGTCTTAAGGGATGTTTCTGGAGAAATTCAAATTACTGCAGTGAAAGGAAAAGTTGCAGATGGGATTTTTAAGAAGCTTGATAAGGTATCTAGAGAAAGTGTTGTTTATGTAAGGGGAACTTTAAAAGAATCAAAACAAGCTCCAGGAGGAAAAGAACTTATTCCAGAGAAATTTGAAGTAATTGCAAAGGCAGAGGAATTACCAATAGATGTTTCTGATTTTTCTAAAACAGAGCTTCCAAAAAGATTAGATAATAGATTTTTAGATTTGCATAGAAAAAGGATTCAGGCTATTTTTAAAATTCAATCAACAATTTCAATGGCTTTTAGACAACACTTTATTGAAAAAGGATTTATTGAATTTCAGCCTCCGTCAATTATTGGAGCTTCAAGTGAAGGAGGAACAGATTTATTTGAGGCAAAATATTTTGAAAAAAAAGCATTTCTTGCGCAATCCCCTCAGTTGTATAAACAAATGATTGCCTGTTCTATGGAAAAGGCAATGACAATCACTCCTGTTTGGAGAGCAGAAAAGCATAATACAATCAGGCATTTAAATGAGTGCAGACAGATGGATATTGAAATGGGGTTTGCAGATGCTTTTGTTGTAATGAAGCAAATTGAAGAAGTTGTTCAATATATTGTTAAGGAAGTTATTGAGAAAAATAAAGAAGAGCTGGAGTTGCTTGGAGTTAGGTTAAAAATTCCAAAAGCAAAATATATGACTTTTGCTGAAGTTGCAAAATTAATGAAAGAGCAGGGAGTTCATGTAGGCAAAGATGATTTAAGTGGAGAAGCAGAGAAAAAACTTGACGAATTATTTCCAGATACAATTGTTTTTGTTCATGATTGGCCTCTTTCAGGGAAGCCCTTTTATATTATGCCAAAAGGAGAAAAAGCAGATGCTGAATTAAGCGAGGGGTTTGACGCAATTTATAAAGGTATGGAAATTTCTTCTGGAGGACAAAGAATTCATCTTCCCGATTTATTAATTGAAAGATTGAAAGCAAAGGGATTGAATCCAGTTGATTTTAAGGATTATGTTGACAGCTTTAGATATGGGGCTCCTCCTCACGGGGGTTGGAGCATTGGTTTAGAGAGATTTACTCAAGTTTTATTGGGATTGGAGAATATCCGGGAAGCAGTTATGTTTCCAAGAGATAGAGACCGGCTAAGTCCTTAGAATTAAAAGGAGGTAAAATAAGATGTGTTGCGGAGATTGTGAATCTGAAGAAAAACCTGCAGAAGAATCTAATGAATCTTCTGAAGAGTCAGAAGAAAGCTCTGAAAGTTCAGGTAAAGAAAGCTCGTGTCATTAATTGAATTTATTTTATTTTTTTTCTTTTTAAGGCATTTAAATTATCAAATAACTTATAAATCCCAACTAACTCTGTTTTTTATGGAAGATTTTATTTTTCATAGAATAGGCGAACAAGAGAAAGAAGAGATTAAGAAAAAAGCTAAACAGATAATGGATTCTTTTTCTAAAAAACTTTCTAAGATTGATGAGACAGGTGAAGAGCCTTTTGTTGAAAGAGAAAATTGCGAAAGAGAGGAAGGAGAAGGGAAATGCGAAGAGTTGGACAGAGACCTAATGTTTGAGAATGCTCCTGAAAAAAATAAGGATTTTATTATTGCTGAAAAAGGGGGATGGGAAGAATGAAGGGATTAAAAGAATTTAGAAAACAGATTGATGAAATTGATGCCATAATTTATCTAGCGAGGTTTAGGAAATGTTTGAAGGGAAATTTATAGTTGCTTCAGGTTCTGTTATTTTAGAAGAAGGGAAATTAATGGTAAATAGGGATGATAAAGATGATTTTTATAAACTTCCTGGAGGAACAATTGAAGAAGGGGTGGAAGATTTGGAAGAAGCTTGCCATAGAGAATTTTTTGAAGAAAATAATGGGAAAATTGAGATAATTAGGCCATTGCATCCCGTGCTTATTTGGAAAAATCCTCAAACAAAGGAGAAGATGGCAATCTTGCTGATTCATTATCTTGCTAAACTATTAAATAAAGAGGAAGTTCGACCAAAAGGAGAAATTAAGGAGATTGCCTGGCTTCCTGTGAAAGAAATTAAGGAAGGCAGACACCGGGTGGCGCCTAATATAAAATTTTTAATTGAGAAGAGAGATATCAAATGAAAACTCTAAAAAGTTCAAAAAAAATGATATTAAATGGAACAGAGAATAATGGAATTAGACATAGATATAATTTTGATAAAATTAAAAGCTTTAAAAGAGAATTTTTGCTTCTTATGGAAAGTTTAGGTTTTGATAGGCAAAAGATTAATGATAAGTTTGTTGTTAAAGAGTATATTGATACAGAAGAAGGGGAAACAGAAAAAATTTGGGTTAAAGAAGTGACTGATTTTATAGATGTTTGTTGGTTTTTTAAAAATAAGGAATATGAAGTAGATATTTTTTTGGAATGAAGAAAGTTATAATTTTAATAAGAACAGATCAAAAAATCAAAAGAGAAAGAAGGAGAAACATGTTAGATAATTTAGAGAAAAGGTCTGAGTGGATTTCTGAGAAAGAAAAGGAAAAGCGGAGGAATAAAAATAAGGAAGTAATTGAGATTAAATCTGAAGCAATTAAAGTAAAATGAAAACAACAGAAAAATTAAAGAAATATTTGGAGAAAATCAAAAAACAAGACAAGGAAATAAATTCTTTTATAGAGTTAAGAGATGAAAAGGAATTGATGAAAGAGGCAGAAGAGATTGATAAAAAAATTTCTTCTGGAAAAGCAGGCAAGTTGGCGGGAAAGATTATTGGGGTAAAAGCAAATATTAATGTCCTTGGAATGACTGCTTCTTGTGCTTCCAAGGTTCTTGAAAATTATAAATCTACTTATGATGCAATTGCTATTAAAAAAATAAAAGATGAAGACGGTTTAATTATTGGAATGTGTAATATGGATGAATTTGCATGCGGGGCATCTGGAGAGACAAGTGCTTTTGGTCCGACAAAAAATCCCATTAACAAAAAATTTATTACTGGAGGGACAAGTTCAGGAAGTGCAGCTGCTGTTGCGGCAGGTTTTTGTGATGTGGCCTTGGGAAGTGATACTGGAGGCTCGATAAGAAATCCTGCCTCTCACTGCGGAGTTGTTGGAGTTAAACCAAGTTATGGAGCTGTTTCAAGATATGGTTTAATTGATATGTGCATGAGTTTTGACCAGATTGGTCCTTTGACAAAAAATGTGGAAGATTCTGCATTACTTTTTGAAGTTATTAGAGGAAGAGATGAAAATGACTCAATTAGTCAAGAAGGGATTTTTAATTTTAAAGAAATTTTTCAAATTCCTAAAGGTTTGAAAGTTGGCTTGTTAAAAATTAAGGGAGTTGAGCCAGAAATTCAGAATTTAATTGAAAATAAATTGAAAGAGGTTTCAGAGAAAAAATGGTGGAATGTTGAAGAAGTTAAACTTAAGCATATTGATTTAGCAATTGAAACTTATTATCCAATTGTTTATACAGAGTTTTTTTCTGGAACAAGGAAGTTTGATGGCAGAAGATATGTAAAAAAAATTGAAGATGCATGCGGTCCAGAAGTTTTAAGAAGGATTCTTGGGGGGAACGAGATTACTAAGGCAGAGCATGGGGGAAGATATTATAACAAAGCCTTGAAAGCAAAAAAGATTATTGAAAAAGAGTTTGAAGAAGCATTTAAGAAATTTGACTGCATTGTTTGTCCGACTGTGCCAAGATTACCTCATAAGATTGGAGAAAAAATCTCTGTTGAAAAAATGTATGCTTATGATGTTTTAACTAGTCCAGTAAATCTCGCAGGAAGTTGTGCAATTTCTCTTCCTATTGGGAAATTAAAAGAAGAGAATGTTGAATTGCCTGTTGGTATGCAAATTATCTGCAATAAATTTGAAGAACAGAAAATGTTTCAAATTGCTAAGGCTATTGAAGAACTATAGAAAGCCTTAAAATAAGCGATTTGATTTTAGCTTTATGAAAATTAATCAGAAACAAGCTAAACAGTTTCTTGAAAATATTCAATCAAAAGAAAAAGTTGCGATTGTTCATCATGATGATTTAGATGGATTTGCTTCAGGAATTTTAATCTTTGATTATTTAATTAAAAGAAATATTTCTCCAAAAACTTTTGTCGCCAAAATTGGACCTGAACCGTTTAAAAAACATAGTTTAAAGAATTCTGAAAAAATAATTATTGTTGATTTGGCTGATGATGTTATTGTAAAAGATTTGGTTGAAATAAAGGAAAAAGATATTTTAGTAATTGACCACCACCCGAAGAATTGTAATCTTCCTGAAAAAATTTTAGAATTTAATCCAGCCGAGGAAGGATATTTTCCCTGTTCAAGAGTATGTTATGAGTTGATTGGAGGAAAACAATGGCTAGCAGTTTTGGGAGTTTTAGCAGACAAGGGAGATAAATACTTAGAAAATGATTCTTTTTTGGCAAAGTTTTTTGAAAAAGAAAAAGTAAAGAAAGAAGAGTTTTCTGAAATAGTGAAATCATTAATTTGTTACTTAGTCTCCTTTTAAAAAAACCCCCAAAAAGCATTTGCTCCATTAAGGAGTTTAGAAGCCTATAAAGATTTACACTTATTGAAAAAATATTATGGGTCTGTTCAAGAAGAAGTTGATATTTTTAAAAAAGATTTTGAAGTTAATCGAGAGGGGGCAGGAAATGTTTTCTTTTATTATTTTGAACCAAAGCATAAAATTAAACGACCTCTTGCCCATGAAATTGGAGAAAAATACGTAGACAAAATTTTAATTTTTGTTTCTCCTTCTTTCTCTTTTGATTTTTTGAGTCTCACAGGAAGAAATGCTTTCAAGGGAATTAGTGCACTAGAAGTTTTACAAAGAGGAATTGGGAGCTTAAAAAATGCCAAAGTTGGGGGACACCCAAGAGGATGCGGGGGAATCATTCAATTAAAGGATTTTTTAAAATTTAAACAAAATATTTTGAAAGCTTAAATTTTTAAATAAATTTAATTTTGTGTGAATATGGAAATAGGTAAAAAACAAATTCAAATTAATTGGTTAGGTCATGCAGGATTCAAGATTAAAAATAATTGTGTTATTTATATTGACCCTTATCGGATTGAAAATGACTCTGAAAAAGCAGATTTGATTTTATTAACTCATTCTCATTATGACCATTGCAGTATTGAAGATATAGAAAAAATTGCTAAAACTGGAACAACTATTGTGGCTCCTGCAGATTGCCAGAGTAAAATTGCACGGATTAAAACTCCTCTAAACTTTGAGTTTGTTGAGCCTGAAATGGATTTTTCTTTTGGAGACGTTAAGGTTTTAACTTTGCCTGCATATAATATTAATAAGCCTTTTCACACAAAAGAAGAGCATCTTGTGGGGTATGTTATTAAAATTGAAGATGTAGTCATTTATCATGCTGGAGACACCGACAAAATTCCTGAAATGCAAAAGATAACTGGGCATAAGCAACCAGAGACAGAGCTTGTTTTGCTTTTGCCTGTTGGAGGGAGATTTACTATGTGCTCTGAAGAAGCTGCAGATGTTGCAAAAGAAATTAAGCCAAACCTTGCAATACCAATGCACTATGGCTCTATTGTTGGGACAAAAAAAGATGCAGAATATTTTAAGGAGCTTTGTGAAGAGGCAGGCGTTAAGGCAGAGATTTTGGAAAAAGAATGAAAATTGGAATAATTGGGTCGAGTAAATTAAGGGGGTTGCAGAGACTATTGCTAAATCTGGACATGAAGTTTGTTTAACTCCAGATAAAGGTTCTACAAGCGAGGCTTTTGCTAAAGTATATTTGGAAGAAGGAGGAAAGAAAGTTTTTGTTATTGCTATGATAGATGATAAAGAGTTTGGTTTTGATTGGTTGAATTTAGATATTGGAGAAATAATTAATTGCGGAACATGGAGAAACCAACCAGGGAGATTAAATGAGGAAACAGATGTTTTAATTTGTCTTGGTTATTCTGCAGGAGGACTAGCAGAGATTGCTTATACAAAGTGGTTTAAACCAAAGAAGGTTTATGTTGTCAAGGAGTTAGTTAGTAGGGAGCTTCCCGAAGAGATTAATTTAGATTTGAAGTATGTCTGGATTAAAGAGTTGGAGGAAGAATTGGATAAAATTATATCTTAAATCAAAAACCTTAAAATCATCTTTCTTTTTCTTTTTTCATGAATAGATTTCAACAACGCAAAAAAGATGTTTTAGCTAAACAGGATAAATCTTCAATTGGTTTTTGGGATAAAAGGATTTCTAAATTATGTGAGAAGATAAATTCTTTTGAAGAGTATTATACTACTTCGTCATGTTCTGGAAGGGTTGTTTTAATGATTGATCAAGAGAAGAAAGGTCCGGGATTGTTTGAGTTTGTTAGTCATGATGTTGTGGGTTTTGAAGAGTTGTGGAAGGAAATTAAGAAATTAAGTTTAAAAGACAAGGTTAAATTCAAACAAAATCAAAACAGGAAATTTTTCATTTGTCCAAATTTGTCATACAAATTTAAACAAGAACCTCCCATAATCCATGTTGCTTGTAAGGACTTGAAAAATGCTGAAATTATTTTAAAGATTGGAAGAAAAGCTGGTTGGAAAAAGTCAGGAATCCTTTCTCTTGGAAAAAATATTATTGTTGAATTAAATTGCAGTTGGAGATTAGAATTTCCTTTAATAAAAGGAGGGAGGCTCTTGGGGGGAGGGTTTGTTAAAGAAGTTGTAAATAAGGTGAATTGGAATTTGAGAAGGGGGTGGCGAGCAATTTCTCGTTTGGAGGAGGAGATAGAAAAATTTTGAATTTGGAGAAAATGGAAAGGATTAAACATCAAACTAAAGGAGAACGTGATTTTTGTTAAATTATTTTTCTAATTTGAATATCTTTTCATATTGGTTTGCCCAATAGCTAATTATTATATCTGCTCCTGCCCTGTTAAGTGCGATTAAAGATTCTTTAACTAATCCGTCTAATTCTGCAAATCCTTTTTCAATCATTCCATAAATCATTGCATACTCTCCACTAACATTATAAGTTGCAATTGGCAAGTTTGTTCTCCTTCTGATTTCTGCAAGAATATCTAAATAAAATAAACCGGGTTTAACCATTAAGATATCTGCCCCTTCTTTTTCATCTAACAAAGATTCTCGAATTGCTAGATTTTTATTTTGATGAGAGGTTAAATATTCTTTATGGGTCTTAGAAAAATCTAATCTAGGGAGAGGAAAAACCCTACAACAGTGTGTATCAAATTTGGTCGAATAACTCATTAAAATTACTTTTTTGTATCCATTTTTATCTAAAATCTTTCTTAGTTCTTTTACTTGCCCATCAATCATTCCACAAGGTGCAACTCCGCTTGCTCCAGCTTTTGCATAAGACAATGCGACTTTTTTAATAATTTCTAAACTTATATCATTATCAAAATTCCCCTTTTCATCAGTTATGTGTGAATGCCCAGTTTTTGTGTATCCAGTAAGTCCAACATCTGCAAAGATTACTAAATCTGGAAATTCTTGTTTGATCTTTTTTATTGCTCTTTGAACTAATCCATTTTCATTATAAGAATATTCTGCGTTATTGCTTCTTAGTTTGTCCTCAATTACTCCAAATATCAAAATACTCTTCACTCCCTGTTCAAATACTTTTTTAATATCTTGGCAAACTTGGTCAACACTATAATAAAATTGTCCAGGTAAGGTTTTCACTGGCTCTTTTAATCCAATTCCTTCTTTAATAAAAACCGGCCACATGAATTTTTCTGGTCTGGGAATCGGATTATTAAGCATTTTTCTAATTCCTTCATTCTGCCTTAATCTGTTTAATCTCACATTGGGATAAATTTCAGTTTCCATTTTTTTCCTTTGGTGTTAAAACCCAGTGTTTAAATTGTTTGAGTGTTCTTTTTCCAAGTTCATCTAACTCTGGAGTTTCTAGATCGGTTGGAGCAGGAATCCTTTCGACTTTAAATCCGTAATTTCTTAATTCGTTTTCTAACGATTTTTGAGAAATGTGTTGTAAAAGTTGGGAATTTCCGCTTTTTTGCACCATCATTTCAGACATGGCTCTAATTTCTTGATTTTGAGCAAACTCTGTATGGAAGGTGAGAGAATCTTCAAAAAACCACAATCCCCCTGTTCGGTTGAGAATTCTTTTTATTTGCACTGCTAAAAATGCCCTTTGTTCGGGATCAGTATATTGCATAAATCCTTCTCCAAAAATTGTAGTCGGCGTTCCTATTAATTTTGATTCGATGCTTTTCCAAGTATCTTCTTTAAAAATATCTCCCCCAACATAATAGACTTTTAAGTCAGGAGCTATTTTTTTAATAATTCTTTCCTTATTTTGACTATTCCTTGGCAGGTCTACTTCAATGTAATTCTCAACATTAGCCTGCAGATTTAATGCATGGGGAGAAAAACCAGCTCCTAATTCAATTACTTGTTTTATTCCTTTTTCTTGAATTAATCTTTCAGAACCTTTATACCTCGATTCTACAAAATAGGCCTTTCCCGTGCTTTTTCTTCCTACAAAATCCTTTGCCATTAAGTAAATTTCCCTAAGCACTTTTTTAGCATTAGGAATGCCTGTTTTCCCAAATACCATGTCTACGACTGTCTTGTAAGCAGTATTTCTTATGTCTCCTTTGGTTTCTTGTTTTTCTTTTATCATCTTGTAATAGTAACTATAAAATATCCTATAAATATATTTGTCGTAGGATTATTACTTCAAAATAGAAAGATATTTAAGGAAAGTTTTTGTATATGGATTATGGAGAATAAAACAGCTTTGCTGGAGTGGGGGTTGAATGAAAGAGAAGCAGAATGTTATTTATCTGTTTTGAGAAATGGGCTTAGTTCTGCGAATGATGTTTCAAAAGCAACAGGAATTTTAAGACAAACGGTCTATGAAATAATTGATAAATTGCAGCAAAAAGGATTAATTAGTCAAATTGTTAGAGATAATAAAAACTATTTTGAGGCTGCATCTCCTGAAAAATTTAAGTCCATTTTGGAAGAGAAAGAAAAAATAATTGATTCTGTTTTGCCCTCTCTTGAATCATTACAAAAACTTGCTAAATCTCATTCCAAAGCTCAAGTTTTCGTTGGAGTTAAGGGGATGAGAGCTTTAATTACAGATCCGCTTTCTTCTAAAACTGAAATAAAAAGTATCCAGCCAATTTTTGGGGAAGAGTATATGAAAGAATATTTTATTGAGAATTTTTTAAGAAAACGAATTGAAAAAAAAATTCCAATTAAGATTTTACGAGAAGAGACAAAAACAGGGTTTCAAAAACATACAATTAAAACAGACATGAAAGAGTTCCGTGAAATCAAGTTGTTAAAAGAGCTTACAGGAATAAAGGCACATTTTTTTCAGTATGATAATAAATTAGTAATTGCAGTTTATAATGATAACCCAATTGGAATTATAATTGAAGACGAGTGGATTGCAGAATCTTTTTCTATGATTTATAATATTTTATGGAAAATAGCCAAGCATTAATTCAATCTATTTTAGTATATTTTAAAAAGTGATAAAAACAACAATTTAATCTATCTCTAAAATCTCCATAATCTTTAAATAGAAATAGTTCTTTGTATTTTCATAATATTAATTTACTTGGCGGTTGATTAATATTATGCTGGAAGTATTAAAAGAGGTGATCCTCTTTTTGAATTTGTAATTCTATACTGGGAAGTGGAATAACTATATAAATATTTCGCTTCCAGAAATAGGGCTTTGCCTTTGGCAGAGAATACAAAGGTGAAAGGAGGTTAAAAAGACGTGAGATGGTTTTAGATTTTGCAAAAGAAGCGATTAGTAATGCAGAAAGCCATAGCATTAATTTTGATGAACTAAGGGCTGGAAAAGCTAATATCAAAGTTATTGGATGTGGCGGATGCGGGGGAAACATGGTTACCTGGCTTTTCAATAAGGGAATTAATGGAGCCACGGTTTATTCTGCAAATACTGATGCTTTGCATTTGAGTGTTACTAAAGCTGATGAAAAGATTCTTGTAGGAAAGGAATTGACAAGGGGCCTTGGATGCGGTGGAAAGCCTGCAAAAGGGCGAGAAGCTGCAAAAGAGTCTATCTCAGAACTTAAGAAAGCTGTTGCAGGAGCAGACATGGTTTTTGTGCTTGCTGGAATGGGCGGAGGTTCTGGAACAGGGATGGCTCCAGTTGTTGCTCAGCTTGCTAAAGAAGCAGGAGCAGTGGTTATTGGAGTTGTGACTATGCCTTTTGAATCTGAAAAAGCAAGACTGGATAAAGCAGAGTTTGGACTGCAAGAATTGAGAGAAGTTACTGATACCACTATTGTTCTTGACAATGGACGGCTTGTAGATATTGCAGGACAACTGCCTATTGAACAAGCTTTTGCTGTTGCAAATGAGCTGGTTTCTACTATGATTAAAGGAATTGTTGAAACAATTACTCTTCCGAGTTTAATAAACTTGGATTATGCAGATGTTTCAGCGATTATGAGAAACGGCGGAGTTGCAGTTATTAGTATTGGAGAATCTGATTCTCAGTCAGACAAGGTCAATGAAGCAGTTAAGCAAGCCCTGACTCATCCTCTACTTGATGTGGATTATCAAGGTGCTAGCGGAGCTTTAATTCATGTAACTTGTGGTTCTGATTTGAAATTAGAAGAGTTTGATATTATCGGTCGACTTGTTTCTGAAAATTTGAGCCCTGAAGCTCAGGTTATTATTGGAGCAAGAATCAGCAAGGATTTTACTGGGAAGGTAAGGGTTATTACAATTCTTACTGGAGTCAAATCTCCTTATGTATTGGGAAAATCCAGTGCAGAAGAAGAAATGGTTCCAGCTTCTCAGGAAATTTCAGATTTAGGAATTGATGTTTTTTAATTTTTGAGAAAGGGTCGCTCTTTTGGGCGGCCTTTTTTATTTTTTTAAGGGGTTTTTTGAGGGAGTTTTATTTTTTAAGCCAACCCTGTTTTTATTTTGTTCATTTTTTTATTTTTGTATTTGTTAAAATAGAGAATATTGTATAGGTTGCATTTCTTTTTTGGTTTTGCTTTTATTTTATGTTCATATCCAATTGGAAAAATTGCCTCTACTTCTATTTTTGAAGAAATTCCAAGTGCTTTTTTCATTTCAGTGTTTTCAAAATGCCCTATCCAGCAGGTTGCAAGACCTTTTTCAGTTATTTTTAAGAGAAAGTTTTGAATTGCTGCTCCTGCTTGTTGCCTTAGATAATCATACCCTCTTTCTCCATAATACCTTGTTGTTTGTGTAGGATTAGAGCAAAATACAACTAAATATTTTGCCTGCTTGATGAAATCTTGTGCTGCTGCTTCTGCAACTCTGCTTATTGTTTCTGGATTATCTACTAATATGAACTGAAGAGAAAAAATATTTCCTGCCATTGGAGCATATCTTGCAGAATCAATACATTCAATGATTGTCCTCCAATCTGGCTTTTTATCAGAAAATCTCCTGACACTATGTCTTTTTTGAATTGCTTCATCAAGTTTCATGTTTTAAAAAAGAAAATAGTGTTAATAAAGTTTATGAAATTTTCAGATTAAAAGTTTTGTTCTTGTCCAGAAATAACTTGATGAGGACGTCTCGGACTGGACTCGGTATGAAGTCTCGGGATTAAAATCCCTCGGCGAGCCACTCCGAAAATGAGGACGTCTCGGACTGGACTCGAACCAGCGACCTAACGGTTAACAGCCGTTCGCTCTACCAACTGAGCTACCGAGACATCTCTATTCAGCTGGTTCAAGCCAGAATCTCGTAGAGATTTTCTGAGCATACCAACTGAGCTATAAAAAGATTAGAATAAATTTGCTTTTAAAACTTATTGTTGTCCCTTATCTTTTAATCCAAAATCACTAATTGGCTGGGGTTTGTGCTTTTCTAACCCCTTGTAAACATGGCTGTGGTGAGTTCCTTTTATAATTGAAACAATTCCTTCAATTGCGTTTTCAATATTTTCTGGGTCTCCAATAATTCCAACTTCGTTGTTTTTTAATTCAAAACAGCATTCAGTTAATTGAGAAAAGGTTTTCAAGGCCTTTCCTCTTTTGCCGATTATTCTTGCCCTAATTGTTCTAAGGTCTTTTCTTTTTGTATAGTTCTTGATTTTTAAAACATCAAATTCTTTTTCTTCTGTTTTTATTTTAATCGCCTCTTTAATTGGAAAGCCCATGTTTATTGCTTCAATTACCTTTTCTGCAATGTATTCATTTTCTGCAGAGCCAGATATCTCTATTTTTTTGCCCTTAAAGATTATTTTAACTTTAAGAAGCTCTTCTAATTTTTTTCTTGCTTTTATTATACGCACTATTTTTTCAGAATAAATTGTTTTCATGTGATTATTAAATAAAACTTATTATTAAGGTTTTTGATTATTGGAAAATTCTAAAACTTTTTTCATAATTTTCCTTGTTAATTTAATCCGTTTTTTTAAGTTTCTTTTTCCAGAGGTTTCTGTTGCCATCACATATCTTGCCTCCTTTTTGTATAACTTTTCTTCAAATCCCTTATCAGAAATGTTTGAGATAATTCCTTTTTCTGCATCTGCCCCATATATTTTTTTGTCTGATTTTATTGGGATGTCTTTTTTTGCTAATTTGATTATCTCTCCATATATTTTTTCTTTTTTCTTTTCAAGGCAATAAAGATAAAATTTTGTTTCATCTACATCTTCATACAGTGAGTGGGAGAAAATTATTGTTTCTTTTTTTACTGAGTTGTATAAAATTTTGTTTTCATTTTTTAATGGCTTGTCAAAGAAGTGGCGGTTTATATCTTGGTTTAAAGAATTTCTTCGTTTATTTTTTTCAAATCCTGCCGGATTTACAAGCGGAAGAGTTATTATTTTTATTTTAGAGTATTTTTGTAAATCTGTCTTTTTTAAAAATTCTAAAATTGAATAAGGTCCGGCTTTTTTATAACCATGAATCCCCGCACAGAATAAAGCTGATTTTTTCTTTTTTGGATTAATAATTATTTTATAAAGAGAATAATTTTCTTTTTTTTCCTATTTCTTTTATTAAGTATTGTTTTTTCTTACATATCTTTTTTATCTCTGAAATATATGTTTTATAATTCATTAAAATTCATTTTGCTCTTGTTCAAGAAAGCCGTTTTTTCTCAGCCATGCTATTTGGTTTGGGCGATATTTAAAAATAATGTCTCCTCTTGTTTCTGCATCCAGCTCCCATGGCTCTATAATAACTACATCTCCTGGCCTGAGCCACAATTTTCTCTTTAATCTTCCAGGAACTCTGCAATTTCTTTGTTTTCCGTCAAGACAAGAAACTTTCATTTTATTCCCCCCGTGTCTTTCTTCAATAATTCCTAAAACTTCTTTTCCCTTTGGAAGCCGAACTCTTGTGACAACTTTTGGAGCTGCAGCTCTTCTTTCTTCATCTTGTTTTTTTCCAGATTTTGCCATTTTAATAAATAAAGAAAATACTTTATAAGAGTTTGTATGAATTATGCTGTAAAATTAAAGTCGCCTAAAGTAGGGATAAGGACTACTGGTTTTTAGCTTTCTTTAATTTTCCTTTCTAGTCCTTTTTTAAGAGAATTTCTCTTTCTTGTTTGGCAGTGTTCTATTTCTTTTTTAATTATCCATGAAAGAAATGTTGAAGAGGAAACTATTGCTGTTGCCAAGGCATAGGCTGCAGCATACTCAATTGAATTAATTACTTTTTTGTAAAAGTTCATTTTAAAGTAAAACTAATGCAAAAGGAATTTCTTGAATTTTTTTTATATGGCTTTTTGTTATTATCCCTGCTTTAAGTGCTATTTCAGTTGATTGCTCTCCAACAATATTAAATGTAGCGTCCTCTTTTTTCATATCTTGCATTATTTTTCTGACTTCTTCTGGAGTTTTTTCTTCCCCTTTATAAAAAGATTCTTTGACAAACAATTGTTTTTTCCCTTGTTCAAAGGTTTTTCCAATTAAATCAGAGTCACATATTGCAACCACATCTCTATAAGACTTGATGATATTTACAAAGACCATTGTGATTATTAATAAGAGGAATATTTAAATATTATTGCTACATTTTTTAATTATGAAGAGATATTTAGCAAGGGTGTATGAATTTTTTGTTGGAAGAAAGAGAGAAGGAGGTTCTGGGGGGGTTAATATTAAAGAAGAATTTTCTGTATTAATGGAGGTTAAGGAAGAAATAGAGAGGCAGATGCGTGTCCGAGATGCAGTTTATGAGAGAACTCACAGGGGAGATTGGTTATCTAATTGTTTGAGATTAGAACTTGAAAGAGCAAGCTCGCTTTCATCTGTTGTTTCTAATTGATTTTGAAAAAAATAGAAAAGCTCTTCATTGAAGAGCGTTTAATTAAAAGTTTTTTTTAGCGCCATCAGCAATAGCCTTTTCAGCATTGTCTTTTGACATCATTGCACACATTGTGGTTCCACAATCTGGGCATTTTCCCTTTGCCATATATCCGCCTTTCGCAGTCTTATTTATTACAGGGTCTTTCATTTCTTGGTTTTTTTTCTTGCATTTTACGCAGTAAGCCGTAACCATATTTTTTCCTCCTTGGTTTAATTAGATTCTTTGAATCTTATTTTTCTAATGTTCTTTTCTTTTTTAAAGTTATTTATTGGACTATATTTTATGAATTGGGTGCTTTGCTCCGCAAGCAAGGCAATGCAAGAAATTTATTCTTCCTTGTTTTATTATTTCAGTGTCTGGTTTTTTGCATTCTCTGCATAATACAAACTCTTGGACATACTGCTCTGTTTTTTGATTTATTTTGTCTCTTGAAACTTTTTTGTTTAAAATTAATCTTTCACCCTCAATTTGACCTGCAGTAGCTAATCCTTTTGTCAAGAATTTCTGAAAATCTTCTGGGTTTCTTCTTATTTGAGAAACTATCTGCAGAAAATTGGTAATAATTGTTTTTTTCCCTTCATATTTTCCTTCTGCTTTTGGAATTTCAAATCTTTCGCTACTTGATTCTACTTTTTTTACTTTTTTATATGCGTCTTCAAGCAATTCTTCATAGTTTGTCATGTTTTTTTAAAAAGATAAATGCTTTTAAAGCTTGGGGTAGAAATTATTCTTCTTATGACAGGTAAATTATCATCTCTTTTATTTGCAGTTTTTTAAAAATGAAAAATCTTCCAAAATTCTTTTTGTAGAAAAAACGAAAGCATAATTTTATAAATCTAGAAGACCTTTATTTAAAATGGCTTTAAAGAATATAATTATTGGAATTACAATAATAATTTTAACTTTTTCTGTGGTTGTTTATGGAATTGCTACTTTTTATGAAAGACCAAGTTATAATGATTTTTGTCCTGATGTTCGGATTGCTAAGGTAATTGAAAGCCAGGCAGAGTGTGAAAGTATTGGGGGGAAATGGACTTCTTTTGAGAAAGAATGCATTGAAAAACCATGTCCTGTTAAAGGCAGTTGTGACCCGGATTTTTCCTGCAGAAAAGATTATCAAAATGCTTTAGAAAAATATTCTTTGATTTTGTTTTTAATAACTCTTCCTTTAGGAATTTTAATTATTGTTTTGGGGGGAGTTGTTTTTGGCTTAGAAGATGTTGGAGCAGGATTAATGGGCGGAGGAGTTTTTACAATTTTATATGGTGTTGGAAATTATTGGAGATATAGTGGAGATGTTTTAAGATTTTTACTTTCTTTAGCAGGCTTAGTTGTTGTGATTTGGTTTGCCTATTGGTTTAATAAAAGAAAGAAGTAATGTTGTTGTGTAATAATCTTTAAAAAAAGAGTTTTGCGTTATTTATTTTATGTGGACTTTGTTAGATAGAGTTAATAATAGAATTAGGAATAGACCTGGAATTAGAAGAGATGACCTGTGTTCTTTATTTCCAAATGAGGATGATTCTTCCATTAATGGCTTTATTGAAGAATTAGTTCGGGCAAAAGAAGTTATTGAGATTCATAAACGATATTCTCCTTGGGGGGATAAAAAATATGCAGAAAATCAGAGACAAACTAATTAACCTAAATACCTAACTTTTCCTGGTTTTGGTTCAAAGATAATTCCTTCTTCAAGCATTTTTTTAATCTCTTGGTTGATTATTTCTGGAGAAGTTTCTCTTAATTCAAGAATAAGTTTTTCTGTGTCAATCCCTCCGTCTTCTTCAGAGGCTTTTATTTTTTCTAAAAGCTGGTCTTTTAAAGCTTTGACTTGTTCTTTTTCAATTGGAGGCGCTGTTTGGCTTCTTTGTTTTTCTAATTCAAGCTTTCTAATTAAAAGATATTTTGGGTCTTTTTCTTTTATAATTTCTGGAGAGATATATGTTTCATTATTAAAGTTTCTAAGAACTCCAATAACTACAACTGTCTGGCCCTGAGCAATTCCTGCGAATTTTTGAACGTCATCTCCAAATAATTTTAAGCTAATTTGTCCTGAACCATCGTCAAGTTTTAGAAAAGAATATTTTTTCTCTCCTTCGCTGTCATATCTTTCTATTATGTTTCCAATTACATTAACTCTTACTATTCTTTTGTCTCCTAATTCTAAAAAAGAAAACCTCTCTTGGTCAAAAATCGGCTTTCCAAGAAGCAAGTCTCCTATTCTGTATTTATATGCAATATTTCTTTTAAATTGCTGATTATCTTCACCTGACATTTTATTCAGTTGAAAACCCTGAGAGGTTTATAAAGATTTATGGGCTTTTTAATAAAGAAAATGTTTTTTAGATTATCAATATATTTGCTTCCTATACTTTTTGAAGATAGCCTCTTCTTGGAAAAAATATTTCTCCAGATTCTCTGAGTTTTTGAATGATTTCATCAAATTCATCTTTTGATATTTTTCCTTCAATTTCTTTTTCAATTTCTTCAAGAGGAATAAGTTTGCCGAATTTTTCTTCTAATGCAGTAATTATCTCTCTTACACTAAAGATTTTATTTCTTTTTGAGCTGGTCATTCCTGTTGCAATTTTGTTTATGTCAAAAGTTTTTGTTTCATAATCATATCCTACTTGCATAAGATAGAATTTCATTAATTCTATTGCCTGTTCTGCATCTTTTTCAGAAACTTCTGGGCTGAGCCGGATTTTTGCTGAAGCTTCTGCCATTCTTACTAAGGCTCCAAGCTGTCTTGCTGAAATAGGAATTGCTCTTGTTGCACTCTCTGATTTAATTGGAGTGTTCCTTAATTTAATGTAAAAGTCTTTTAATTTTTTAACTGCTGCATCACTTAATCTTGGCTTGACTCTTTGTTTAGAATAAGCTACATATTTTCTAAATAATTCTGCTGAAATTGCACTTTCTATTTCTGAGCTTTGCTGTTGCTCTAAAATGTGGGAAGCAATTTTTTCATCTCTTTCTTTATTTGGAAGGTCTCTTAATGTGAAGATTATGTCAAAACGATTTATTAGTGTTGGAGGAAGGTCTATTTGCTGGGGAATTGATTGGTATGGGTCAAAAACCCCGAACTTTGGATTGGCTGCCGCTAAAACAGAGGTCTCTGCTTTAAGAGTTGCCTGCACACTTGCCTTTGAAATTGTTACTGTCTGCTGTTCCATTGCTTCGTGCATAGCCGACCTATCTACTGGATCCATTTTTTCCAACTCATCTATACAAACCAATCCTTTGTTTGCTAAAACCATTGCTCCTGCTTCAAGAGACCAACCCTTAAGATATTCATCTCTTACAACAGTTGCAGTCAATCCTGCTCCTGATGCTGATTTACCTACAACATAACGTCCTTTTGGAGAGATATTTGCCATATACCCTAAGATGACTGATTTTGCCACCCCTGGATCTCCCATAAGCAAGATATGGATATCTCCCCTTGTTTTTGAGCCTCCTGCTTGTTCTTTTCCCACACCTCCAAATAATTGAAGGACAAGGGATTTTTTGATTTCATCATATCCCCAGACACTTGGAGCAATGCTTTTTGCTAATTTAACAAAAACATCTGGGTCTTCTGAAAGCTCTAAAATCTGCCTTTCATCTTCTTCTGAAATCTCCAACTCTTCAAAAGTTTCTTCTAAAGGGATTAAATTATTTACTTCAATTGCAAGTTCAAATCTTGTTGAAAGCCCTCCTGTTGTTAATGGAACTGGAACTTCTTTTAAAACTCCAATTACCTTTATCCTTGCACCAGGAGTGGTTTTTTCCTCCATTCTTGGCTCAACGAGGTCTTCTTTTACAAAAACATTTATTCTTTTTGGCTGCTGACCTCCTGTCAAGGATTCTGGAGATTCTTCAACTATAAGTCTTTGAGTGTCAACCATTTCTTTGCTTATTACCTTAAACCCGCCCCTTCTCCCGCAAGAACATCTTGTAGGCTCTCTAAATTTTTTATCAATCTGCAATACTGAGAGAATTGTTCCGCAGCTCGGACATTCAAATTTAGCATTCACAACCTGTGGTCTTACATCAGAAGACTGTCTTATAATCCCTTCAATTACAATCATTTCATTAAGGTGCTTTGCCCTCAGGTTTCTTATTAATATTTCTTGCGACTTTGGAAGGTTTTCAAGTCTTACTCTGACTCCTTTTACAAGCCCCATTTCTTCAATTGCTTGTTCAATTATCCCAAGAGTTTCTTCTGGATTAGAAAGGATTTCTTCTGCAAGGTCTTGTGAGAATTCAGTTAAATCCAAAAAATCAAGAATAATCACATTGTTTCCTTTTCTTAATGATTCTCCTAATGATTTTTTGTGAAAATCAAAGAATTTTTTTGATTCAAGCAACAATTCCTCTTGTTTTTGATTAAAGCTTCTTATTTCTTCTGGAATCTTCTCAGATGATTCAGATTCTTCTAACATTTGGTTTTTGTTAGTTTCTTCAACGGGGGAATTATTCAAATCCTTTGCAAGTTCATCAACAGAGTCCATGCAAGAAAAAAGAGATTATTGTTTAAATAGATTTATGAAATAAAATGAGTTAATAGTTCTTTAAAGCATCTTTGACGTTCTTAAGCATCATTCCCATGCTTTGGTCAAGTTCTGCTCGATTTTTGGTTCCAGTGCAAACAAGTTTTCCGTTTGAAAAAAGAAGAAAAGTTGCATTTGGTTCAATAAGTTTATAGACAAGCCCTGGAAATTGCTCTGGCTCATATTCAGTATTTTCCATTTCTAATGCAAGAAAATTTAAGTTTAATTTAAGATTTATTTCTCCTGAAGCTACAATATTTTGAACAGTTATTTTTGGCTGAGTTGTGATTTTTACATTTACCTTTTTTAATTGTTTTATTACCTCATTTATAACTTGTCTGACTTGGGCAACAGATTTTGTTCCTGTGCAAACAAGATTTCCTGAAGAAAAAACTAAGACTGCTGATTTCGGTTCCTTAATTCTCAAAACTAATCCAGGAAAAGTTTCTGGATTATATTCTGTGTTAGGATTTGTCCTTGCAAGTTTTGTCAATGGAACTGGTTTCCCAAGGGAAGCAGTTGCAACAATGTTTTGAATCTTGTAACTTGATTCTTTTTTCCCTGCCATTTTATTAAATTTAGTGGAAAATTTGGTTTATAAAGCTTTTTAAATGGTTCGACGAGGGTTTTTTTTAGGAAAAGTTTATATATTAAGAATTTTTTAAATGGTTATGAAAAAGGGTGTGACTTTGCTGATTATTGGAATTTTAATTCTCGGTGTTCTTGGGACAGTTTATGCTGATCGTTCAGAAAAATCAGATTCTTCTTCAGATAGTTCTGATTCTGAAGGTTCTTCTTCTGATTCAAAAAAAGAAAAAAAATCTTCTTCAGGAGGAGATGATAAGGATGAGGACGAGAAAGAGACTTCTTCAGGCAATGGTCATAAGGAAAGAGAGCGTTCTAAAAAAATCAAGCAAGAGATGAAAAAAAAGAAAAAGGAAATGGAAAAACTGTCTAAATCTATAAAAAAGAGCCATAATAAAATTAAAGTTGTTTCATTAGAAGAAGAGGATTCTTCAGAAGATGAAGAAAAAGATGGACATGAAAAAAAGTTTAAGCAGAGATTTGGTTTAGGAGATAGCGAGGTTGTTTCAGAAGTAAAGTTAAAAATAAGCAAAGATTCTTGGAAAATTAAAGCAGAACTTTCAAATGGAGAAAAGGAAGAGATTAAAATTATGCCAAATGTTGCTTCAAAAATTGCTTTGGCTAAACTAAAAACAAAAAATCAATTTCTTGAATTAAAAGAAGTTGGAAAAGGAGATGATGCTAGAATTATTTATCTTGCTGAAGCAAATAAAACTGCGCGAGTCCTTGGAATGTTTAAAGCTAAATATAAATTAAAAATAGAAATTGACAGTGAAAATGGGAAAATCCTTAAAAAACATCTTCCTTGGTGGTATTTTCTTGTTAGCGACGAATTAGAGGACCCTGAAGTTGAAAACACGACTCTTCAATTAATCAGACCAATTCAAGATATTGTTCTTGTAGGAATGCAAAAAGAAATTATTGATTTAGATACTTATTTCTTGAATGCAGAATCTTATTCTGTATCGCTTGCAGAAAATATAAGTTTTGTTTTAGAAGAAAATCTTTTGACTCTTTTTTCTGAAGAAAATTTTACTGGAAATGCTTTTGTAAAAATTATGGCTCAGAACGGAGATGAAAATTTAGAAGTGGGATTTAATGTTCTTGTTTCTGAGGGCAATCTTTCTGTTCAGACTTTTCAGTATCCTGCAATTTTAGGGGAGAAAGTGAGGTGGAAAAAGACAATTTTAGCAGGAGATAAGGCAGTTAAAATAAATCTTCCCTGGTTTGCAGAAAACATAACTCTTTTTAAATTAAGTAATGGGGTTATTGTTGAAAAAGAAGAGATTCATAAAAAATCTTTGACAATTAAAAAAGAAAAAGAGATTGATTCTTATGAAATTGAATATTATACTCCTGCACCTTCTTTTTTTGAAGAAAGAGGACTTTTTACAAACAGAAAGAAAGTTAAGGTTCATGGACCAGAAGATTTACTTTATAGTGATGTTTTAGCATTTGATTACCTCCCTTTAGAAGCAGAAGCAAAGGCAGTTAAATTATATGCAATAACCTCAAATGGAAAAGAGGAAATTAAGGTTTCTAAGCATGATTTAAATAAAAATGGTTTAGTAGATTATATTGAGTGGGTTATTCCCTTATTAAATAATCAGACTTATGAGGTGATTATAGAAATTGCAGGGGCAGACCATCTTGATTCTGCGAGAAATTTTATTTCAGATATTTATGAAGAAGTTTATCAGCTTGATGGTGTTTGGAGTGAGGAGATTCCTTCTCAAGATTATGTAAGAGTGACTTTTCAGGCAAAGTTAGATAATACTCGTGATATTAAAATATACCCAAAAGTTATTAGTGGGGACCCTCGAATTGAAGTTTATGAAGCAGATGGAAATGAGATTATTGCAGAGCTTCCTACTGTTAATTCAAATACTTATAATCAGATTTTGTTAACAAACCTTGTTGGAACCCAAGATACTTTTGATTTAAGGATTGTTGGAGGAGATTTAGAAATTGACCACATTGTAGACCCTGCAGTCACTCTTGTTTCTCCTTTTGACAATACTTATTCAAGTAATCCAACACAAACCTTTACTTGTTCTGCTACAGATGATATTTTACTTTCAAATATTACTCTTTATGGAAGTTGGGCAGGAGGGTGGCATGCAAATGAAACTGTTGAAGTTACTGGAGTTTCTAATTCTACTAGTTTTATAAAAACCCTTTCTGATGGAGCATATATTTGGAATTGTCTTGCTTATGATAATGACAGTAATGCAGCATGGGCAATTAGCAATTATAGTATTGTAATTGATACGCTCTTTCCTGAGATTAATATTACTTTTCCTCAAAATCAAACATATAATTATGCAGTTTCTGGATTAAATTATAGTTATTCTGAAGATAATCCGGATGTTTGTTGGTATTCTACAAATTCTGGAATTACAAATTCAACCCCTGTTTCTTGCGGCACGGGGTGGACAGGAGTTTCTTCAACAGAAGGAACAAATATCTGGACAGTATATATAAATGACTCTACTGGAAGTGAAAATTTGACTTCAGTTGTTTTTATGCAAGATAGCCTTTATCCTCAGATTAATTATGGGGCAGGAACTGCAGTAGATTATGCAAATCTCTCTCAATCAAATGTTTATGTGGATGTAGAGGTTGTAGAAGCAAATGAGGATACGATTATTTTTTCTCTTTATAATGCAAGCGGGATCGTTAATCAAAGCAGTTTTACTGATGGAACAAGGGCAATAAACTGGATTGATTTGGCTGATGGAACTTATACTTATAATGTTACAATAAATGATAGCCTTGGTAATTCTAACATCACTTTAACAAGAACAATTACCCTTGATACTTCTTTTCCTTTAATTTCTTTTGGAGTAGGAACTGCAGTAAATTACGCTAATCTTTCCCAAAATTGGACTTATGTAAATGTTTCTACTGGCGAAGGAAGTTTGGCAAATATGGCTTTTTCTTTGTATAAGGGAGGGGCAGTTGTCAATTCAACTCTTTATACTTCTGTTAATTATGAAATAAAGTGGATTTCTCTTGAAGATGGAATTTATAGCTACGAAGTAAATATAACTGATATCGCAGGGAATAAAAATTCAACTGGCCTTAGGTATATTACACTTGATACTCATGTTCCAGAAGTTTCTATTTCATGCTCTAAATCTCTTTTAGCTGTTGGAGAGTCTTTGACTTGCACTTGCGATGTTACAGATAATCTTGACTCTTCTCCAAGCATTGATTATACAGAAACTCCTGTTACTTCTCGGGCAGGCTCTTTTACTACTACTTGCACAGCAACAGATTTTACTGGAAATAGTGCTTCAGATGATTTTAATTATGAGGTTGAATCTTCTGGAGGGGGAAGCTATCCAAATTACCCTGTTCCTGTTTTAGATTTGTCTAAGGGGTATTCTCAAGTCTTAAGAAAGAACTGGAAAATGAATTTCAAACTTGATGATAAAAAATACACCCTTTTAGTTAAAGAAATTAAGGATAATGAGACAACTATTGTGCTCTCCCCTGCTGATTCTCAAGAGGAGAGTTTGGAAGTTGGAGAAGCAAGGAAATTTGAGCTTTCTGGGGATGACTATTATGATTTTTTAGTGAAAGTAAATTCAATTAAGAAGTCTCTTTTGTTTTCTTCAGTTAATTTGACTGTTCAATCAATAAATGAGAAGATTGCAAAAGAAGAATCTTTTGAAGATGAAAAGCCTGAAAAAATAGAAGATTCAAAGAGCGAGGGGTGGTTTGAGAGGCTGATTAATTGGATTAAGAACTTATTTAGTTAATTTTGTTTTTTAAATCTCATCCATATTGATAATTTCTTTTTTGATTTTTAAAGTCTTTTTTAATTTCTTCAAGAGTTGTTATTTCTGAAAGAGGTTTTTCTGGACGCAGGGAAATAAATCTTGGAAATCTTAAGGCAAATCCAGACTCATAATTTGGAGAGATTTGAATTTCTTGATAATGGATTGTAACAATGATTTTTGGTTTTATTTTAACTGTTCTTGCTTTTTCTTCAATTATCAGGGGTTTGAGCAATTCAGTCATTTTTTCATATGTTACTTCTTGGTCACCTTTTTTTGATAATTGGGATCTTTCTTTTATTCCTGTGGACATTTTCCCAACTTCAATGTATTTTCCATTGTGTCTGCAAGATAAAATAAAACTTGAGAGAACTCCAGATCTTTTTCCGGTTCCATATTCTGCCCCAGTTATTACAAGGTCATAATCTCTTTCGTCTGGTTTTACTTTAACCATTTGTCCTACCCTTCTTCCAGGCCTATATGGAGCATCAAGATTTTTCATCATAACTCCCTCTTGATTTGCCTGTAAGGCTTGCTTATAGAATTGAGTTGCAGTTTTTTCATCGTCGGTAATAATTTGTTTTGCTTTAATAATCTTATATGGCTTGTCTGTTATTATCTGCTTAAGAATTTTGATTCTTTGTCTTAGGGACTTGTCTAATATTGGCTTTCCATTGTAAAAAAGGATGTCAAAAATATTTAATTCTACTGGAAGTTTTTTTTGCAGTTCTTCAATATTATATTTTCTTTTTATTCTTTGAGAAATGCTTTGAAATTCCTTGTATTCTTTTGTCTTGCTGTCAAATCCAACTGCTTCTGCGTCAAGAATAAATGAATTTCCTTTTACATATTTTTCAATAGATTCTTTTATTTCTGGAAATTGTTTTGTTACATTTTCAAGCCTTCTTGTAAAAAGAAATATTTTTTTTCCTTGCTTATGGATAATTAATCTAAATCCGTCATATTTATATTCTATTGCACAGGGTTTGCCGACAGCCTCAAATCCTTCTTTAATTGTTTCAACTTTTTGAGCAAGCATTGCCTTAATTGGCTTGCCAATTTTAAGGGAGATGTTTTTTAGATTTTTGATATTTTTTGTTTTGCAAAGCTTGAGAATATTTTTTAAGTCATTTGATTTGTCTATTGCAAGTTGAATTATTTTTTTTGCATTTTCTGTTTTTGGAAAAAATGCTTTAACAAGCGCATCCCTGATTGTGCTTTCTTGAATTCCAATTCTCAAATCCCCTATCAATGTTCTTATAAGATATTTTGATTCTATTGGAGACATAGATGTGAGAAGCTCTGTGATTAAAGAGATTTTTTTGTCTACGGTTCCTTTTCCTTCAAGCTCAGGAAGTTTTCTTAAATTTTCTAATACCTTTTTTATTGTAATTATCTGGTTTGCAAGAGTAGATTGTTTTTTTGAGCTTGTTAGTTTTTCTGCAACAAGCCCCAAGTCTCCGAGTTTTTTCCATTCTTTTGTTACTTTTTCAGGGGTGTTTCCTGTTGCTCTTGCAATTGCTTTTACTGCAAGCTGATTTGAAATTCCAATTTTTCTCTCGTCATACTGCGGGTAAATATTTCCTAAAAGAAGGTAGAGAAGATTTTCTTCTTCCTCGTCGAGATTTTTTAAAAATTCAGAAAGAATGTCTGTTTTTTCCAAGCGTTTTGTTGTTGAGGAGATTTTTTCATATAACTGCGCAAGTTTTTGATATTTCATATGAAAATAAAGGAGAAAGAGTTTTTAAGATTTGGGAAAACATAAAAATTAATAATTTTCTTCCAAAACTTCATAATAAGCTTGAGGGTGTTTGCATGCAGGGCATTCTTGAGGAGCTTGCTCTGCTTCATGAACATAACCGCAGTTTCTGCATTTCCATTTTACAGATTGGGGTTTTTTGAAGACTTCATTATTTTTTACATTTTCTAATAATTTTCTATATCTTTTTTCGTGCTGTTCTTCAACTTCTGCAATTTCTTTAAATGAATTTGCAATTTCTTCAAATCCTTCTTGTCTTGCAATTTTTTCAAAGTCTGGATAAATCTCTCCCCATTCTGCTTTTTCCCCTTCTGCAGAAGCCAGGAGATTTTCTTCAGTTGTTCCTATTTTTCCAGCAGGATATTCTGCAGTTATTTCTGCAAGTTCTCCAATTTCATTTAAATATTTAAAAAATATTTCTGCATGCTCTTTTTCGTTGTCTGCTGTTTCTTGAAATATTGCTGCAATCTGTTCAAAACCCTCTTTTTTAGCAACAGAAGCAAAAAAAGTATACCTATTTCTTGCCTGACTTTCACCAGCAAATGATTTTAATAGATTTTTTAATGTTTGGGAATTTTTTAAATTGGCCATTCTCTGAATTAAAATTATTGATTTATATATTTTTAGGACAACTCTAAAGTAAGTGAGTTTTTAATTGATTATTAAAATAAATTATTTATAACCACTTATTAGGAATAACAATATAGAAAGGTTTATAAATAGAAAATTTGGATTTAAATATATGGTTTCATTGGTGTCTTGTTTTGGAAATGTTTTAAGAAAGAAAAAATCTCCACAAGAAAGAGGAAATGTTTTATTGGAGTCTTCTCTTGAGGAGAGAACAAAGACAGCTTTGCAAAAAGCAAAAAAAGAATATCAAACTGTTCAAGAAGCGAATTTTAAATCAAATGGAAGTTTAGAGATTTTTATTTATGAATTAGCTAATCCTTATCTAAGTCCAAAAAAAGAAGGAAAAGAAAATGCCTCCAGGGGATATAATGAAAAGATTTCAAAAAAATTAAAGAATTGGGCTTTAAAAGTAAGAGCAAAAAGCAAGGCAGAATATTCTGCAAGAAAAGCAGTGCTGAAAAATGATTATGGCTCTTTTTTCCAGATTTGTTACAGAAAGGGAATCAGGGATAAATGGAAAATTGATAAACTCTTTGAAAAAGGAAGACAAAGAGTTGGAAAAATGATTGAAGAGAGTTTATCTAAAAAAGCTAAAAGGCAATTTGGACTTTTATACTCTTCAATTCGGACAAGTCATAGTTTTGAAGATTATCTTAGGTCAAATTATTTTGAAAGAGCAGGAAGAATGGGAAGGCTGAAAGATTTGGGAGATAGAGGGATGACCCGACACGGAGAATTTTCTAAAAATTATTTAAGGGAAATTAGAATCCAGTTTGATTTGAAGAAAGTTGCTTGAAAAATTAATATTTTATTTCCCTCTTCTTCCTCCGGCCCTTACAGAAGGGCGGACTTTTGAAGTGGGGTGCTTGTTTCTAAGTCCTCGTGATTTTTTAGCAGCAGAAGTTAATCCTCTTAATGCTCTTTTTTTATTAGGACTTTTTGTTATCCATTGCATTTTTTTATCTTTTTTAATTTCTGGTCTTGAAGGGTCAACGCAGATTACTTCATAGAAATAATGCTTTCCATCTTTTCCAATTTGGTATGAATTTAAAACTTCTAAGTTTGTGAATTTTTTTTGCACACGAGATTCTGCAATCCACTTGTAAGACATTTTTAGGGTTTTTCTGGGGGTTAATCTTTTTGATCTTCTTCCCTTGTTTGGTCGTGATCTTTTGTGCCCTCCTCTAACAATTCTTACTCTGATTATTACAAAGCCTTTTTTTGCTTTATATCCAAGGGCTCTTGCCCTGTCAAGCCGAAGGGGCTTTTCTACTTTTGTAAATACTTGAGACTTTCTCCATTCAAGCATTCTTTCTCTAAGTGTTTTTTTGTCTGGTTTTTTCCATGCATTTCTTATGGCTTGATATAATCCTTTCATATTTAGTTGAGAAAAAATTGGTTTAAAAAGGTTAAGGTTTTTGTACATTGTTAAGTTAAAGGGAGTTTTTTAGGAGAAAAAAATTAAGAATTATGAAAATTCTACTGAAGAAGAATAAACTTTCTCAAATTCTTCTTTAAATTCTTTCTTTATTTGTTCAATTAATTTATATTTTTCTGCTATTTCTTTTTGTTTAATCAAATCATATTCTCCATTTTTATTAACGGGAATCTTTATTTTTATCTTTTCAATGTGGGTTTTCTTTAATCTTTTATTACCTTCTCCTACTGAGTGGTTTGGGAGTTCGTTATCTAAAAGATATTTTAGAAACTCGTAATCTAATTTATCCTTTACTTCTTTTTTGAGTGTTAGTAATCCACAATGGCAGGTTAAACTAAATTTTCCTTTTCTATAAAACACTCTTCCAGCATATCCATCAATAGTCCAAGTTAAACCTTCTTTGTCGTGGTCAAAACTATCTATTTTAGCAATAATCCCTTTATTTTTAGTTTGTCCAGAATAAACTGGAAATTGTCCTTTATGTGTAGAAAAATATCTATGATTATATTTTGCAGACCCTAAATGTATATCAAATATATCTGGTATTAACACTTCTCTAAATTTTGCTTCTTTTCCTTCATTAATTGAATTTACTTCTTGCATAAATTGGTTTATATTATTTGAAACTTCATTAAGCATAGAGGAAAACTCTGAAATTTTAACTTTATTTTCTTCCTCTATAATACCAAGATTAATTTTTTCTTCTTTTTTCCAAAAATTATCAATTATCCAATTATTTTCGGGTTTAAATTCCTCTATTGGTATTGTCTTACATCTTTTAGAATCTGTTTTAAAAGATTCTTTTGCTCCTTTGAATTGATTAAACAAATCAACTGCCTCACTTAAATCGTTATTTTCAGGCATTTCAAATCTATGAATATCTAATGTTTCCCCAATATTAGAAACTAAATAAGAAAAAACTGGATGTTTCTGGACATCTGAAATATTGTTTTTCTTTGTTAATATGAGTATATTTGCTTATCATTCTTGAATATTTTACAACCCAATTATAAACAGAAACATTAGAAGAATTATGAGGATAAAATGCTTTAAAATGTTCTTGAACTTTACGAGTTGAAACTCCTTTATAGAATAAGTCAATAGCACAGGTTATTTTCTTCGGATGGTTTCTCATTCTGAAAAATCCATCATCTTCTACAAATCTATAAGAACATTCTTTGCATTTATATCTTTGAAGTTTGCCTCTGTTTTCCGTTTTTCTTTTGCCATCTTTCTTGATAGAATTACTTTTGCATTTAGGACAGCAAACTTTTTTAACTTTCTTTTCTTGTTTATTATTGTATTTCATTTTGACGAGTGGAATATAAAGAGGGGTGTTCAAGCACCCTTCTTCTCTTTATATTATTAGTTAATCATATATTAGTTAAGTAATACTACTATATAAACCTTTCGTTAGTTAATAATATACGATAGATTTATATACTTGTTATTCATATATTTGTTATGGGAAAAGTAAAAATAGAAGTTGAAGGTTTTGAATGTGAGAGATGTAATCACCAATGGATACCAAGAGGAAATGAAAATCCTGCTGTATGTCCTAAGTGTAAAAGTCCTTATTGGAATAGACCGAGAAAAAGAGAGAAGAAATAATAATATATTTTTTAGTTTAAATAACTCCCTCTAACTTAACAATGCAAGGTTTTTGAAAATAAAGAAATAAATGAGCCTGCACAGATTTGGGCTGCGGCATATTTCTTGAAGCCTTAACCTATGCTCGCCGTCCTTTCTTGTTTGAACCGAACGCTTTGCATAAACTACATTCAAATCTAAATAAAGAAATAAATGAGCCTGCACAGATTTGAACTGTGGACCTCTGCCTGTCTGAATCTTGAGACTCTAACAATGTAAAACATTTATCAGAGCAGCGCTCTAACCAGACTGAGCTACAGGCTCATAAAGGATTAAAGAATTATTCCATTTAAAAGATTTGTGAATTTAGTTTATTCCTTTATTGCTAATTCAAGAATTAAAATTTTGTTTTTTAAGTTATAATTAACTATGGGGTAATCAACTTCTAAAACTTTGAAATAAGCAATATTTTTTCCAATTGCTTTTATTTCTATTGTTTTGCTTCTCTTAATAATTGAAACATCTTTAATAGATTTAACTTCTGGGACTTCTAGTTCGTAAATAATTGTGTTAGCCAGTCTTCGGATATTTGTTTCCGGTATTTTTTTCTTTAATTTTGAATACTGTTTTTTTTGTTTTTCATCAAATATTTTTTGCATATTTTTCTCTTTGCTTTTTTGCTCTTTAATTAAGGAAGCTTTTTTTTCTATTGGAACTTTTCTGATTTTGATATTTTTTGGATTAACCTGTCTTCCGTTGATAAAAAGCTTGAAATTTGTATTTGGATAAGTTTCCTGCTCCTGCATTGTTTTTTGCATTTCTCTTTCGATCATTTTAATTGCACTTCCAATCATTTTATTTAAAAATCCCCCACTAAAAATGTCTTCAGGCATTGGAGAGCCTCTTTCAATTCTGTCATATCTTCCGAGCATACCCCATTTCTTTTGCGAATCTTTTTGGGGATTTCCGCAATAAGGACAGAAATCAAAATCTTTCTTAATTTTTGAATTGCATTTATTGCATTTTTTGTTAAACATGGTGCATTAAATTTTTTTTAATTTATATATGTTTAGCTTCTAATATATGATTTAATTTCCATTATCTGGTGGATTTCTTCTTTAATGGTGGGTTTAAGCTCTCTTAAAAACATTCTTTTAAATGCTTTTGCTCCAGTTATTTCTTTTGTTTTTTTGACTTCTTTTATGTGGGGGAGAGCGAAAAATACAACAATCATTCTTGCAAGGCTTCCTATTAAAAAGACAATAATCACTGGCGCCAAGAGGGAAGTGGCGATAACTTTAATGAGGATTGCTCCGATTCCTGCCCCAATAAATGTTCCAATTCCTCCAAGCATATTGTAATATGAAACTGCCAACCCTCTTTTGTCATGGCTGACATTATCATAAATAAAATTTCCTGCTGCAAGATTAAATCCTGACCAAGCAAGCCCTCCAATAAGTGAGGGAACAATTAAAAGATAAAGAGGGTGAGGATTTACCACCCATAACAGGGGGATTAGGGGAACTAAAATTGAAGTTAAGGCAATTGTTCTGTAATTTCCATATTCGTCAGAAAACTTTCCCCAAACCTCTACAAAGATAATTGAAAATACTGAACCAGCCATGATTAAAATCATGTATGTTGTATAGGAAAATCCAAGTGTTCTTAAAAGATATACTGCAAGCAAGGGGGCAGAAATTGCATTTGCCAATGAAAGAGATGCTCTGTAAATAGCGAATTTTCCAAAATTATTTTTTGGAGCCTGCAAAACAAACTCAAAAAATCCAAAAGAATATCCTTTTTTTAATTTTATTTTAGGCTCATACTGGTATTTAAAACAATGCCAAGAATAGAGTCTTGCTAATCCTGCTAATGCAAACAAAATACCAAATCCAATCATCTCTTTTCCATTATCTCTAAAATAGTCTAAAAAAACTGAAGCAGAAATTGCCAAAACCAATGAAACAAATCCCGTAATCATGTTTCTTTTTGAAAAAAATCTTCCTCTTGAATTATCTTCAGTAATGTCTCCCATCCAAGAAAACCATGCTGGACCTGCAGTATTTCCTGCAATGACAAAAAATCCAAAAACTAGTAGGAGTAGAAGCGGAAGAAAAGAAACAATAATTCCCTTTGAAAATAAGACTGCAATTAAAATGATTGGAATCCAGATTAAGGATTCAATTAAAACAGCTTTTCTAACAATGCTCTTTCGAGAATGTTTTTCAATTAATTTAGAGCCGAATAACTGGCTCAAAGGACCGAGAATTCCTGAAACTGAACCGAATAAAGCAACGATGGAGTTGCTTGCATTAATCGCAATTGCAAAAGGAGAGAGATAATTGTTTCCAAATGAAAACATCATTGATGCAAAAATTCCTTCTTTAATGCTTCTTTTCCTTGCTCTTGCCTTTAGTTTTTCTTCTCTTGAAAGTTTTTTTTCTTTCATATTATTTTCTTAAATTCAAAGCCATTACTGCCCTTTGTTTTAGAAGAAGCGTTACTTTAATTTTTTTATTTTGAAATTTTACAATATTTTCTATTTTTGTTTTTGAAATTTTTTCTAAAAGAGATTTTGGAATTTTTTTGCTTTTACGAATTTCTAATTGTTTATGAAGACTTCCGACCTTGTGTTTTTTAAGAGCTTTTTGAATCCACTTAATCACCATGTTTTTACTAAGAATTTTTTATTAATAAATGTTACTGGATTATAATAATCTGAAAAATAAGGTTAATTTTTTATACCCTGGTTTTATTGGCTTTTTATGGTAAGAAATAAATTTTATGTAACTACCCCAATTTATTATCCAAACGATATTCCTCATATAGGACATGCTTATACTACTTTAGCAGCAGATGTTCTTGCGAGATGGAACCGGCTTTTGGGGAGAGAGGTGTTTTTTTTGACTGGAACAGATGAGCATGGAAAAAAAATTGAAAAAGCAGCCGTGGAGAAAGAAAAATCTCCAAAAGAATTTGTTGATGAATTGATTTTAAAATTTAAGGAAGCGTGGGAAAAATTAAATGTCAATTACGATAAATTTATTAGGACTACAGATAAAGAACATGAGGAAGTTGTTAAGGAAATCCTGCAAAAAGTTTATGATGCTGGAGATATTTATTTAGGGGATTATGAAGGGTATTATTGCACCGGGTGTGAGGCTTATTATACTGAAAAAGATTTAATTCAGGAAAAGGGAAAAAATCTCTGTCCAATTCATAAAAAAGAAGTTGAGCTTTTAAAAGAGAAAAGCTATTTTTTTAAGCTTTCAAAATATGCAAATCTGCTTTTGGAATTTTACGAAAAGAATCCTGATTTTATTCTTCCTAAAAAAAAGAGGGTTGAAATTATTAATAGGGTTAAAGAGGGGTTAAAGGATTTAAGCATATCAAGAACTAGTTTTGACTGGGGGATAAGGCTTCCTTTTGACAAAGAGCATATCTGCTATGTCTGGTTTGATGCTCTGTTTAATTATTATAGTGCTACACAAGAAAATTCAAAGAAAAAATACTGGCCTGCTGAGGTTCATTTAATTGGAAAAGACATTATCTGGTTTCATACTGTTTACTGGCCTGCTTTTTTAATGTCTGCCGGAATTGAGCTTCCTAAGAAAGTTTTTGCACATGGGTGGTGGACATTTGATAAAGAGAAAATTTCCAAATCAAGAGGCAAAGTTATAAATGTTGACGAGCTTATTTCGATTGCAGGGGTTGATTCTGCAAGATATTTTTTAATGAGAGAAACTCCTTTTGGAGATGATGGGGATTTTTCAGAGAAGGCGCTTATTGACAGGCACAATAATGAGCTTGCAGATAAATTAGGAAATTTAGTTTCAAGAGTTGCAGGATTGATTGAGAAAAATGGGATAGAAAAAAAATCGGGAGTTTTTGTTTTGAAATTTGAGAAAATAGCGAAAGTAAAGGAGCTTTTTGATGGTTTTGAGTTTGACAAGGTCTTGAACGAAATCTTTGAGTTTATAGACAAATGCAATGAATATATTCAGGGAAAAAAGCCTTGGGAAACAGGAGATAAAAAAGTTCTTTATGAAGTTGCAGATGCTATTAAGACAATTACGATTTTGCTGTGGCCCTTTATTCCAGAAACTTGCGAGAAAATTGCAAAGCAGTTTAATTTTGAAATTGATTATAAAGAAATTGAGAAACCTTTGAAGATTGGGAAAATTAAGAAAGGGGAGATTTTGTTTAAGAAGCTTTGATTAAAATGGAGAGAAGTTTAAGAGAGACTTTTCATATTGCAGAAGTTCCTCATTTTTGTGATAATTGCGGACATGAGATTCTGCCAGGACATCTTTATCAAAGAAGAGTTGTGGTTTATCCTGATAAAAAAGGCAAAGAAAGAATTGCAGATTTTTGCACTCATTATGACCTTGGTTGCCCTTGTGATTTTCCTGAAGAATATTCTCTTGAAGATAGAGAAATTCGGCATTTAGAAAAAGAATTAAAAAAAGCGGCTTGATGATGTGCTTGTTTAAGTATGGATATTTTTTAAGAGAAATTAACAAAAAGCTTAAATAACATTTTTTATAACTAATAAAATGGAAAATATTGCGAATGTTTCGTTTGATGATTGGAGTAAGCTTGACTTGAGAGTTGCTCAAATTAAGAAAGTTGAAAATATTGAAGAAGCAGATAAGCTCTACAAGGTGACAATTGATGTGGGAGAATTGGGAGAAAGAGTCATCTGTGCTGGAATTAAGGAATTTTATGAAAAAGATGAATTAAAAGATAAACAAATAATTATTATTGCAAATCTTGAACCAAGGGTTATGAGAGGAATTGAATCTCAAGGAATGCTTTTAGCTGCTGTTTCAGAAGACCCTAAACAGGTTATTTTGTTAAGTCCTGAGAAGAAAGTTAATAATGGTTTGAAGGTTAGTTAATTTTTATCTTCTCTTAAAAATTCTTTCCCAAATAGAAGGCTTGTCTTGGTCTGAGTCATATTCTACACCAAGAATTTTTGCTGCGATTTCTTTGTATGCCCGCGAAGCTTTTGATTTTGGGTGAGTGTGAATTATTGCATTTTTTTGGTTGAGAGCTTCTTTAATTGTCAAGTCTTCTGGGATCATTCCAAGAATTGGAACTTCAAGCATTTCTTTAACTGTTTCAGGGTCCATTTCTATTCTGTCTTTTCTGACTCTGCTCATAATTACTCCAGAAATTTCTTTTCCTTTTTCTTCTGCTACTTTGATTGTTTTTAGGGCATCGGTAATTGCAGGCATTTCTGGGTTTGTGACAATAATGATTTCATCTGCAAGCTCAATCGCAGCGAGTGCTTCTTCTCCAAGGCCTGCTGCACTATCTACAATCACGTAATTAGAAAGCTCTGAAAAATCTTTTTTAAAATCTTTTAATTTTTCTACTTTTGTTTTTGTGGATTCTTTTGTTGATAGAGAAGAAGGAATTATCTTCACTCCAGAATCATGTTCATAAACTGCTTCAAATGCATCTACTTTTTTTGCGAGAACTTGATTTAAATTAACTGGCACTTCTGGAGAGCCAAAATGAATTCCTACATTTGGAGTGGAAATATTCCCATCAATAATCAGGACTTCTTCCCCAAAATGATTTATAGCTGCTCCTAAGTTTATTGCAGTGGTTGTTTTTCCGACACCTCCTTTACCAGATGTTACAACAATTATCCTTGCCATTTTATTTTTTTAGTTTAGGATAGAAGAAATTGTTTGACGGCACTTATAAACTTTTCTAACTTTTCTGCGCGGATTTTAAGTTCTTCAAGGTCCATATTAATCTCTTTTCCTTGATAAAAGATTCTTAAATTAACGTTTTTTCTAAATTCCCCAATTCTTTCAGTTCTTAGTTCTTCTAATTTTCTGAGCATTTCATAGAATTCAATAACTTCAATTATCTCCTTATCTTTTTTGAATAGTTTTTTCATTTGCTCCATCTGGCCAATTGGATTTTCAGGGATACTTTTGATTTTCTTTTTCTTTTTTGCATGAATCAAGACTGCATCAATGCTCGTATGGATCATTTTTCTCCACCTTAAAATAAGATTTTTAATTACATCACAAGTTTTTGTATATTTCAAGCTAACATAGAGCAAGTGGTCTGCACTAATTTTTTCCTGTATTATATCTTCCATATTAGAAACTTTATCTTTTCCTCATTTCTTTTGCAGAAATTAAACAAGGAAAAAAGCCTTTTTATACTTTTCTTATATTTTTAGGTGATTGTTCTTTCTTAATTTTTGCTTTATTTTTTCTAAAATGATTCTTGTGATTTTAATTAACTCTTTTATTTTTTTCTCATTGATTTTATGGCATTTTAAATGTTTAGATAAAATTACAATTTCTTCTTTTCTTTTAAATTCCATCACACTTTCTCTGTGTCCTTTGTTTAATTCTAAAATTTCAATAATTGAGGTTTTTTCTAAGGAATTTAACTGATATTTTGGTGCGCAATAATTGAAAAACCTTTGGAGATTTTTTCTTGGATTATTTGAAAGGCGTATTTGGTTTAGTGATGCTTCAGTGTATAGAACTGCTCTGATGCAAAATCCAATTATTTTTTTTAAATCCCGAATTGCTTTGAGAATAATTGTTTTTTCTTTAAGAAGCGGGTATGAAAGATACATTAATTTTTCAAGAGAATAAATGGTTTTTTCTGCTTTATGCAAAAAAGACATTGAATTTTCCATAATAAATCAAGAAAAAAGAAGTTAATATATTTGATTGTGTTGAATAAATTATTCTGAGAGCCTTAAAATTGCTTCTGCTAAGTCTCCATTAACAGATTCTAAAACTTCTTTTGCTTGTTCTGGAGTTGCTCCTGTTTTTTCTTCAACTGTTTTAATATCTTGTTCTGAAATTTCTGGAGCAGGAGTTTCTTTCTGGACTTCTCCGGTGATTTGGAATGATTCCTGACCTTGCATTTGGATTTTTGTTACAGAAGGATTTGCTATAATAATGTTTGAGCCGTCTGTTTTTTCAATTATTACTTTTTCTGCAGAAATTTCATCTTGGGAGATTCCCATCTGCTTCATTATTGCCTGCATTTTTTTTGGGTTTATTCCGCCAAACATTTTATAAAAACATTGCTAATCCAATTCTAAAAAAGATTATTGCTAAAATAAATAAAATCACGTGACTTGGGTTAAGATTAATTCGGCTTTCATATTCTTCATTATATCTTGTCAGACCGCCAAATCCTGCCGGCATATTAATTGTATTGTTTTTTGCCATAAGAAAATTTTGTTTAAATGTTATTTAAATGTTGTTATTTAGTTTAATAATGGATTATCACAGGTTTTTTAAATCTCT
Organism: archaeon; assembly: GCA_024278335.1. Lineage (GTDB taxonomy): Archaea > Nanobdellota > Nanobdellia > Pacearchaeales > GW2011-AR1 > JAJRTJ01. The sequence continues at coordinate 139,154 of JAJRTJ010000003.1, forward strand.
ATGAATAAGAATTTTAATGGTTAAAAATAAATTCAATATTAAAGAATGTGAAGAAAAATGGAGGGCTTTTTGGGAAAAAGAAGGGATTTTTAAATTTGATTTAAAGAGCAAAAAGAAAATCTACTCTGTTGATACTCCTCCTCCAACTGTTTCAGGAAAAATGCATATTGGGCACGCTGCTTCGTATTCTCAGCAGGATTTTTTGATTCGTTATAAGAGAATGGCAGGATTTAATGTTTTTTATCCTTTTGGAACAGATGATAACGGCTTGCCTACTGAAAGACTTGTTGAAAAAACAAAAGGAATCAGAGCTTCAGATATGCCGAGGGATAAATTTGTTCAGCTTTGCATGAAGCTATTAAAAGAAAAATTCCAGCAAGAGTATTTAGAGGATTGGAAGAGAATTGGGATAAGCTGTGACTGGGATATTTTATATTCTACTATTGATGATAATTCTCGGAAAATTGCTCAATGGAGTTTTTTGGATTTATTTAAAAAAGGCAGGGTTTATAGAAAAGATGCTCCTGCAATGTGGTGCCCTGAGTGCCAGACGGGAATTTCTCAAGCAGAGTGCGAGGACAAGTCTCTTGAGTCTTCATTTAATACAATTGTTTTTAAGGTTGAAGGAAAGGATTTGGCAATTGATACAACCCGTCCTGAATTATTGCCTGCCTGTGTGGCGATTTTTTATCATCCTGAAGATAAGAGGTATAAATCTCTTAAAAGCAAAAGTGCGAAAGTCCCCTTATTTGATTTTGAAGTCAAAATTATGGAAGATGAGAGAGTAGACCCCGAAAAGGGAACTGGAATTGTTATGTGCTGCACTTTTGGAGACCAGACAGATATGGAATGGCAGAGAGCATATAATCTTGAAATAAAAGAAGCTATTGACAAAACTGGAAAAATGACCTCCCTTTCTGGAGCTTATAAAGGAATGCCTGTTAAGGAAGCGAGAAAAAAGATTATTTCTGATTTGAGGGATGCGGGTTTATTATTGAACCAGAAGCCAATTGTGCATGATGTTAAGGTTCATGAACGTTGCGGGGCAGAGATAGAATTTGTTAAATCTACTCAGTGGTTTGTTAAATATCTTGATTTAAAGAAAGAAATGTTAAAGTGGGGGGAGAACTTAAACTGGCATCCAAAATTTATGTTTCATCGCTATGCAAATTGGGTTAAAGGACTTCAATGGGATTGGCTGATTTCTCGGCAAAGATATTTTGGAATTTCTTTTCCTGTTTGGTATTGCAAAAAATGTGGAGAAATTAAAATTGCTGAAGAAAAGCAACTGCCGGTGGATCCTATGCAGGATAAGCCTCTTAAAAAATGCAGCTGTGGTTCAGAAGAATTTATCCCAGAAAAAGATGTTTTAGATACTTGGTTTACCTCTTCTATGACTCCAAGATTATCAATTGAGCTAATAGATAAGAAAATTTGGGAAAATTTATTTCCAATGTCTTTAAGACCTCAAGCTCATGATATCATTAGTTTTTGGCTGTTTAACACTGTTGTTAAAAGCAATCTACATTATGGAAAAAATCCATTTAAAGAGGTGGCTATTTCTGGATTTGTTTTAGACCCTCATGGAAAAAAGATGTCTAAGAGTAAGGGAAATGTTGTTGCTCCTCAAGATGTTGTTGAGGAATATGGGGCAGATGCTTTGAGGTTTTGGGCCTCATCTGTAAAGCTTGGAGATGACATTAGTTATCAAGAAAAAGACCTTGTTGCGGGGAAGAAATTTATTAATAAAATTTTAAATGCCTCCAGGTTTGTTTTTATGAATCTTGAAAAATATGGCGGAAAAAAGAAGCCTAAAAAATTAGAAGTTCTTGATGAGCTTTTTTTAGACCAACTTAATTCTGTTATCAGAGATTGCACAGAAAGTTTTGAAAAATATGAATACTCCAAAGTAAAGTCTAGAGCAGAAAACTTCTTTTGGCAGGATTTTACAGATAATTATTTGGAAATTGTAAAAAAAAGAGTTTATCAAGGAAAAGGAGACAAAAAGCTGTCTGCACAATATACTCTTTATCAAGCTCTTTTGACTTTAATTAAGTTATTTGCTCCAATTACCCCCTTTATTACTGAAGAGATTTATCAAGAATATTTTAAAAAGTTGGAGAAAGATAAAAGTATTCATTTAAGCGAGTGGCCTAAAGAAATCAAAGCAAAAGGAGATAAAAAAACCTGGCAAAGGACTTTGGAGATTCTTGCTCAGGTTCGTCAGGCAAAATCCAAGGCACAAAAATCAATGAATTCTGAGATTATTCTTAGTTTGGATAAAGAAGACCTAACCTTGATTGAAAAAGTTAAAGAGGATTTAATGGCAGTTACAGGAGCAAAAGAAATTAATGAAGGAGAATTTAAAGTTGTTTTTGTTTAATATTTTGGGTTTTTTAAAGAGTATTTTTTATACAACTATTTTATAAACTCCTTATTTCTTTTTAAAATATGGCTATAGATAGAGAATATCTTGAAGAGGTTGTTGAAGAACTTTCACAGCATAAGGGAAGGCATACCGAATTAATTAGTGTTTATATTCCTGCAGGATATGATGTTAATTCCGTTCAAAAACAGCTGGAAGCAGAAAAATCTACTGCCAAGAATATTAAATCAACTGCTACACGAAAAAATGTGGGCGATGCCTTGGACAAAATTGTCAGGCATTTAAAGACTTTGAAAAAAACTCCTGAAAATGGGCTTGCTATTTTTTGCGGAAATGTTTCTCAAACAGAGGGGCAGGATAATTTGAAATTATGGGATGTTGAACCTTCTTTGCCAATTAAAGTAAGGCTTTACAGATGCGATAAAGAGTTTGTTTTAGAGCCTTTGGAAGAGCAGTTGGAAGTTTCAGAAATTTATGGATTGATTGTTATGGACAGAAAAGAGGCAACAATCGGAGTAATTGAAGGAAAGAGAATCAAAGTTATTCAGCATATGACTTCTGGAATTCCAAGTAAGGTTCGTGCTGGGGGGCAATCTTCTCAAAGATTTCATAGAATTACTGAGGGAATGACTAAGGATTTTTATAAGAGGGTTGCAGAAGAGGCAAAAAAGGCTTTTTTTGGAAATGAGAAAGTCAAGGGCATTTTAGTTGGAGGGCCGATTCCCACAAAAGATGAATTTTTAGACAATGGATATTTAATGACTCCGCTTCAAAACAAGGTTATTGGAAGAGTTGATATTGGAGACACTGATGAATCTGGATTAAAAGAACTTGTTGAAAAATCTCAGGAGATTCTTGCAAATCAAGAAATTATGCGAGAGAAAAAATTAATTGAAAGATTTTTAACAACACTTGGGGAAAATCCTGAACTTGCTGTTTATGAAGAAAAAGCTATTCGAAAAGCTCTTGAATATGGGGCAGTTGAAACTTTAATTGTTTCTAAAGATTTGGATAAAAAGTTGTTGAAAGAATTTAGAGAAAAAGCAGAAAGCATTGATTCTGTTATTGAGACCGTTTCTTTAGACACTGAAGAAGGTCAGCAGTTTAAAAATCTCTCTGGAATGGGAGCAATTTTGAGATTTAGATTAAGTTAATAATTTTATTTGAGAGAAGGCCGGTATCATTGCAGTGATAAACTTTATGAATTATTTGATTAGTTTGTCCTTTGATTGTAAAATTGTTTTCTTGCAAAAGTTTTTTATTTTGTTTTGAGAGTGCAAGCTGCGGAGCTTTGAAAAGTGTTGGAGCAGACTTAAAGCAATTTTTCCAAATTTGAATTGCAGACTCTAATTCTGCTTGGCTGATATTTTTTTCAAATTCCTTGTAAGTGTGCTTTATCCCATGCATGCCGATTATTTTATTTAATTCAAGGATTTCCTGACACCAAGTTTGGTTTTTAGAAATGTCTGTGTTATTATAATTAGGAATTATCCAGAGAATTTCTGGATTGTATTTTTTTAATTCTGAGCATAAAATTCTTGGAGTTACATCATCTATTTCCTTTTGAGAAACTGCTCTAAGAATTAAAAGATTTGTTGCTAAAAGAAGGATTACTGCAATAGAAAACAATAATATAATTAAGGCTGTTTTTTTCATGAAAATTTATAGATAATGCTTTTAAATAAGCTTTTGTTTTTATTTAAATGGAGATTTCAGCTAAGACTGCAGAGGAAATAGATGACTCTCGTGAAAAAGAGGACTTGAGAACTCTTGAAGCAGTTTTGTTTGTTTCTGGGAGATTTTTAAATATGACAGAGTTAATTTCACTTAGTGATTTTAATCCAATAATTCTTAAAGAGCTTTTGGAAAAATTAAAGGACAAATATGAAAAGATGGACTCTGCAATTGAAGTTGTTGAGAAAAATGGGCTGTGGAAAATGGATGTGAGGCAGGAATATTCTTGGCTTGTGAATAAGCTTGCAACAGGAAGCTCAGAATTCACCAAAGCAGAAAAAGAGACTCTGGCAATTATTGCATTTAAACAGCCAATTAAGCAGTCAGTAATTATCAAGATTCGGGGAAATAAGGCATATGACCATATTAAAAAATTTTTTGACCTTGGATTAATTAAGAAGAAAAAAGAAGGGCATACGAGCATTCTAAGTTTAAGCGACGATTTTTATGATTATTTTGGAATTCAAAATCCTGAGGGGGGAAATCCTTTAAAGATAGTTCTTAAGAAAGAGATGGAGATTGAAAAAGCAGGAGATGCTGAAGAAAGTTCAGTGAGGGAAAAGTAAGATGGATTGGCTTACTATTCTTTATCTAGTATTTACTTTTTTAGGATTTTATTATTTATTTTTGTTTATTTTAATTTATTCCCAAAATAAAAAACAAATGTTTGAAGTTATCAAGCCAGATAAAATACGTTCTTTGAGCATTGTTGTTCCTTGTTATAATGAAGAAGAAAATATTGGGGAGACAATTAAAGCACTTTTAAGTTCAGATTATCCTGGGCTTGAAAAGATTTTTGTTGTTGATGATTGCAGTAAAGATAATTCTTATAATGTAATCAAAAAATTTGCAAAGCAATATTCAAAAGTTGTTGCCTTGCAGACTCCTAAAAATACCGGGAATGCTGCTGGCTCTAAAAATTATGGGGCAAAATTTGTGAAGACAGAATTAATTGGATTTAGTGATTCAGATTCTTTTCCAGAAAAAAACGCTATTTCAAATATGGTTGGATTTTTTAATGATTCAAAAGTTGGAGCAGTTACTTCAAGAGTTTTAGTTAAAAACCGAAGAAAGTTTTTAGCAAAATTACAGACAGTAGAATACAAAATTATTGCCTTTACAAGAAAGTTATTGGGATTTGTTGATGCTATTTATGTTACAAACGGGCCTCTTAGTATTTATAGAAAAAAAGCTTTTGACAGGGTCGGGGGTTTTGATGAGAAAAATTTAACAGAAGATATTGAGATAACTTGGCATTTTGTGAAAGACGGCTGGAAAGTCCACATGGCTCTTGCAAGCCTTGTTTATACTGTTGTTCCAGAAACTTTTACTGGCTGGTTTAAGCAGAGGTTAAGATGGAATGTTGGGGGAATTCAAACAATCAATAAATACAGGAAAACCTTTTTTTCATGCGGAATGCTGGGGGCATTTATTCTTCCTTTTTTTGTAAGCTCATGGTTTTTGGGGATTGCAGGACTGATTCTTCTTGTTTATCGTTTATCAAGGTATTTTATTGTTAAATACCTTGCAGCATCATATTCAATTGAAGCTCAAACTGCTATTTTAAGATTAAATGATCTCAGCCTCTCTCCTTCTATTTTGTTCTTTTTTGGAATGATTCTTTTAGGCTTAAGCTTGTCTTTTAATTTTCTGGGTCTTTCTTATTCAAAAAAAGAAAAAGAAGAATTTAAAAGAGAATCCATCTTAGATGTTTTAACATATATATTCATTTATTTGCTTGTATACCCTGTGCTGTTGATTGCCTCTTTATACAAGTATTTAACTGGAAATCATAAGTGGTAAAATGTTAAAAAGCAAAAAGCATGTGTTTTGGGAAGCGCTGTTAATTACAGCAGTTATTTTTATTCTTGGAATTTTAATTGGCGTTGCAATTGAGTCAAAAAGAGTCAATAAAATTGGGGAGTATTACAGCCGTTCAGAAATTGCCCTTTTAGATGTTTTGGCTATGAATAGTTTTTTAGAGTCAGGTTCTTTGAGTTGTTCAGAAGTTATTCAGGCTAATTTAGGGCTTGCAGATAGAGTTTATACTGAAGCTAAACTTTTGAACAAATATGAAGGCTCAAATAGATTAACAGATTCTGTTGATTTAGAGCATAAAAAGTATGACTTGTTGAGAAATTTTATTTGGATTAATAGCCTTAAAATTTTTGAGAAATGCAATTCTTCCTTAGTTCCAGTGGTTTATCTTTATAATTATAATGAAAAAAATTTAGAGAAAAAAGCACTTCAAAATGTTTGGGCAAAAGTATTAGAGGAATTAAAGGAAAAACAAGGAGGAAATATAATCCTGCTTCCTATTGCAGTAGATACAGAGCTTTCTTCTGTTGATTTAATGGTGCAAAAATTTAATGTTAAAGAATTTCCAGTTGTAATCATTGGAGATAATGTTGTAATTTCAGAACTTTCTTCTGTTAAAGATTTAGAAAAATATTTGAATTAAAGCTATCCTTTTATCATACAAATATTAAAAAAGATTTAAGCTATATAGTTTTATGGTTAAGGAGTGCTTTAAATGCGGGATTTCTGAAGAAAAGGCTCGTCTTTTTGATGGGCTTTGTGAGGAAGGAATTGTGGGGGTTTGTTCAAAGTGTTCTTTAGAAGAAGATATACTTCTTATTAAAAAGCCTTGTTTAGAAGATTCTGAGCCAGCTGAGGAGAAAAAGCCAGAAAAAAAGATTTTTGGTTTTGAAAAACATCCCGAAGATGTTTCTTTGAAACAAATAGTAAATGAAAACTTTGAGAAAAAATATGAAAAAATTGAAAATCCAAAAAGAAAAGACCTTGTTGAAAATTTTCACTGGATTATTATGCGGGCTCGAAGAAGAAAGCATCTAACTCGTAGGCAGTTTGCAGAAGCACTTGCAGAACCAGAATCTGCAATAATAATGGCAGAAAAAGGAGTTCTTCCAAATGATGGGAATAAATTAATCAGCAAAATCCAAAGTTATTTAGGAGTCAGGCTTATTAAGCCAGAATATGATGTTGAATTAAAACAAAGAGTAAAAGAAAAAGGATTAAATTTTGACCCAGTAAGTTTAAAGAGCTTAACTATTGCTGATTTAAAGGAATTGCAGGAAGAAGAGAAAAAAGAAATGCTCTCTAAAGAAAATAAGGAGGTCTCTGTTGAGACTGAAGAGGGAGAAGGAAAACTTGTTGTTGAAGAGGACAATACAGAAGAAGTTGAAATTGCCTCTGATTCAGATGAATTTGGAATTGAAGATATGAATGAGTTGATTTTTAGAAAAAAAGAGTAATAAAAAGCTTTATAAATTCATTTTATGACATCCTTTTATGGAAGTAAAGGTTCTTAATGAATCAAAAGATATGATTGAATTTGAAATTAATAATGCGACTATTGCTGAGCTGTTAAGGGAGTATTTAAACAAAGATTCTGCAGTAGTTTTTGCAGCTTGGAAAAGAGAGCATCCAACAAAGGCTCCGATTGTCAAAGTTGAAACAAAAGGAAAAGATGCTAAAAAAGTCATCAAAGATGCTTTGAAAATAATTGTTAAAGAGCTTGATTCTATTGAAGCTGATTTTAAAAAGTTGAAGTAGGTTTATTTCTTATAATATAACAATGCTTATTAATCTTCAGCTAATTTTAGTTTTATGAAAAATTTTTACAAAATAAACAAGATTTCTGCGGGGAGCTTTGATTTAAATAAATGGCTTTATGGAGGCTATGAAAAAGATGTGGTGACAATGATCGCAGGCCCTCCTGGCTCAGGCAAAACTAATTTTTGCATGATGGCGGTCTGCAGTCAGGCAAAAAAAGATAGTAAAATTATTTTCATTGATACAGAAGGAGGGTTTTCTTCAGACAGAATAAAGCAGATTGTCGGCGCAGAAGAAGCAGACAAAGTTTTGCAGAATATTTTTCTTCTTCAGCCAGTTGATTTTAATGAGCAAAAAAAAATCTTTAAAACTCTTCTTGAAAAAATTAGGGCAGAACATATTAATTTAATTGTTGTTGATGGAATAGCAATGCTTTACAGACTTGAATTAGGAGATGCTTTAAAGCAAGGAGATAGTTTTCAAATTCAGCAAGTCAATAAAGAGGTTGCAAAACAAATGAGGGTTTTGGCAGAAATTGCAAGAAAGAAAAATATTCCTGTTTTAATTACAAATCAAGTTTATAAGCAGTTTGTTTCTCAGGAGGATTGGATAAAGGGGGTGGAAGGAGAGACAAATATTGTTGGAGGAGATTTGTTTAAGTATTGGAGCAAGTGCATTATTGAATTAAAAAAAACAGGAAATAAAAGAAAAGCTGTTTTGTTAAAACACAGAAGCCTGCCTCAAAAAGAAATGGATTTTGTTATTAAAGATAAAGGAATTTTTAAAAGAAGATGGATATGATTTTGTTAAATTAAAATTTATTTAAAGGAGTTTTTCGTATGTTTAATATGGACAGTAGAGAGAGCCAGAAAGCAAGTGGGAAATTGCAAAAGGCAATGGAGGGTTTGAAGTATGTCCGATTAACTCCTAGGCAGGTTAGGAAGTTTGATGTATTACGAGCTTGTGAGAGAGTCTAAACATTATAAACCTCACCAGATAATTGGACCAAAGATGGAAGGGAATTATGATTGGAGAGGGAAAAATACTGGTTATTCTAATCCCGCTTAATTGCTTAACTATTTTTATATTAATTAATTTAAAGTCTTGTTGTCTTATAATTTTATGGAAAAGATAAAGTTTGAAGTTATGAGTAAAATAGCTAAGACAAATTTTAAAACTGTTAATATTAAAAAATTGTCTAAGATTGATACAATTAGTCCACCGAGTGTTTTTGTTGGTTCTAAGTTGCGTTACCCTAATGTAAATGTGGGAATTTTGAGTCCGCTTGAAAAAGAGGAAAATGCCTGGATTTTTGATGCTCCGCATTATTGGGCTAAGGAAGATTTTCAGGTTGGAGATGTGGTTAAATTAAGAGATAATCTTCTTAATTCAAGGTTTAGAAGCAATGTTCATTCTGTTAGAAGCAAGATTAAGAATAAGTTTATGAATATTGTAAAAGAAATTGCAATTGCATCAAAGCCAGTTGATATGGAGATTGAGTTAAAAAATAAAATGTATTTTGCTCGAGAGAAGGATAGAGTTTTGTTGCATCAAGGATTAAAGGCCCCGTTGAAAAAGGCAAAGATTGTATCAAATGTAAAAGTTCATCAAGCAGTTGATAAAATTATTAATGATGAAATTAAGTCTGGGGAGGGGTTGGGGATTTTGTATAAAAAGGGATTTGATGAAAATGTTTTATCTAAAATTCTGAGTGTGGGGGTTATGGGGTTGAAGAAAGATAAGAAAATGGTTCCTACTCGCTGGAGCATTACTGCAACTGATGATACTTTGGCAAAACAGATTTTAGAGCAGGTTCGAGAGCATAAATGGGTTGAGGATTATGGGTTGTTTTTTGGAGAATTTATGGGAAATCAATATCTGATTATGTTTTTCCCTGGAGTATGGAGTTATGAGTTATTTGAATTATATTATCCTGGTTCAAGCTGGAATCCTGGAACAGAAATAAAGGCTTCAACAGATGACGAGGGGTTTTATGGAAGAAAAAGCTATGCTTCAAATTGTGTCGGGGGTTATTATGCTGCGCGTTTGCCGATTGTTGAGTATTTGAATAAAATAAAGAGGCAGGCGAGTGTTTTAGTTATTAGGTTAGAAACTCCTTCTTATTGGGCTGCTTTAGGAGTTTGGGTTGTCAGGGAGTCTGTAAAAAAAGCTTTACAAAAAAACATGAAATTTAATTCAAGAGAAGAATTGCTTGAAGGAGTTAAAAAGATTGCTAAGATTAAGTATAATTTTGATGTTGATTATATTCTTGGTAAGAGTAAATTATTAAAAAGATTAAGAACTGAAAGAAGTTTAAGGGAGTGGTTTTAGACGTCCCATAATTTTTTTAAATTAAGAGGCTTTATTTATTTCTCTCTTTTTTCTCATACTCCTCTATTCTTTCTTTATTGGTTTTACATTCCCTATTAAAACAAAAAATCCAAGGTCTTTTTCCTTTTTGCAATCTCATTAGCTTTGGAAACTCACATTCTTCACAAATTTGGTCTGCTTTTTTTATAATTCCATTTGGAGGAAGAGAATAAGTTGTTTTACACTCTGGATAGGCGTTGCATGCGACAAAATGTCTTTTGTTCTTTTTTGAATAAGTTATTGCAAGACTTCCTTTTTTACAAACAGGGCATTTGATTAAGGTGTTTTCAATTTTTTGTTGTTCAATATAATCTAAATTTGCCTGCAAAAGCTCTCCTCCGATTCTTGCTTGATTTGTCTTAAAATCTTGTGCTATTTTTGTAATTGTTTTTTTTGCTTTGTTAATTATAGATTCTTCTTTTTCTTGGAATTTATTGTCTTTTATCTCTCTTATTTTTTCCATCTCTTCTTCAAATTCTCTTGTAAGTTTTTCGTCTATGATTATTGGGGAATATTTTTCTAAGGTATCAATTAGGGAAATGCCCAGCGGAGTTGCTTTTATGCTTTGGTCTTTGATATATCCTCTGTCATAAAGAGTTTCAAGAATGTTTGCTCTTGTTGCTTTTGTTCCGAGATTCTTTTTTTCAAGCAGAGATAAAATTGAGGCAGGAGAGTATCTTTTGGGAGGTTGTGTTTGTTTTTCTTCTATTTTTGAATCAATAATCTTGGCTTCACCATTTATATCTGGAAGCGGGGTTTCTTTTGATTTAGATGGATAAATTTCCATCCATGCTTTTTTTACTATCTCTTTTCCAGTAGTTCGGAATTTTAAATTATTTATTTCTGCAGTTATTGTCTTGTTTTCAATGATTGCGTTTTCACAAAATAAAGAGAGAAATCTCTTTACAATAAGGGAGTAAATTTTTTCTTCATCTCCTGAAAGAATTTGTGTGTTTCCTGTAGGGTAAATTGAGGGATGGGCAGGGTCTTGTTTTTTCCCTTCAATGGGCTTGCTGTTTTTAATCAAATGTTCTACTTGATATTGTTTTGCGAGTTTTTTTAGAATTTCTTTATATCCAACAGATTCAGGAAGTTTTTGCGAAGAGGTCCTGGGATAAGAAATTAATCCAGAAAGATAGAGAGACTGGGCTGCTCTTAATGTTGCAGAAGGGGTTATTCCATAAAACTTATATGCCTCTGTTTGAAGAGTAGTTAGATTAAATGGAGGATTTGGAGGAAGTGATTGCTCTTTTTTCTTTGTTTCAACTTTGCAAGTTTTTCCAATAAGATCTTTAAATTTATCTAAGTCTTTTTTATTGAATATATCTTTAATATGTTTTAATTCAATTTGGTTTTTGTTGTCATCAATTTTTATAAAAATCTGCCAGTAAGGCTCTGGCTTAAATGCTTGGATTTCTTTTTCTCTTTTGACGATTAAATTTAATGCTGGTCCTTGCACTCTTCCTATTGAGATAATCTTAAATCTTCCGGTTGTTTTTATCGCATTCATTAATGCTCTTGAAAGATTAATACCATAAAACCAGTCCAAATAATGCCTTGTTTCTCCTGCATATGCCTGCCCCCAGTTTAGTTCGTCAGATGCCTGCTCATAGGCTTTGTTTAGTTCATCTTTTGTTAAAGTGGAGAATTTCATTCTCTTTGCATTTTTCTGCCCGCAAATAAACCTTACAACATTCCAACCAATAATTTCTCCTTCAATATCAAAGTCTGTTGCAACTATGATGCTCCCTGCGCCTTTTGCTAATTTTAAAATTGTGTCATAATATCTTTTTGTAAAGTCTTTTTTTCTTGCAAGATAATTTGGAATCCAGTCTATGTCAAAAGTAGGAATCTCAGAGCCTGATTTGTTTTGCTTTAATGTGAAAAGATGGCCTACTGCACATGCAACAATTATTTTTTTTCCATTTCTGTCTACTTCATAATATGAGACTTTGTTGTTTGTTCTTTGAGTTGCTTCCCCTAATGCAGTAGCAATTTTAGTAGCTGCTTGTGGCTTTTCAGTGATGATTAATTCGTATCCGGATTTTTTTAAAGAAATTTTCGGAGGAGAGTAAGGAACTTTTTGAATTTTTATTTTTGGCTCTTTTTTTCTTGAAACTCTTTTTTTTCTTTTAGTTTTCTTTTTTGGCTTTTCTTTTTTCTCTCCAATATATTCAACTGTTTCAATTTGGCTGAGTGTTGGTCTTTTGTAAACTTTTTCAACTGTTCCCTTTAAAAGCTCTTGTTTTTTTGGGATTCTTTGAACCGGTTTTTCAGTTGTGTGTTTGAGATATTCTTCTTTGAAACCCGGCTCTTTGATTTGCTTTTCAGTTGTTTGTTTTACATCTTCTTCTTTTAATGGAAAAAAGTTTTCTGCTAATTTTTCTTCTTTTGTTTTTTTAGGTTGTTTTGGCATAAAATTAGGTAGCAAGTGAGTTTTATTATTTTTTGGTTGTTGAGACAAAGAGTTTAAATTATATTCTGAAATAAAGAAAAATTTTTAAAGTCAAAATATTAGTGTTTTAATCTAAAGGAGGAATGAAAATGAAAATTAGGCCTCTCGGTGAGAAAATTTTAATTAAGCCAGTTAAAGCAGAAGAAAAAACTTCGGGAGGTATTTATATTCCTGAAGAAGCAAGAGAAGAAAAAAAGCAGGCTGTTGTTGAAGAAGTAGGGGTTGTTTCTGGAGGAAAGGAATTGCCTTTAAAAAAAGGAGATAAGATTCTTTATGGAGGATATTCTTCTGATGAATTTGAGATAAATGGAGAAAAATATTTAATAATTGAGTTAAAAGATGTTCTTGCAGTTATAGAAAATTAAAATGGCAGAAATTACAAGGAAAAAGGCAGTTGAATTGGTCTTGGAATATGAGAAAAAGCAGGGAAGAAATCCAGAGATGATGAATAAAAGAGAAAAAGGGTATCATGTAAAATCCGGAGACAGGTTTATTGATGTGAAGATTGGCAACAAAAACAGAGATATTCTGATTAATTTTTCTGCATTTAAATTATTGGGAAAAGAAATTTCAAAATATTATATTTATTTTGTTTCTGGGAGTGAAGAAAAGCCCAAATTAAAAATTCTTGAGCCAGATTTTATTTTAAAGAATTTCAGCTTGCTCACATTAATTAATCTTAAGTATAATTTGCTTAAAGAAATTTCAGAGGAGGAACTGCAATGACAGACACAAAGCAGATTTTGTTTAGTGAAGATGCAAGGCAGGCTTTGTTAAAGGGGATTGATAAGGTTGCAGATACAGTGAAGATTACTCTTGGTCCAAAAGGAAGAAATGTAATTTTAGATAAGGATTCTTCCCCTCTTGTTACTAATGACGGAGTTACAATTGCAAAAGAAATAAGTTTGGTTGATAAATTTGAAAATATTGGAGCAAAGCTAGTTAAGGAAATTGCAGTAAAATCTCAGGAAGATTCTGGAGACGGAACAACAACTGCAGTAATGCTCGGGCAGGCAATAATTAAGGAAGGAATGAAAAACATCACGGCAGGAAACAATCCAATTGAGATTAAAAAAGGAATTGAAAAATCTGTCAAAAAAATAATTGAATTTTTAAAGAAAAATTCTGTTGAAATCAGGGATAAGGAAATGATTTCCCAAGTTGGTTCAATTTCTGCAAATAATGATTCTGAAATTGGAAATTTAATCGCAGAGGCAATGGAAAAAGTCGGCAATGACGGAGTAATAACTGTTGAAGATGGCAAGAGTATAGAGACTGATTTAGAGGTAGTTGAGGGAATGCAGTTTGACAAAGGGTTTATTTCTCCTTATATGGCAACAGATCACGAAAAGATGATTTGCGAATTAGAAGAACCGTATATTTTGATTGTTGATGGAAAATTATCCAATATGAAACAGCTGATTCCAGTTCTTGAGAAAAGCGCTCAAGAGGGAAAGCCTTTGTTTGTTATTTCAGAAGATGTTGAAGGCGAGGCTCAGGCAGCGTTGATAATTAATTTAATAAAAGGGGCAGTTAAGGTTTGTGCTGTCAAAAGCCCTGGATTTGGGGACGAGCAAAAAGATGTTTTAGAGGATGTTGCGATTTTAACCGGGGGGGAGGTTGTAAGCGAGCAAAAAGGAATGAAGTTAGAAGAGTTTGAGGATTCTTGGCTTGGTTCTGCAAGAAAGATTGTTGTTGATTCTGACAAAACAATAATTGTAGAAGGAAAAGGAGATTCTGAAAAAATAGACGAGAGAAAGAAGGTTTTGGAAGAACAAATTAAAAATTCTGATTCAGATTATAAAAAAGAAGAGATACGAAAGAGGCTTGCTAAACTTGGAGGAGGGGTTGCAGTTATTAAGGTTGGGGCAGCAACAGAAACAGAGTTAGAAGAAAAAAAGATGAGGATTGACGATGCTTTAAATGCAACAAAGGCAGCAGTTGAAGAAGGAGTTGTTGCTGGAGGAGGAATCACACTTTACAGGGCAAAAGAATCTTTAGATGAGTTAAAGCTTGAAGGAGATGAGCAAATTGGAGTTAATATAATTAAGAAGATTTTAGAAGAGCCTTTAAGACAGATTGCAAGAAATTCTGGAAAAGAAGAGGCAGAGGTCATTTCTGAGATAAACGGGAAAGATAAAAATTATGGATATAATGCTAAAACAGACAAGTTTGAAGATTTGTTTGATGCGGGAGTTATTGACCCTACAAAGGTAGTGAGAAATTCTCTGCAGAATGCAGCATCAATTGCTTCAATGGTTTTAACTACAGAATCTCTTATTACTGATTTTGATGAGGAAAAGGATAAGGTGAGAAAAACTGAGGCAATTATAATTTAGGTTTTGTTATTTTTTGGTTGTAATAGAATTTTAAAAATGAAATTATTTTGGTTTTTAGATGAAAAAGATTGTTCTTGCAGGGGCGCTTGTTCTGGAAAAACTACAATTATCAAGGAACTGGAAAAAAAGATTTTGATGTTATTCCAGAATTTGTTAGAGAAGTTTTAAAGGAAAGGAGAAATTTTCAAGAAACTTCCAAAGAAATTTTAATCAGGCAAAAGCTGATTTTTGAGATGCAATTGCAGGAGAAGAAAAGTTTGAAAAATTCCTCCATTATTGAATTTGCTTTTTTAGATATGTCTTTAATTGATGTTCTTGCTTATTGCAAAATTAAATTAGGGTTTATTCCTGAGAAACTTTTTGAAAATGCAAGGCAGGTAAAATATCATAAGGTGTTTGGTTTAGAACAATTGCCATTTAAAAAAGATGAAATAAGAATTGAAAAAGACGAAAAAGAGGCAAGAAAATTGCACGAAAAAATTTTGGATTTTTATAAACAGCTTGGTTATAGGCCGACTATTGTTTCAGTAATGCCTGTTGAAAAAAGAGTGAATTTTATTCTTAAGAATTTAAATTAAATTTCAAAAATTGCAGGATTTCTTGATACATGGATTACTTTTGTTTTTCCTATTTTTTCCTGCAATCCTCCCGCTTCATGAATATGTGAGCAGATTGCAATATCAGGGGTAAATTTTTTAATGGCTTCTTTGACTGCTTTTGAACCTTTAAATCCAGAAAATTCTGCCTGGCTTTTATGAGGATGCATATGAGTTACCATTATTTTCTTTTTTGCCTGTTTAAGAGAGTCATTTCCTTTTTTTAAAAGATTAAATATTTCTGTGTTTGTAGGATTTTCTTCCTCCCAATCAACTGTGCCTGCTCCAAATATCCCTATTTCTCCTTTTTGAAAAGAATTGCCATGAATGTTTCTCGCACTCCCATACATTTGGCTGATTGTTTCAATTGTTTCTGGAGGTTCATGATTTCCTGGAATCATTAAAACTGTTTTATTGATTCTCTCAAATGGTTTGATGATTTCTTTAAGTTCCAGGTTTCCCCAAGTAATGTCTCCTGCAAAGATTACCAAATCTACTTTTTCTTTTTCTGCGATTTTTGAAAGTTTTTTTGCCAGACCCCTATCTGCATGAATATCCCCCATTGCAAGTATTTTTATTTTCCTTGTTTTTTTCATTGAATTATCTTGTTTTTTTCATTTAATAATTCTTGCTATTTTTCTCCTTTGATTTATCACTACTGTGATTGAATGATATGGTTGCAAAACATATATAAGTTTGATACTATCCGATTATATAAGTTAAATACCATGGGTTTGAAAAAGAAAATTAAAATGAAAGAAAATTTTGATATCTTTTTTCGTAGAAAGCCGGCTTTGATGCTGGTTTCTCTTAAGAAGAACAACCGTATGAGATACGGGAGTGTTTTGGCTAAGGAAGTGGACTGCACTTACAGCCATGCTGTGAAGATATTGCAAACCCTTGAACACCTTCGGTTAGTTGAGTTTGAAAAAAAAGGAAGAATCAAACTCATTAAACTGACTAAAAAAGGAAGGGATGTTGCTGATGCAATTGAAGACATTCACGGCTTAATTAAGTAGTTTTTTTATAGACGGCTTTTAGCCATAGAGGTGATGTCTCTTTTTTTCTTATAAGAAGTTTTTTAAATTAGCTTTTTATTTTGGTTATATCCTTTACTGGCTCCGTAGCTCAGCCTGGTTAGGCTCAGAAAATCTCTAACGAGATTCTGGCTAAAACCATCTGACCTGCAAATATATGGCTCCGTAGCTCAGCCTGGTTAGAGCACCAGACTCTTAATCTGGGTGTCGTGGGTTCAAATCCCATCGGGGCCATTTGGATTTTTAAAATGAGCATGAAATTTTGTCCAAGATGCAAAAAAATATTAATTCCTGAAAAAAAGGAAAAAGAATTTTTTATTAGTTGTAGATGCGGATTTTCTGAAAAAGTTGAAAAAGGCACTGAAATTCCTGAAAAATTTTCTTTAAATGAGAGGGGGAAAGGGTTTGTTAAGGGAGAAAATGAATTTGCAATTTATGAAAATGTCTGTAAAAAGTGCGGATATAATAAAGCTCAGATAATTGATATGGGAGTTTTTTATGGAGATGAAGATAATCTTATTTTATTGAAATGTGGAAGGTGCAATTTTTCTGAAAGAATTGGCAAGAAAGTTAGTTAACGATAATCCCTTTTTGTATGCTCGCATTTTGTGCATTTAAAGAACTTTGTTTCTGCTTCGTCTGAAGCCCGTGTCTGAACAGTCCAAAAATATGCAGTTTCATTCCCACATTTTGGACATTTTTCTGCTACTACTGGAAGAGTGGGCTTATCTTTATCTGAAACAACTGCAACTTCTTTTCTTTCATTAACTTTTTCAGAAACATTAATTTTTAGTTTTCCTTTTGAAGAATATCCGCACCGAGGACATCCTGCATTTTTTGTTTTTTGTATTAAAACTGCACCACATTTAGGACAAAATTCCATTTTTATCTCTCCTTTGAAATTTTGTCGACTACTTCGCAGACACAGTCGCTCAAGTGACAAAATTCCATTTTATTTTTTAAAATTTATTTTTATTAGATTTTACTTATTTCTTTGTTTAAATAGTAAAATTCTATTTTTTGGTTACTTAAACTTTCTTTAAAAATGTTTTTATTTCACTCTGCAAAAACCTCTTTCATAAAAAGATCTTTTATTTTCAAAAAATATTAATTTTAGCCATCCAATATAAGGCGCAATTTTAACCATCGCTTTTCCAACTAATTCTTCTTCGGAAATCTTTTTTTCAAATTCATGCTGTCCATTATTGTTATCTCCTATTGTTGAAAAATATTTTTTGCCTCCTTGTTTTGTAATTTTTATTATTCTGTGGATTACAGGATTAGCTTGATTTGCATTAAAAATAATGATGTCTCCTATTTTTAGTTTTTCTGGATTAGCCCTAGTTAATAGAAGAATGTCTCCTTTATTGAAGCCATTTTTTAAGGGAAAAGTTTTGAATTCTTGTTTTTTTATATTAAACTCATCATATTTGTTTTCGTGTTCTTGCCACCAAGAGTTATAATTTTGCAATATTTCTCCATGATACATGCTGCATGATTCTACTATTGCTAATGGAAGAGAGGTTCCAGTTAATAGGTTTAAAAAAGGGAAAAAAATGAATTTTATGAGGAGAAACAAGATTATAACTGAAAAAATCCACCCTTTTAAACTTTCATCTTTCCATAATACATTCCAGAAATATTCCAAGGATTTTTTTATTTTTTTATTCATAAAATAAAGATGCCTGAAAGTTTTATAAATGTTCTTTTTGAAAATTTTTTATGGGAGAATTGAAAATTAATGTTAGGAAGATTGAGGAAGGAGATTTTGAGCGAGTTTTTTTTCTTTGGGTTCAAGATTGTTGTGAAGCAGGGTATGAAGCACATTCTTGTCCTATTTCAGAGAGTAAAGGATATGTTTTTGGAAGGTGTTTATCTGGAAGAGGATTTGTAAGTTGCATTGCTGAGAGAGATATTTTTGGATTTGTTTTTTATGGTAAGCCTGTTGAAGAGTCTACAAATTGTGGATGGCTTTATAATTTGTATGTTTCCCCTCATTTTAGAAGACTTGGGGGAGGAAGCAGGTTAGTTTCTTCTGTTGCAAAAGAATTTTTGTCTCAGGGTTTTTCAAGAATGAAATTAAATCTCCCTCAAATAGGTCCAGAGAGAGCCAGGAGATTTTATCAATCCCTTGGCTTTTCAATTCTTTCTGATGGAACAATGGTTCATTCAAATCTAAAAAAATTATGTTTTTTTGAAGAAGAACCTCTTTTAAAAGGAACTTTTTTTATACAGGCTAAATCTCCTAGACAAAAACAATTTTCCGAAAGATTTAAATAGTATATACATCCAGTATATACCATGATAGATATATTTGATACAACAATTATTTGTAAAAAATGCGGAAAAGAAATGCAAAAATCAAAGATAGAGAAAAATGGATTTGTTTTAAGGGTTGTTGTTTGTCCAAAATGCAGGGAAAAAATTGTTCATCCGCTTGATGAGGCAGAATATAAAAAATTTTTAAACTTAAAAAACAAAGAATATAGAGTTAAAATGAGGTTGGTCGGAAATAGTTATGCTGTTTCAATTCCAAAAGAGATTGTTTCATTTATGGAGCATCAGGAAAAAATAATGAATGAAATGGTTAGACTTTGTTTTGAAGATTTTGGAAGACTCTCTTTAAATTTTGGAGTAAAAGGAAATGCCTAAAAAGAATATTAAATTGACTGTTGTTGAAGCAATGCAAGATGATGCATATAAGGGAATTGCAAGAATTGACCAAACAATTATGAATGGGCTTGGAATTAAAAGAGGAGATGTGATTAAGATAAAGGGCTCTCGAGAAACTGTGGCTATTGCAGACAGGGCTTATCCTGCAGATGTTGGGGAAGGAATAATTCGTATTGACGGGATTTTGAGAAGAAATGCTGGAACTGGTATTGGAGATGTTGTTGAAGTCAGTGCATCAGAAGTAAAAGAGGCAAAGAAAATTATTATTGCTCCAGCTCAAAAAGGAATTATGGTTCAGGCAGATTCTGAAACATTGAGGAGAGGCCTTTTAGGAAGAGCATTGGTCAAGGGGGATTTGGTTGTTTTAGGAGGAGTGCAAAGAAGAAAAGACTTGTTTTCTGAGATGGGAGGATTGTTTGGAGATGAATTTGAAGAAATGTTTGGTGGAGCTTTTGGGGAAATGGGCTTTGGAGGACTGAGCGGAGGATTGACTCAGATTAAATTTGTAATTATTAATACAAATCCTGTTAAACCAGTAATTGTAACTGAAAATACAGAGGTTGTTTTAAATCCAAAAGCAGTTGAATCCTCTGATGAGAGAATCCCGGATATTACTTATGAAGATATCGGGGGGTTGAAGGAAGAAATTAAAAAAATCCGAGAGATGGTTGAAATTCCAATGAAGCATCCAGAGATTTTTGAAAAGCTTGGTGTTGAACCTCCAAAAGGAGTTTTGTTGCATGGTCCTCCTGGAACAGGCAAGACTCTTTTAGCAAAAGCAGTTGCAAATGAATCTGAGGCTAATTTTGTTTTATTAAATGGTCCGGAGATTATGTCTAAATTTTATGGAGAATCTGAAAAAAAGATTAGGGAAATCTTTGAAGAAGCTGAAAAAAATGCGCCCACAATTATTTTTATTGACGAGATTGATGCAATTGCTCCAAAGAGAGAGGATGCTCAAGGAGAAGTTGAACGAAGGGTTGTTTCTCAGCTTTTAACTATGATGGATGGTTTGAAAGCTCGAGGCAAGGTGATTGTTATTGGAGCTACAAATAGGGTTAATTCTATTGATGAAGCGTTGAGAAGGCCTGGGCGTTTTGACAGAGAGCTTTCTATTGGAGTTCCGGGAAAAGAAGGGCGTTTAGCTATTTTAAAAATTCATACTCGTGGAATGCCTTTGGAGAAGGATGTTAATCTTGATGCCATTGCTTCTCTTACTCACGGGTTTGTTGGTGCAGATTTAGAAGCTTTAACAAAAGAAGCGGCTATGAGTGTCTTAAGAAAAAATCTTCCTGATTTAAAGATAGAAGAGGAGAGCATTTCTCAGGAATTTTTGGAAAGTCTTGTAGTGAAGCAAGATGATTTTGAAAATGCATTGAAGGTTGTAAGACCCTCTGCTATGAGGGAAGTTTTAATTGAGACTCCAAATATTTCTTGGGAGGATGTTGGAGGCCTTGAAGGAATTAAACAAGAACTTAGGGAGGCAGTTGAATGGCCGATTAATAATCCGGAGAGTTTTGCAAGGCTGGGCATTCGTCCTGCAAGAGGGATTTTACTTTATGGTCCTCCTGGAACAGGCAAGACTCTTTTAGCAAAAGCAGTTGCAAAAGAAGCAGAAGCTAATTTTATTCAAGTTAAAGGACCTTCTCTTTTGAGTATGTGGGTTGGAAAGTCTGAAGAAGGAGTTAGAAAGATTTTTGAAAGAGCAAGGCAAGTTGCTCCATGTATTATCTTTTTTGATGAGATTGATTCTCTTGCAGGGAGAAGAGGACAGGAAAGCGGAACAAAAGTTACTGAAAGAGTATTAAACCAATTGCTTTCTGAAATGGACGGCTTAGAAGATTTAAATGATGTTTTAGTTATTGCTGCTACAAATAGGCCAGATATGCTTGACCCTGCTGTTTTAAGGCCTGGAAGATTTGATAAAATACTTTTAGTTAATGCTCCTGAGCAAAAAGGAAGGGAAAATATTTTAAAAATTCACACTGAAAAAATGCCTCTTGGAACACAAGGCAAGGTTTTTAATAAAGCAGATAAAATAAAGTTTATCAAGGAAATTGCTAAGAAAACAGAAGGCTATTCTGGGGCGGACCTTGAAGCAGTTGTTCGTGAAGCTGCAATGCTGGCATTAAGGGAGAATATTAATTCCAAGATTGTCGCTAAAAAGCATTTTGAAAAAGCCATTAGTAAAATAAAACCAAGTATTACAAAACAGACAATTGAAATTTATAAAAAAGTTGAAGAGAGTTTTTTAAAGTCTGCTAAGTCTGGAGTCAAGGAAAACGGAAATAGTTATTTGGGATAATCAGAATTTTTCAGAGCCAAGGCAGATGTTTTTAGTTTGTAGTCACAATAACTTTTTCCCCCTCAATTAAAAGGGTATGTTCAGCTTGAGCGACTTTTGCACCAGAAACTTCTGCAAGCTGTTTGAAGTGGTGGAGATTTGAATTTTCTTCGAGCTGTTTTAAGGCAATTTTTGCTTTTGCTCCAAATTTTCTAATTATCCATCTTGAACAAAAAGGAAGGGTTTGGTATTCTTGCAGGGCATATTCTAAAATCTCTCTTGCAAGCTGGCTTCTTGGAGTTTTTGTATCTTTAATTAAATAAATTTCTGAAGGCTTTCCGTCCTTTACTTTACCGCTTCCTGTTGTTGAAAAAGGCTCAATTGCATAAAGCCCCGAATCTATTTTTTGAGATTGTTTTGTGTCTATGTTTGGAATGCTTATTCCTGCATGAAGGTCATATTGCTCCATTCCATGTCCAGTTAAATTTGTTATTGGAGAGAACTTCTGCAATTCAATTGTTTTTTGAATAATTTGCCCTATTTCTCCAAGTGTTGTTTCTGAGGATTTTTGTTTTATTAACTCTATTGCATTTTCTAAGGCTTGTTCTGCAGTTTGAATTAATTGTTTGTTTTCTTTGGAGTTTTCTAAATCAATGCTAAATGCAGTATCTGCTATCCATCCATCAACATGAACTCCAATATCTATTTTTAACAATCCTGAAGCAAGAGTTTTGTCTTCTATTGTTGGAGTATAATGTGCTGCGATTTCATTTGTAGAAAGATTAACTGGAAAAGCAGGTCTGCCTCCAAGCTCAATTATTTTGAATTCTATTTTTTCAGAGATTTCTAAAAGAGGAACATCTTTTTTTGTGATTGTTTTAGCATAATCTACCACTTGTTTTGCTATTTGTCCTGCTTTTAGGATTCTTTCTTTATCCATGAAAGTAATAAAAAAGAAATGTTTATTAGTTTTCCCTTTTTTTGGTATTTTCTATTTTTTGTTTAGTTAGATTTAAATAATCTTTATTTGGCTCTTTTTTATGAAGTTTACTAGAAGAGAGTGTATTGGGAAAATAGGGGGTTGTTTAGCTGGCTTTCTTTTTGAACCGGTTTTGTCTGCAGAAGAATTTTTCTGTGGGTGGATGAAAAAACATGGAGTTATTTTAGAACATGATTTTAATTCAGAGGAATTATCTGATTTTGAACAGATTTTGGATTCATACTCCTCTTTGATTGGCGATTTAAGAGCTTTTTCCTTTAATTTTAGAAAAATGAAGTTTGATAAAGATTATTGCTGTTTGCAGGTTAGAAGCGAGGGAACTTTTCATCCTAATCCTCTTTCTGGTTATTGGAGCAGAGGTTTTACTTCTCCAGTAACTCATAAAATTACTTTGGCTCCGAAAAAAGCTTTGGAAGATTTTGAAATTTTTTTGTATAAACGAAATTTGATTCCATTAGGGGAAGAAGGAAGAACCCATGGCTTTAGATGGACTTTGGCTCATGAAATGGCTCATTCCCTTGCATTTAAGTTAGGTTTTGGTTATGAATTGATGGGGCTTTTCTCTCTGCCAGATAATGTAAAATACCCTTTTTCTAAAGAGTGGATCAATTTAAGCTGGAGGATTAAGGAGAATATTAAAAATGCGGAACATAGGTCTTTTAAAGGACGGAAAAAGAGGGTTGAAGGATTTCCTACATATTATAGTTATTTTGGAAGTAGGGGGAGAAGTTCTGAACATGAGACTTTTGCAGATTGTGTTGCTTACCTTGTTACAGGTTCTTCTTATGCAGAAGGAGATGTTTTTCTGGAAAAAAGACTTGATCTTATTTTGGAAAAATTTAATGGAATTAGACAAAATGGGCATGGACAATTATTGGCCCCCCCCCCGGTAAGAGACTATAAGAAAAAATTTTCTAATAGCTTTTATCCCCGCGTTTTACAGAAATAATCTAACCCTTCTCTTTTAATCTTCGATTCTTTGGAATAAAGTTTGAGATTTTTTCTGCAGAAGCTTTTCCTGTTCCTAAAAAATCATTTTTGTATTTTATTACTATAAACCCTTGCTGTTTTGGCTTGAGATTTAATTCATTTCCATGCATCCATTTTAACATTTGTTTTTCTGTAAGCTGAAAAATGTTTTTTGTTATTTGATCTGCAAGAATCTGTGTTCCTTCAATTGACAGCCGTATTCCTTCCCCAACTTCTTTTGCAAAATAAACTCCTGCTCTTTCAATTGGAATTTCTTGTTCTAAATTAATTATTTCTTTTGGCGCAAGATCTCCTTGATAAAGAAAGATTCTTTCTGCCCCTTTTTTAATTAATATTCCTGGAATTTCTTTTATGCCAAATTGTGATTGGAGTTTTTCTTTTATTTTTTGAGTTTCTTTTTCTGAAAATATCTTAAGGTAATGGTGTTCTCTCATGTCTTTTTTAATTTAATTAAGTTTATAAAATCTTAGACTTATTTTTTCTTATGCTTAAAAAAAGAACAAAACTTTCTAAGCTATGCAATTTAGTTTATGGGGGTTTTATGACAAATGCTGTTTTAAATCTCGGTCCTGCTTTTGTGAGTTTTGGATTTTTAAATATCTTAGAGTATGCAAATTTTCCAAAAGAGCAAATTGAGGTAATTAGAGAGATGCTTATGATTTTGCAAGTCAGGCATTGATTTTTGGTTATTTTTCTTCTAAAAAGGAAAAAAGTCGTTCAAGACCGCACTATTCTCCAAAAATTATTTTTCAAGAACAGCCCCCTTCTGTTCCAATGCCTTTGTTAAATCCTAAAAAGCCTTATAACAAACATCCTTGGCACCATTGTTAATTCTACGGATAATTAATCTTTTATTTTTTTAAATTTAGCAATGAAGAATCCCTCAACTCGGCACTCTTCATTGGGATTTGTATTTTGTTTTTATTTGCATTGTTTAATCTTTTATTTTTTTAAATTTAGCAAGGAAGAATCCCTCGGTATTATTGTCTTGAGGGTAAACTCTGCAGGAAAATTTTACTTCTTCAAGATATTTTTCTTCTTTCCACGAGGTTATGCCTTGTCTTGGATTTATTGGGAGCTTGATTTTTTCAATCTTGACTTTGTCTGTAAATTCTTTTAGAAAAAAATTTACAACTGCCTCATTTTCTTCAGGTGCATGAGTGCAAGTTGAATAAACTATTTCTCCGTTTGTTTTCAAAATATCCCAGCTTGCTTTAAGCATTTGCTTTTGCAGTTTTGAAAGGGAAAAAATTGTTTTTGGGTTCCACATTAAATAAGTTTTATGGCTTGAACGCAGGGTTCCTTCTCCAGAGCAAGGAGCATCAATTAAAATTTTGTTAAATTTGAATTTTATTTTAGCAAGTCTTCTGCAAAGAGCAATGCCGTCTTTTTTTGTTATTATTGTATTTGTTACTCCGCATCTTTCTAAATTACTTGCAAGTATTTTTAATCTTGACATTGAAATTTCATTTGCAATAATTATTCCCGTATTTTTCATCATTGCAGCTATCTGGCTTGTTTTGCTTCCTGGAGCAGCACACAAATCAAGAACTTTTTCTTTTGGTAGGGGGTTTAAAGCAATTGGGGGAAGCATTGAAGCAAGCTCTTGAATATAATAATATCCTAAAAGATGTTCTAAAGATCTTCCGAGCTCGCCAGGTTCAAGTTCAGATTCAATAATCATTACTTTTGGATAATCTTTCCATGGCTGAATAATCTTCCAATTATATTTTTTTTCTAATTGTAATTTTAATTTTTTAGGAGAAATCTTTAAGGTATTGCATCTAATTGAACGCACTGGCTCTTGTTTAAGGATTTCTTTATATTTTTCAAAATCTTTTCCGAGAAGATTCTGCATTCTCTCTTTAAAAAGAAGCTTCATTTCTGGAATTTTTCTTTTCATAAAAATCTAAGATTAAAGAAGTATTTAAGATTGTAGTTTTTAATCTTTTGCAAGCCTTTTCCAATCAATTCTTGGGTCTTGTCCTCTTTGTTCTCCGCTACTAATTACAACAAGGTTTTGATATCCTGGGATATGTTTTCCTCTTAAGGCTGGCTCAAGATAATGTTTTGGAAAGCTATGCGGAAGAATTCTTTTTAATCCAATTCCTCTTGGAGCCAATATTGCAAGTGCATAATTTTCTTTATTTTCTCTTATTCCAAAAACCTCTATTTCAGGCTCATTTAGTGCTTTCCATACTCTTGCCCATTTTTTATCTTCTTCATCTAATTCAAAACAAAGCCAGTCTTTGCAGGAGCCAGTTTTTATTAAAATGGTTCTTTCTGGTGATTGACTTTTTTTAATAACTCTTGCAAATAATCTTTCTAATGTCATAAAAGCGGTAAAAATAAGGGGTATTTAAGACTTTTGTTTAAATTTTTGTAATAATTTTAGCAAAATTTATAATCTTTAAAGTATCTATTTTAAAATGGATGATAAAGAAAGACAATCCCTGCTTAGAGAATTGTCTAAAACAAGGAGTCCTGGGGAGATTGTGGTGAGAACTATTGTTTTTGATGATGATATTAATGATTTTCTTAAAGGTTTGCAAAAAGCAAGAGACAGATTTAAAAAGTCAAAATTGGTTGTTGGCTCTGGAATAGCAAGAATGAGGAAGGCAAGCGAGGTTCCTACACAATATGAGTTAAGTGAGCAAGTAGATTATTTTGCAGGAAAACTCTCTGGTTCTTATCGCCTTAGAAAGAGGGATGGTGCTCGCTGGGTTGCTTAAAAATCTCCAAGAGTTGTTTGTTTTTTTCCTTCAATTAATTCTTTTGCATTTATTTTAAAAACCTGAAAAATATTTTCTATTGCAGGAAGTATCTGCCTGTTAAGATAGTAGTCTATGTCATACTCTCCTTTTTCTTCTGGAAGTTTTACTTTATCTCTTATTAGTTTGGATTTTTTTCCTGGAGTTTCAGCAATATAATATTCAATTAAGTTTCCTTGGGTTATTGGGATTTTGAGCTCTTTCATTTTTTTTGCAGCAATAACATGCGGACCTTCTGCTTTATATTCTGCAAGAGGTTTTTTCAGCTGGGTTTTGATTATGAGTTCTTCTTTGCTTATTTTTCTCTGCTTGATTTTTTTTGCAATATCTTTTACATATTCAAGTGCTTTTGTTTCATTCCCCTGCCTTAAAACTAATTGAATGACTTTATTCTGGGTTTCACGCGCAAGCTTGCACCAATCTCTTCTTACTGTTTCAAAACCCCTGATTTTTAGTTTATTATTTTCTCCAAGCAAGGCATATTTTTTCTTTGCCCCCGTTGTTCCTGCTCTTGTTGTGACCCAAAGACCTCGTTTAAAAAACCCTTCTAATTCCAGCTCCATTATTCCTGGAAGTGTTTTGTTTATTTTTTCTAAAAAATCACTGATTTGTTTTTTTGATTTATTTTGCATTAAAAATGCTATTGAATCTGTGTCAGAATAAATTGTTTTATATCCGTTTTTGTTTATTTTTGAAATTATTTGTTTTATAAAATCCCTGCTTATTGCAGTTGCTGCTCCAGAAGCTTCAGGGCAATAATATCTTGCTCCAAAAAATCCCATGTATCCATAGCTTGAATTTGCCAAAAGCTTGTATGCATTGCTTCTTGCTTTTTTTATTGCATTGGGATTTTTTTGAAGCTCTTTTTTGTATTTTTTTCTTTTTTCTATTATTTCTTCAAGCATTTTTGGAAAAAATCCCTTGTTTTTTGAAAAATAAATTTCCTTTCCTAAGACAACTGCTTTGTTTGAATTTTTCTCTTTTTTTTCAAGAAGTGTTGATTTAGACAAGTTAAATGTTACAATAATGCTCGGCCAGTAGCTTGTGAAGTCCCACATTGCAATATTTTCATAAAGTCCGGGTGTAGGCTCAAAAACAAAAGCCCCTTCATATTTTTCTCTGTTTCTTCTTTTTGAAATTTCGTCATGGTTTGGCCTTCGCTCCGGTATTTCATTGAACTTTTCAAGATTGTGAAGAATATATGATTCAACATTTTTTGACATTCCATTTCTTGAAATATCAAATATTGGCTCTTGGATTACATTTGAAAAACCAATAAAATCTGGCCAGAATTTTTCAAATAACTGATAAGTTAATACTGAATCATGAAGATTGTATTCAAAGTATTTGTTCCAGTCTTTAATTTTCGAAGAATGCTGGAATTTAAATTGTTTTTTTGTGTCTCCGAGAAATTCTTTTGCCACTTCATTTAAAGAAAGTGTTTCAGACTGCATATACTGAGAGTAAGCAGTTTTTACAAATTTTAATAAATCAATGTGGACAATTCCATTTATTTTTCCAGTTAAGTTTATTCCTCTTGAAAATTTTGGCTGGCTTTGGTCAATTCCTAAGGAAAGTTTTGTTTTATGAAATTCTGCTCTTGCTTTTAAATAAGGCAAGTCAAACCCATCTGAAAAATAGCCGACAAGAAAGTCAGGATTTGTTTTTTTTACATATTCACAGAACTTTTCTAAAAGTTCTGCTTCATCTTTTACTTCTTCTATATAATCTGCATGATTTTTTGTTTTTTTCCAGGTCAGGACTTTTTTGAAATTTTTTCCAACAAGAGAAATCATTAAAATTTCTCCTTCCCCTATTTTAAATTCATCTGTTTCTATGTCATAAGCAAGAATATTTGGTGAAAATTGTTTTTCTTTTATTGGATTAATCTCTTTTGCTTTAATGCATTGAGAAACATTTAAAGCCATGTCTATTCCTCCAAATTCATGGGAATTGTTTAAAAGCTCTCCACTTACTTCATACCATTGCAGTGGGAGAAGCTGTTTTTCAATAATATAATGGGTTATAAATCCCAAGTCATATCCTCTTCTGTTTTCAATTTCTGGGAATTTTAAATTACTTGCAATCTCATGAAGGTCCTTGTAATTTGTTGCATAAATTTTAAGAGCCTTTACTTTTTTGCCTAAAAAATTCTTGTCTTTTATTTCTATTTTTTCTATTTTTGTTTTTCTTTGCTTTGAACTTATTGTTATTGTTTTTATTTTTCCAATTATCTGATTTATTTTAGGTTGTTTTAAATTTTCTTTTAATATTGCCCAAAGATATGCAGGACAGGAATCAATAAGGCAGATTTTTTCTCCTTTTTCATTTCTACCAACTAATTTTGCATAGTTTTTGCCTTTCCAATCAAAATAATCATAATCAATTGGAATAAAAGATGTTTTCATAATTTTTTATAGAAATTAGAGTTTAATAATTTTTATAAGTAAGGGTTTTTTAAAAAATAAATGGAGAGAACAGATTTATTTGATAGTGAAGAACTAGAGCATTATCGTAATTCTTATTGCAGGGATGGTCTTTCCAAAATATGTCCTCTTTTAAATATTGGGGGGAGTTTAGGATATGAGTTAAATAATTCTTCTAATTTTATTTGTAGTTTAGATGGGGAAAAATATGATTCTCGAAGGGCTTGTCTAGAATTTAAAGAGAATTGCGGAAAATTTAAAGAATGTGAAAAAAATGGCACGCCTGCCCAAAAAGAGCAGATTCAAAGAGCAAAAGCCTTGGCAAGGAGTTAAAAATACAACATCTTGGGTAATTTGTAACTTTGAAGTAGTAAATATAGAAAAGTTTAAAAAGGATTGAGGGAGTTTTGTTTTATGGAAAATTTAGATTACATTAATCCAGAGCAAGAACAAAGAAATGCAGAGCTTAGAGAAGCAGATGAGATTTATTTTGATAGATTGTATGGGATAGAAGAGGATTCTGGAGAAGAGCTTTCTAAACAGGTGTGGGAAGGAGAGCAAAAAGAACCAACTTCTGTTTGGGAGGATATTGGTTATGGGGGACAAGTTTCTTTGGAAAATCCAAAACCAACTGTTCATTTAGACAGCTTAGATCCATGTGCTTTGGCTAAATCTGCAAAAAGGTGTGAAAAAAGCACAGGTAAAAATCCCCTTGATGAAATAAGAGGAATATTTGGCAAGAGTAGATAATTATTTATAGAGTTTTTAATTTTAAATTAAATGGGACTTTCAATAAAAGAGATTATTCCAAGAAAAGAGATTGAAATTTCTCCTTTAAATGGGAAAATTGTTTGTGTTGATGCATTTAATGCACTTTATCAATTTCTTTCAACAATTCGACAGCCAGACGGAACTCCTTTAATGGATTCTCAAGGAAATATTACAAGCCATCTTTCTGGAATTTTTTATAGAAATATTAATTTAATGTCAGAAGGGATTAAGTTGGTTTATGTTTTTGATGGCAAGACTCCTGAGTTAAAAGGGAAAACTCATTTGAAGAGAGAGGGAGCGCGAGAGTTGGCAAGAGAGAAATATGAAACTGCAAAACAAGATGAAGATATTGTTGCTATGAAAAGATATGGGAGTCAGTTAATTCGGCTTAATGAAACTATGATTAAAGAAAGCAAAGAATTGCTGGAGGCAATGGGAATCGCAGTTGTTCAAGCTCCTGCAGAGGGCGAAGCAGAAGCAGCTTTTTTATCCAAGAAAAACAAAGAAGTTGATGCAGTAGTAAGCCAGGATTATGATAGTTTGTTATTTGGGGCTAAGAAGTTGATTAGAAATTTAACTCTTTCTCGGAGAAAAAAAACTATCTCTGGATATGTTGAGGTTAGGCCAGAAATTATTGTTCTTGAAGATGTTTTAAAGGAATTAGAGATTAATCAAGAGCAGTTGATTTGTTTAGGGATTTTAGTTGGAACAGATTATAATCCTAAAGGGGTTTTGGGGATTGGACAGAAAAAAGCTTTACAACTTGTTAAGGAACATAAAACTCCTGAAAAGATTTTTGAAAGTGTTAAAGATAAGATTGAAACTCTTGATGAAGCCAGATTTGATTGGAAGGAGATTTTTGATTTGTTTGTAAATCATCCTGTTGAAGATGTTGAGTTTGATTTTAAGGAGATAGATGAAGAAAAAATAAAAGAGATTTTAGTTCAAGAGCATGAGTTTTCTGAAGAAAGAGTTGATAAGCAATTGGAAAAACTGAGGGTTTTAAGGGAAAAGAAAAAGCAGAAAGGATTGGGGGAGTGGTTTTAGGGGATTTGGGAGAAGTTGGTTTTGAGTGCAATAATGTTTAGGGAAAGAGGGGCTTATTCTGAGAAGATAAGTTAAATTAAAAACTTTTTACTAATTTCCTTCTTTTTAAAGCTGAGAAGTGTTGAGATAATTTTCTTAACCATGTCTTAAATTTATTATCTATTCCTTTTTTAAATCTCCTGTTTTTTCTAATAACAACTCTAAAGCCATTTTCCAGTTCTTAGTCCTAATAGCATCTCCTTCTTTTTGTGCCTTGTCCAACCCGTCAGAATAAGACGATTCGCCGGAATAAAGTTCTGAAGGGTCATCAACAGGGTAATGGTTAACAGCATTATAATATCCTTCAATGAATTGAGGGTTGGATTTTAAGTTTACTGCGAATAAGTCTTCTAAGTCTCTTTCATCAAATATCATTACTTCCATTTCATTTATCTTGATGATTGTTTCTTGAGCATCTCTTAAATCAAAGGTGGCTGCAAGAGGAGAGCTATGATGATTCATATCTGTTAGAATGGCAAATTTAGGAACTCCTAATCGAGAAGCTGTAAAAGCCAGCTCATATCCCAATACTGCTTCCATATAAGTATCTCTGCATGCAGGATTACCATAATCTCCTAAGGGAAACATTAAATCACTTAAAACAACATCAAAACGAGAGGTGTCCATTTCTTTAAAACTATAATAATCCTCAAATTCTCCATCAGTTAACTTTCCTAATGCTTCTCCGAAATCTTGTGCAATTGAAATATCGTGTCCCATTTCTCTTAATTGATATGCTGAAAATAAATTTCTTGCATTATCATCAACTAAAAGTATTTTTAATCTATCTTGCCGAGGTCTATTTGTGCCACCATCTTTCCGATACTTAAACTCATTCAAGAAAGTATTCAATAGTGTTTCCAGTTTTAATCGATTTTCTCTGGATTCTCCTTCATATTTGTTTTCCATTTTATAAGGGTAAATTAGAAGATATATAAACATTTGTGGTATTGGAAGATACCATAAGATTTAAATATTAAAGCATCCTTAATATTGATATGGACTTAAAAAACCTCAAGGAATTGGGATTAAGCGAAGGGCAGATTAATGTCTATTCTGCTGTTTTAGAACTCGGAATATCCAGTTTAAATAAAATACAGGAAAAAACAGGTATTGAAAGAAGAAATATCTATGATATTTTAAACAAATTAATAGAAAAAGGACTGATTAGTTATACTATTGAAAAAGGGAAAAGAACATATCAATGCACACACCCAAACAAGATATTAGAAGAAATTAAAACAAAACAGGCATTATTAGAAGAACTGGAAAAAGAAATCCCTAAAATTAAAAATTTATTTGAACTTTCAAGGCCGGATATAAGAGCAGAGATTTACAGAGGAAACGAATCTATTAAATCTCTGTTTAATGAGATTTTAGAATATAAGAAATCTTTTTGGCTTGGAGGGAATAGTTTTGAGGAATACAAAGCTGTTCCAAAGAGCTTACAAATCTGGTTTCAGCATTGGATGAAAAAAAGAGCTGAAAAAAAACACATGATGTATGATTTGGTTGATTATGGAACATGGTTAAAAGGATTAGAACCAAATAAAACAAAAAAACATAAAAAAATGTATTATAAATACTGCCAGCTTCCAAAAGACTTGCGTTCTCCAATGGTTGTTATTATATTCGGGAATAAAGTTGCTCAAATTCTTTGGGGAGAACAGTCATTTGCATTTGTTCTTGAGTCAGAAAAGATTAAAGAGAGTTTTATGAAATATTTTAATCATTTTTGGAAAGGCAAAAAAATTGAAGGGTAATCTTTAATAATCCTAAGCTTTTATTTTTTGAATGGTGAAAAAAGAGATTTTATTGTTTATGCTTGTGTTTTTGATTAGCATTCCTTTTCTTTATTCTCAGGGAGTTTATTTTCGGCAAGTCCATACTTCTCTGGGCACAAGTGATGCAGAAACTTTGAAAGGAGATGTTTGGGTTATTATTGAATTGGATGAAGGGTCTCCTTCTTTGTTTAAAAAAGTGAAAACTATTTTTACTGGAAAGGGCGAGGGAGAGGATGTTTTAAGAAATAATTCTGCTTATAATTTTAGCAAGAATAAGTTTGCAAAAATTGTTAGTCATGAGGAGTTGGAAAAAATCAAAAAAAATCCTGCTGTTGAATCTGTTGAAGTGCATGGGTTTAAAAGGCTTTTTTTAGATGAATCTGTTCCAGTTGTTAATGCAACAGATGTTTGGAATATCTCTATTGATGGAATTTTTTTAGACGGTTCTGGAGAGACAGTTTGTATTTTAGATTCTGGAGTTGATTTTTCTCACGATGATTTGCTGAATAAAAATCTTACTGGAGTAATTGATTGTATTGGAGGGAGCTGTGCTGAAAATGGGACTTTAGGAGACGGCAATGGACATGGAACTCATGTTGCAGGAATTGTTGGGGCAAATGGAACAAAAAAAGGCGTTGCTCCGGGGGTAAACTTAATCGGGCTTAAGGTCTGCACTGATGCAGGAGTTTGTCCAGATAATGCAATTTTGGCAGGAATGGAATGGTGCATTAATAATTCTGCAACATATAATATTTCTGTGATAAGCATGAGTTTAGGAAGCGATACTCTTTATGAATCTTATTGCGATTCAGTGGATTCAAGTTATACAAATCTTGTAAATCTTGCAGTCGGAGATAATATTTCTGTGATTGTAGCAACTGGAAATGATGCAAATTTTACAGCAATTTCTTCTCCTGCATGCATTGAAAATTCTACTGCAGTTGGAATGACGTATGATGGAGATAATGGGGGATTGATTTGGGGAGGGGGCTTGTGCACGGATTCTTCTTCTACAAAAGACCAAATTGTTTGTGCTTCAAATAGAAATAATTTAACTGATTTAATGGCTCCAGGAGCTTTAATTACTTCAACCTATCCTGGCAATACCTATGCTGAAAAAGGAGGAACTTCAATGGCTACACCCCATGTCTCTGGGGCATTTGCTATTTTAAATGAATTTAAGAGATTAGAAGGAAAAGATACTACGCCTGCTTTGATTCAAAATGCTTTATTAGTTACTGGGAAAAATATTTCAGACGATGATTCTGTTAAGAATTATCCCCGGATTGATGTGAAGGCAGCGATTTTGTTTTTAGATGAATCCCCCCCTGCAGTGAATTTAAGTTTTCCTAAAAATAATCTTGTAAATCTTTCCCAGAATTTTAGTTTTTCTTGTAATGCTACAGAATTGTTGCAACCCCAGAATTTGACTCTTGTTATTTGGAACGCTTCTTCTAGCGAAGTTGTTTATAATTCAACAGATTCAAACATTCAAGCAAATTATACCTTGAATAGAAATGTAAGTTTGATAAATGAAAATTATGAATGGAATTGCCTTTCTTCTGATATTAATGGAAATTCTGCTTTTGCTGTTTCTAATTTTTCCTTAGTTGTGCAGGAGATTTACACTACCTTGGATTCTCCAGCTGATTCTGATTATACTAATTCAACTGAATTAAATTTTACATGCAGTTCAGAAGTTACTAACGGAGTTTTTGAAAATGTGACTTTTTATTTATGGAATTCTACTGGAGATTTAATTTACAGCAAAGTTGTTAATATATCTGGAACAAGCAACTCTACTTTGTTTAATTATACTATTTCAGACGAGTTCACTTATTCTTGGAACTGTTTGTTTAATTCAAATTCTTCAAATACTTTTGCTTCTTCTAATTTTAGTTTTAGTTTAGATGCTACTGCTCCTGTTGTTCTTTTGAATTCTCCTGCTAATGGATACAGCAATACTGGAACTACTGAAGTGGTTTTTTCATATAATGTATCTGAAGCAAATCCTGCTAATTGTAGTTTGATTATTGGAGGGTCAATTGACCAGACAAACAGCTCTGCAGTAAGCACTTCTGAAGCAAATTCCTTTACAAAAAGCTTGTCTGCTGGAACTTATACCTGGAGAATCCGGTGTTTGGATTTGGCAGGAAATAGCCAAAGTTCTTCCTCTCGTTCTATTACAATTAATTCCGCATCTTCTTCTGGAGGGAGTTCTGGGGGAGGGGGTGGAGGAGGAAGTAGTGCAAGTGCCTTAACAACCATTACAGAGCAAGAGTTAAAGCAAGGAGTATTAAAAACAATTAATAAAGGAGGAAAAATAAAGTTTTCTTTAAATCAAGAAGAACATTCCCTGGAATTAACTTCCATTAATAATAAATTTGTAATTGTTACTATTTCAAGCAATCCGCAGACACTTTATATTTTTCCAAACCAATCGAGAAAAGCAGATCTTAATGCAGATGGCTTTTATGACCTTGAGGTTAGTCTCTTGAGTCTCTCCTTTTCAAGTGCACAAATTAAGATAAAAGAAATTTATGAAAAAATTCCTGTAAAGAGGTTGTTTAATAATGAATCTGCAAAGAATGGGGGAGATTTTGGAGAAGAACCAAAGGCTATAAAAGATGAAGATAAAAGAAGGGTGGCTTTTAGTGGGGCTATTGTTGCTTTTGCATTTGTGATTGTTGTCAGTTCAGTAATTATTGTGGTCGTCTCTTATTTTAGGAAGAAAAAGAAAAAATCTAAGAAAAGAAAAAAATGATTATTCTCTTCTATATTCAATAATTTTTCCGTTTTTTCTTACTGGAATGTCTTCTCCTTTTAAGGGGTAGTTTTTGTTTTTTCCAGTTGCAATGAAAATCACTCCAAAGATTATTAAAATTATGCTAGCTATTAAAAGACTTTTTCCTTCTAATGGGAGACTTAATTGTAAAGCTTCTTTTATTTTTGGAATATTGGAAATAGCTAGTCCCAAAATTCCTATTATTGACAAGAGATATCCAATAATCCTTTTTACCATCTTCTTAAAACTATGTTTTTTAAGTTTAAAATCTTTTTGCAAAGGCTTTTAAGGTTTTATGATTATTATTTTTTATGAAACAAATCAAACCAAAGGTTTTCACTACTTCGTCTTTAATTAAGCCAAAGCAAAGAGCTTTTGATTTTTTTGGCAATGTTGTTTTAGTAAAATTTTCTAAAGATTTTAAGAAACAGGACAAAATAAAGTTTGCTAAAAAATTGTTAAAGCAAAATCCTGCAATTAAAACTGTTTTAGAAAAGGCAGAAAAGTTTTCAGGGAGGTTAAGAAAACTTAAGACAAGACACCTTGCTGGAGAAAAAACAAAGGAGGTTTTGTATAAGGAGAATGGATGTGTTTTTCGTTTTAATATTGATGAAAGTTATTTTTCTCCAAGGCTGAGTAATGAGAGAAAAGAGATTGCAAGTAAGATAAAAAGGAAGGATTCTGTTTTGGTTATGTTTGCAGGTGTTGCCCCTTTTCCAATAGTTATTGCAAAATTTGCTACTCCAAAAAAAGTTGTTTCTAATGAGATAAATCGGAAAGCAAATGAATATGCAAAATTGAATTTAGATTTAAATAAATTGAAAGACCGGGTAGAACTTGTTCCTGGAGACATTAAACGCGTGGCGAAAAAGTTAAAGGAAAGATTTGATGTGGTTGTTATGCCTCGGCCTCAGTTAAAAGATAGTTTTTTGGAACAGGCTTTTGCTTTAAGCAAAAAAGGGACGAGAATTTTTTATTATGATTTTTGTAAGATTGATGAAATTGCTAAGGTTGTAGAAAAAATAAAAGAGGAAGCAAAGAGAGCTAAGAAAAAAATTAAGATATTAAAGAAAAAACCTGCTGGAGAATTAGCTCCTTATAAAATCAGGCTGAGAATTGATTTTAAGGTTCTGTAATGGAGTTTTTTGGAAATCTTAAAACATCTTTAACCAGGATATCTTGACTTTTTTCTATGGAAATTTGAATTTTCCCGTTAGGATAGAGGATTACAAGTGAACCCTCTTTTTTGAATCGATATCCTAAATTATCTGAATCAGAAAGATCGTATCCTGCTTCAAAATAATTTTGTTGTTCTAAGAAAATTATTCTTTCTCTTAGGTCTGGAATTTCTTCCAGTTTCCTTTGAAGAGAAGGTTTTGGTTCCTTTTGATTAATTCTACAAGCTGTTGCATAAGCTCTTGCTTCTTCTGGAGGTGTTGAATATGGGTGCAGGGAATCTCTCAGATTTATCATAAAGGAATATTTGGCTTTTGATTTATAAATTTTGTTATATTTCTCTTTCTGGTTCAACAGCCATTGGAGCTTCTCCTCCGTGCCAGGTTAATCTTGGGCGCATTCTCATGGGATAAATTCTTTCAGAATTGTCATCAAGGATTATTGCAGAACCTTTTAATGTTGGAAGTTCGTCCATGTATTTTTTAATCCCTTCTAAAAGATAGCTTTGCATTATGTAGTTTAGTGCTTGAAGGTCTTGAGCAGAAGTTACTCTGTGTGCTAAGACAATATCTGATTGGGTCATTACATCTGTGTGGATTTTTCCAGGCTGTTGAGTTGCAAGAACAACTGAAATTCCTGGCTGTCTTCCTTCTCTAAGCAATTGAATTAATGCGTCTGTTGCAATAGTCTTTTTGTCTTTTGGCAGAAATTCGTGGGCTTCATCTATAAACATCCAGACAAGAGGGTTTTCCTTTTTTTCTTGAGTTCCAGAAAAATCAATCCCAGTTTCAATTGCTTTTATTTCTTCTTTTTTTCTTGAATCCATTCTTTGATTAAATATCTTTCTTGAAACCAAGCTTATCACTAATGCTCTAACATTAAATGTTCCAACAGAATTATAAGTGCTTAAATCTAAGACAGTTGTTTTTCCTCTAGTAACTAATTTTTTAATCTGCGTTGCCTGGTTTTTTGTATTTGAAAAAATTCCCCATGTTTCTGCTGCTTCAAATAAGCCTGCTGCGGCATTTTTAATTTCTTGAGGATTTTTATGGTCGTGCTCTATTTCTTGGATAATTGTAGAGAGGTTGTAGTCTTTTTTTGGTTTTTTAATTTTGTAATAATTCTTGAAATTAATACTGCAACTGGGTGGGTCATTTCTAATCCAAAAGTTAATATCCAGTCTCCAGAAGTCATTTCAGTTATATCTAATGCAAATGGCTCATCTACAGGAATTCCCTTTTGGGCATATTCTTCAAAGTGCCCTGCAGGAGCAAATACTTTGACAGGAAGACTTTGGGGGGATAATTTCCATTCATTAAGCAAACCCCTGTCTTTTTCATTTGGATATTTCATTGTCCAGTAAATCCCCATTGTGTCAAAAATTAAAGATGCAATATTGTCGCTTGTTTCCTGAGGAAGATTTGTTAGTTCTTCTGCAATTACTCCAAGAGTGTAAGATTTTCCAGAGCCTCTTTTTCCTGCTACAAGAATTACATGGGACCTTGCTATGTCTAAAAGAAGCCTGTTGCTAAGAGAAGTATATTGGCCCATTTTTACATAACCTTTGCCAATATAAGTTAGTCCTTTTTGCTTTAGGGATTTTTTATCTGCTTCGTTTCTTCCAATGATTATGTCGTAGGGCATTTATTCACCTCTTTTATTAATAGTATTGTTTGCTTTTAATTTTAATTGTTTTTGTTTGAAACTATTTTCACCAAAATGTTTTTAAACAAGTTTTTTCTAAGCTCAATATGGAAGAGGATATGGGTCTTGAAAAAATTGAGTCTAAATTGATTAGTAATTTTAGAAAAAACCCTTGGATTTTATCAACTATTGTTTTAGGAATCATTACTTTAATTCTTTTGCTCACTTCATTTAATCTTGGAGATAGTAACTTTATTTCAGGAGAGGTTGCTGCAAATAATCTTGTTGATTTTTTAAATACTCGGGCAGATGGGCAAGTTAGTCTTGGAGAAGTTAGTGAAGAAAGTGGTTTATATAAGGTGGTGGTGGAATATCAAGGAGACTCAATTCCGCTTTATACAACTAAGGACGGGAAATATTTTATTCAGGGTGTTGTGCCTTTAACAGGAGAAGTTATTAAACAAAATAGTCAAGATTCTACTCCAAAAGAAGTTCCAAAGTCAGATAAACCTCAAGCAGAGCTTTTTGTTATGACTTACTGCCCTTATGGAACTCAGGCTGAAAAAGGATTTATTCCATTTATTGAAGCAATGGGAGATTTAATTGATGCTAAAATAAGATTTGTTCATTATTTTATGCATGGAGATGATGAGGAGCAAGAAACCTATAGGCAGACCTGTATAAGAGAAGAGCAACCTGAAAAGTATTTAACTTATTTAAGAGCTTTTTTAGAAGAAGGAGATTTTAATTATGCTTTAACAAAAGCAGGAATTGACAGCGTTAAATTAAATAATTGTATTTCTTCTGGAAAAGGAAAAGAGTATTATGAGCTTGACTCTTCTTTAAGTGAGCAATATGGAGTAAGAGGAAGTCCTACTTTGGTTGTTAATGGAGTGATTGTTCCAAGTGGGAGGAGTTCTGATGCTTTTCTTCAAACAATTTGCAGTGCATTTAACAACGCTCCTTCTGAATGCAGTTCTTTAACTCTTAATTCAGAAACTCCTAATCCAATGTGGGGATGGGATAGTTCTACAAATACTGGAACAACTGCGAGCTGCGGATGAGTAGGAGTTAGTAAAAAAATATTTTTCTTCAAATCTTTCTTCTAAATCTTCTAATGTTTCTTTATCTAAAACCCTTTTTTCAAATCTTTTATTTTGTTTTTGCCTTATTTCCAGATTAGAATTAGTCACCCCCTCCATTATTAGTCTAATGCCCTCTCCGAAAAATAATCCATAGGGAGGATAATTTTTTGAAAC
Source organism: archaeon (assembly GCA_024278335.1). GTDB lineage: Archaea > Nanobdellota > Nanobdellia > Pacearchaeales > GW2011-AR1 > JAJRTJ01. The sequence continues at coordinate 178,296 of JAJRTJ010000003.1, forward strand.
AAAATAATAAAGAGAGACAGCATCAATTAAATTTGGGATAACTTTTCCTACAATAAGACTAATAGCTTCACAGGAATAAGATTGCCTTTTTAAGAGTCTTAAAATCTCTGGAGGAAAAATAAATTCTTCACTCCAAGCTCTTTCTTGTTTATGTTGTCTGTGTGTTTCTGTTCCTAAAAAATATTCACTCAAAAAGTTTATTAGTTTTTTCATGAGATTTTTGGTTTAGAAGGAATTATAAGTTTTTGTATTGCTGATTAGAGATAAAAGAACTTAAGAAGTTTATCCCTTTAGATACTCCATCTCTTCTTCAGTGAGTTTAAGCTCTTTTGCAATTTGAGGATTGCTTTTAATAATTTGTTTTATTATTGGGAATTCATGCATTGCTCTTTTTTGGCCAACATGAACTATTTGAGCGTATTTAATTGCAATTGATTTCTTTTTTGCAGTTCTTTGATTGTTCATCCAAATTTTTAAAATTCTTGTTGGCTTTTGATATTTTGTGAATCCTGTTTTGGGAACTTTTTTTGAGGCAGAAATTCCATAACTGAGAAAAATATTTTCATATAATAAAAATCTCCAATATTGTTGTTTGTAAATTCTTCCCCGGAAGACATCTGTTTTGCTCAATAAATCAAAAGCTCTTTCAAGCTCTTTTCCTGAATATTCCTCTGGGATATTTTTCTCCATCCATAAAATTATGTCGTCAGTATGAAGCTTGACGTTGTCAAATATTTTTAAAGTTTCATTGCTTGGCATTGGCTGTAAAACATTTTTCATTGCATTGAAAATATCCACTTCCTTGTTTCTCTCTGAAAATTCTATTTTAGAGGGGTCTTTCATTTTTGAAGCAGCTTGAGCATCATTTATTGCTGCGCGAAGGTCTCCTTTTGCATTGACTGCAATTTTTGTTAATACTTCATTTGGAAGAAATTTGTTTTCTTTTCTTAGAATTTCAATTAAGGTTTCTTTAATTGTTCTGTAATCTATTTCCTTTAACTGAAGATGCTCTGCTTTTGCCCTTAATTTTGCCAGTCGCCTGTCCCATGCGTCATTTGCAGTTATAATAATTGGGTGGGATGTCAGCTCAATTATGGTCAGGAGCTCTTGAAGCCCCCCTCTATCTACAGTTGAGATTCCATCTACTTCATCTACGAGAATTACCTTTCTATTTTTTACAAGCGATTGCTGTTTTATTGCAGGATTGAGAATTTCCTGAAGCTTTTTTTTATTTCTTAAATCAGAAGCATTTAGTTCAAACAATTCTGCATTTATTTCTTTTGCAGCTGCAAGAGCAATTGTTGTCTTTCCAATTCCTGGCGGACCGCTTAGCAAGCATGCTTTTTTTCTTGCTGGAAAATTCAATAAAAATTCTTTTATTTTTTCTACAACTGTTGTTTGGCCTTTTATTTCAGAAAGATATTTTGGTCTGTGTTTTTCAATCCATGGCATTTTACTCTTTTCCCATACCTGCAAGGACAAAACTTGCGAGAAGGGCTTCAAGTTGAATAAAAGGGTCAGAGCCTTCAACGATTCTAAATTCTATCTCTCCTGTTTTTTCTGTAAGTCTTACTTTAATATCTGGCTCTATTGGGAGATTCCAAATTTCTTTTTGAATTGATTTAATTACATCTTGTCCAGAGATAGATTCTTTTAACATTACATCTAAAAGTTTTTCTCGTGCGTTTTGAAAATCTCCAGATAATGCATAGTCAAGGACAACCTTGATGTCTTTTGGTTTTGCATTTGAAATTATTGTTGAAACCAAGTCTGGGGTAATATTTGGAGATATTGAAGCAGTAGACTGCAGGAGGTTTATTGAACGACGGCAGTCGCCTTCGCTTCCTTCATAAAGTGCATCCAAGGCTTCAGGAGTTATTGTTAAATTTTCTTGTGCAGCAATTTTCTGTAATAGTTCTGAAATGTCAACTTTTTCTAAAAGTTTGAATCTAAAAATTGCACAACGAGATTGGATTGGGTCAATGATTTTGCTTGAGTAATTACAAGACAAGATAAATCTGCACGTTGAAGAATAGTTTTCCATTGTTCTTCTTAGGGCTTGCTGGGCTTCAGGAGTAAGGGCATCTGCTTCATCTAAAAAAATAACTTTAAATGGAACCTTGCCCATTGCTTTTGTTCTTGCGAAATTTTTGACTTTTTCCCGAACAATATTAATTCCCCTTTCATCTGAAGCATTTAATTCTAAATAATTTTCTTTCCAACTATCTTCAAAAAGTTCTTTTACAATTATTAAAGCAAGAGTTGATTTTCCTGTTCCTGCAGGTCCTGCGAAGAGTAGATGAGGAATATTTAAAGAGCTTGTTAGGCCTTCTATTCTTTTAACAATATCTTCTTGACCTACAATTTCTGAGAATTTTATTGGACGATATTTTTCAGTCCAGATTTCACTCACCATTGGGAACCTCCAGCGACCATGGGAAAAAATGCCTCTTTAATTGTCATACTTTATTAGAACCAGAATTGCTTATAAATATTGTTGTTGAAAATTTGTAGTTTGTTTATGATTATCTTGCTCTTGCTCTCTTTATCTTACGTTTTCTTTTTTCTTTTCTGAGCTTTTTACGCTGCCATTTCCAGCGCATTTGCCCTTTCTTTTTCCAACGTCTTGAGCTTCGCTTCATTGTATAAGTTAATTGAGAATTTGGTTTTTAAAGGTTTTTGTTAAGATTTTCTGCGTGAATATTCTCTTTTAATCTTTGGATGTTTTATTCTTCTCAGCTGATTTTTTCTAAGGCTTTTTTTGGATTAAAATCATCTCTTTCAGAATCATGTTTTGATGCTCCTAATTTATGGTCTGTTAAAACCATATAAAAGTGATGGAATCTTCCTGTTAATGGAAGGGGATTTGTATTTCCTTTTTCTACTCCCCCCCTAGTTCTTAGAGCATTATTTAATGATTTAGCTAATTCATCTCCATTTTTTGCATATATTTCTTTAAATCTTGTTGAAGTTTTTCCAATATCTTTTATTCTATGTGCATCTGAATTATGGGTCAGAGGAGCTCTACGTCTTTCACATAATCTTTCTGTTTTTGAGTTTTCTTTTTGAGAAACAGAGGCATTATATTCATAGGCATTGATTGTTTCTAGTATTTCCCCAAACGAGATTTTTCCTTTTGCTATTAATCCTCCATGTGAAAAAGGGTGGTCTGATACAAGAGTTATATCCTTATGGGCATTTGCGTATGTCCTTATTTTCCTAAAAGTTATTTTGTCATGCTGGAGCTGTTCTCCAAAACTTAACCCTATTGGAATTAAAACATGCCCTTCAGGAGTGAATAATTCTTCTCCAGGAATAAAAGTAAATATTCTTCCTTGAGGATTTATAACCTGGAGCATTTTTGGGTCTGCATACCATTTCCAATCTTTAGGCAAATCTGCAGCTTGAGAGGCAATTCTTTCTGGAAGCCAATCATCTTCTGCCCTTGTTAGTCCAAGAATATCTAATTTTGTTTGTTTCATTTGGTAGGTTATTGCTTCTAGTCCTCTTTTGGATTTTGTTTTTGGATTTCCAATTAAAGGCATGGCTTCCCTATATCGAACATTTGCAGGTTCTCTTGGGTTTGAAAAAACATGGCAGTGCAAATCTGCTTCTAGTGTTCCGGTTAATTTTTTTGCTTTTGATAGTCTTGTTGCCATTTTTGTTTAAATTTTATATTTGAGGGCTTTAAAAGGTTTTTGTTAAAAATCTTTATAAAGGATTTTTGTGATTATCTGTTATCGGAATGCCCCGATAGTTCAGTGGCCAAGAACGCCGCCCTCTCAATGATTAGAATAAGGAATTTATCAATTTCTTATACGAAATTTTAAGTTCCAGAGAGAGGTGATCTAGTCTCGATGAGAGAAAAGGTCTTTGCATCTCAATGCAGCCGCTCTCAGGAAGAAGTTCATAGAACTTCTTACTTGCACAGAAAAATCTGTGCCTGGAGAACGGCGGTAACCCGAGTTCAAATCTCGGTCGGGGCGTTGAGTGTTTTTTCTTAATTGTTAATCAGAGCGAAATTTATAAACTCCTTTTATTTGTTTAAGAAATGAAAAAAATTAAGAGGCCTAATTTTAGAAAATATTTGAGGCCAATTTTTGCAGTTTTCTTGTTTTTTCTTATAACACTTTTCTTATATTTAAATTTTAGAACAGGAATTTTTGACAGAGATTACTCTGAAATTAATATTCGTGATTTAAAAAAATGGAATTATTCTTCCAATAAGATAATCTCTGGAGCAGAAAGTTTTTATTTAAATGGGAGTATGAATGTCTGCTGGATTTTAATACATGGTTATGGCGCGACCCCCCTTGTGATGAAAGAACTTGCTACAAAAATTAACAGAGATTTTGGTGATTTTATTTATGCTCCAAGATTAAAAGGCCACGGAGCTGTTCCAGAAAATCTGCTTAATTATTCAATAAAAGATTGGTATTTTCAAGTTGAAAAAAATTTTGAGAACCTGTCTAAAAAATGCAAAACAATAAATTTAGTTGGTTCGTCTTTTGGAGGGGCGATTGCTTTAAAATTAGCAGAAGAAAAGAAGACGGGGAGAGTTTATCTTGCAAACTCTTTTTTAAGGATTGGGCGTAAATGGTATTATCCTCTCTCGGGGGAAGATTCTTTGAGGGTGTTTTCTAAAATATTTCTTTATTCTAAAAAAAGAAAAGTAGCCCAAATTAATTCTCTTTTGGGATTAAAAAAACATATAGCGTATGTGAATATGCCTTTTCTCCCTATTGTTAATTCTCTTAAATTTATTCGGGATATTGAAAAAAACCTTTTTAAAATAACTGAGCCTGTTTTTATTTTTCATTCAATTAATGACAGGGTTGCTTGGGTGAAATCTGCTGATTTGATTTATAACAATCTTCAAAGCAGAATTAAAAGGAAAGATTTATATTTAAAATCAAACCATATACTTTTAATGGATTATGATAAAGAGGAGATTATTGAGAAAATTTTAAAATATGAAAAAGAGTTTAGATAAAAAGAAATCTCAAAAAAGAGTTTTGAAAAAACAAGAAAATTATCTCTTAAAGCATAAGAAATCTTCTTTGCTGTTCTTGATTTTATTAATAATGGTTGTTGTGGGAGTTTATAATTATTTTAAACCTCTTCCAGAAGGAATAAGTCTTGAAGGAGAAATTTATAATCTTTCTGACAAGGAGGTTGAATTTTTATATGATTTGACTTATGACAACTTTTCTTCTGAAAGGATTTATCAGCAAGAAATTTTTGATCGAATTTTTAAGGCAATTAATAATTCAGAAAGATATGTTTTAATTGATATGTTCTTGTGGTCTGGGAAAGAAGATGCTTACAGAGATTTAGGAAAAGAGCTTTCTAATGCCTTGATAATAAAGAAAAAAGAAAATCCTTCAATAGAAATTGTAGTTATAACAGATGCATTTAATACAAATTATAACTCTTTTAATTTAACTTATTTTGATAATTTAAGAAGGAATAATATCTCTGTTGTATTTACTGATTTAGATGTTTTAAGAGATAGCAGGCCTATTTATTCTGCTTTTTGGAGGGTGTTTTTTTATCCCTTTGGATATGCAAGCCACGGATGGCTTAAAACTCCCTTCTTTCACAAGAAAATTGCAATCAGAAGTTTTTTTAGATTATTAAATTTTAAAGCAAACCATAGAAAGATAGCAATAATGGATTCAGGAGATAAAATGATTTCTTTTGTTGTTTCTGCTAACCCTAGTGGGTCGAGCTCAAAGCATTCAAATATCGGGTTTTTAATTAAAGACAAAATTTATAAAGATATTTATAAGTCAGAAAATGCAGTTTTAAGAATGTCTGGTTTTAAAGAACTGAATTGGAGTTTTGATTTTGTAAATTCTTTAGAAGAAAATAAAAATGTCCAAGTTCAATTTTTAACTGAAAAGAAAATTAAAGATTCTTTAATAAAAGAAATCGACTCCTCTCAGAAAGGAGACAAAATAAGAATTGCAATGTTTTATTTTTCAGAAAGAGATGTTTTAAATTCTCTGTTGAGGGCAAATAAAAGAGGGGTTGATATCGAGATTATCTTTGACCCCAGTAAATATGGTTTTGGAAGAGACAAATATGGGATTCCGTCGAGGATTTCTGCTGAAGAGCTTGTTAAAAAATCAAATGGCAAAATAAAAATTAAATATTATAAAACAAAAGACGAGGAGTTTCACACAAAGTTGGTTTTTATAATTAAAAAAGACAAAATCATTATTTTTGGTGGTTCTGCTAATTTAACAAGAAGAAATATAGACAATTATAATCTTGAAGCAGATGTTAAAATTATTACTCCCTTAAAAACCAATCTTTCTATGGAAATTCAAGAATATTTTAGAAATTTATGGGAAAATAGAAAAGGAATTTATACAATTGACTTTAACTCTTTTAGAAAAGCATCTTTATTTAGAAGGACTTTGTCTTGGATTCAGGAGTTTACAGGTTCTGGAACTTTTTAATCATTGGATTTATAAATGGCGGGGATTAATAATTTTTAAAGCCCCATAGTTCAGCGGTCAAGAATGCGAGGTTCTGGACCTCGCGACCCAGGTTCGAATCCTGGTGGGGCTATCCCAAAACATTTTTATACTTTGCTGTATGAAATAACTCATGGCATTTGGGGTGATTATGCTGATTATTGCAGTGATTGTTGTTTTTATTTGGGTTAGTGTTGAACTTAAGAGATTGAGACATAAACTTTTTGCTATTTTTTTAATTGGATTAATTATTTTAGGGTATTTAAGCACACTTATTGCATTTAAGGGGCAAGAAGTTGATTTGACAACTGTGTCTGGATTAGTGCGTGCCTCTAAGATTTATTTTGCATTTTTATCTGCAATTTCATCTAATCTTTTAGTTATTACTTCAAATGCAATTCATATGGATTGGACAACTCCTCCAACAAATAGCTCTTCATAAAATGAGGCTTTTTTGGATAATTTTAATTTTGTTTGCATTGGGATTTTTGTTGATTATTAGCAATAATAATCTTGCTCTTTATAAAGCAGAAAATTGGGTGGCTTTAAAAGAGCTGTCTTTTTCATGGCTAAACCAGATTTATAAAAATATACAAGTTCTAACTGGCAAGGCAGTAGAGATGAATTGGACTTTGCGTAATCTTTAAATAGTGTTTTGTTTTTTAGAAACTATGGTTAAAAAAAGAGGAAGACGAGTTAGTAAAAAAATTGTAACTACAAAAAAGGTTGGTTTAGTTGTTAAAAATTTAGTTGTTTTTGCAATTTTATTTGCTGTTTCATTTATACTTTTTAATGCTTCAACAGAAGGTTCTTTAGCGAAAAATCTATTTTTCTTACTTTTTTTTATATTCGGGGCTCTTGCAGTTGCTCTGGTAATTGTTTATTTGATTCTATTTTTTCTTAAAAAAATGCGAGCATGATTTTGGATAAAAGTTTTAATTAAAATTTTTTCGCATAAACCACGTTCAAATCTCAAAGATAAAAAGCCACAGCTGAGATTTGGGCCTCACTAATACTTGAAGCTCAACCTATGTCATTCCAAATCAAAGATTTGAAACAACATAAACTACGTTCAAATCTCAAAAGCCACAGCTGAGATTTGAACTCAGGACCTCGTCATTACCAATGACGCGCTCTAACCAACTGAGCTACTGCGGCTTAAACCCGCTGATTATTATATATGTTTGTTTATATCTTAGTATAAAACTATTTTGCTTCTTGATTAACTTTATAAAAGGTTTTTGCGAATTTCTATTATGGGAGATGATGAAAAGAGTCCTTTGGAGCAATTAAAGCAAGATTATTTGCCTTTACAAGAAAAATACTGCCTTCCTTGTTTTGACGAGTTAAACCAGGATTTTCAAATTGAGAAAATTGCAGGGATAGAGACAGATTATCTTATTAGAGAAATTGCAAAATTAGTTTCTGAGAGATTGTCTGATTTTATGAGATTTATTGAGGGAATTCTTAATCCAGTAAATGGCTCTATTTTGGTTTTTTCTATTTTAAGAGCTCTGGGCCAGGAAGAAAAAAAAGTTTTGGCAGAAGTCTATAAAACAATTGCAAAGACAGAACTAAAAATGATTCGGCTTGGCTTGGATTTTGATGAAAATAAGGAAGCAGAATTTATTAAAGAAGCAGTTTCTCTATGGAAAGAAGTTAAGCCAAAAATCTCTAAAATTTTAGATTCAATTGATTCTAATTGGGAAAAAGATTTTAGAATTAATGGGAGAGATAAATGTTATTTTAATTGATTGAATTAATTTTCTTTTTTATATCTTCAGGAAGCTCTCCTGTTCTCCAAGAAGGATTTTTTTCAGTGTAAAAGAATACTTCTTCCTCTGTTTTTAGAAATCCACTAATCCCAAGATAGTTTCCTTCCCTATCATAAACATATTTAAATCCTCTTTTTTCTCCTTGTGGAAGTTTTTGCAAATACCATGTGTTTGGAACGGGGTCTTTCATTTTTTCTTTTGAAATTGGGGAATGTGCACATCCAATTAAAAACAAGGAAAGTAAAAGTTTGGAAATTTTTTTCATTTAAATATTTCCTCTAAATTTATTTCCAAAATAGCAACAGGCATTTTAATTCTCCAATTTTTAAGAATTTTAGGATGAACTTCTCCAATTGTTCCAATTACCTTGTTGTTTATTAAAATATCTCCGGTTCTTCCGTCAATTAGGTGTGCTGGGATTTCTGTGCTTTCTTTTATTTTAATTTCTTTGTCTAACATTTTTGCAAGATATTCTAAAATTTGCTTTAATTCCGTAAAATTCCCTGGAGTTATTGCAATTGCAAGATTGTCCTGCTCTTTAATTTCTCCCGAATTTTCAAAAAATGCAACTCTTCCTATTTCAAAAATGTGCTGCGGATATTCTGAATCAACATTTTCTGAAAAATTTTTGAGAAGGTAGTGGGAGAGATTTGACCGAATAATGTTATATTCTGTTTTTGATTCTTCAACTTCAATAAATCCTTGTGCCTGCTTTTCTTGAATTCCCATTTTTTTAAACAAATCTTTTTTTGTTGTTAAGTGGTAATTAGATACTTCTAAAATTTTCAATCCTGTTAAGATGTCAGATATTTTTTTCTTTGTTGTTTCTTTTGGGTTTTCTTCTCCAATTGTTGAAATTTTTGGAATTTCTGGAATAAAGTTTTCATATCCATATGCAATTGCAACATCTTCAATTAAATCCACTTCATGCAAGAGGTCTGTTCTCCATGCAGGGCTTTCTACTTCTCCTTGTCCAAGATAATTATGCCCCATTTTTTCAAGATTTTCTTTTAATTGTTTTTCAGTTAATTTTAATCCAAGTAATTTATTTGTGTTTTTTAATGAAATTTTGTTTTTTTGAGGCTCTAAATCTGGAGTTATTTCTACTCCTTTTGGATGTTTGACTTTTATTTGATAAACTTTCCCTCCCATATCTGCAAGCGTTGTTATTATAATGTTTAGACATTGTTTCAAAATCTCAAGATTAAATCCTGAGCATTCAATAAAGATTTCTCTTGTTTTTTCCGTGATTCTCCCAGTCATTTCTGAATTTATTATTGGTGGAAGGCTTAGAATTTGATTTTTTGAATCTATAAATATTGGAAATTTTGATTTGCCTGCAAGAAGATGAGAGTATTCTCTTCCAGTTGGATGCCTTTGAAGTATTTCTAAGCCCGACATCTCTCTTGGCGACTCTAAAGGCTGGAATTTTATTTTATCTGGCTCAAGGGCCTTGAAAGTTATTGGAAGAGTTATTTTTTCAAGAGGATAAATTCCTATTGCTAATTTTTTTCTTTTTCTTCCAATTGTATTGTGAAGTTTTTCTTGAATATCAATAATCTCTTTAATTTTTTCTTTATTGAATTTTATTTTTTTAACAATTGCACATACCGTGTAAGGTCTTACTTCTTGAACCGACTTTTCAATTTTGACTAAATAACTTTTTTCTGGCTTGTTTATATTGTATTTTTTAAGCCCCTTCTTTTTTCCTAAAAAGGCAAGAAAACTTCTTTTAAATCCTTGATATGAAAGCAAATCCGGCCTGTTTGGAAAAATTTCTAATTCAATTTCTTCATCATCAAATCCTTCAAGAGTTGTCCCAAATAAAGCGATTTTTTGCTGCATTTCTTGGTCAAGTTTTCCTATTTCTTTTTCAAAAAGTTTTTTTGAAATTTTTATGTTTGCCATGTTAAAACAACCTAAGCGGTTTTTTTATATTTTCCCTTCTTGTTCCTGCGAAGCGATGTTTTTCTATGCCTCTTTCGACATCGCGAAAAACGATCTAAGCGATTTTTTATTTTTCCCAAAATTTTATTTTTCTTAATTGAGTGATGTTGTTGCTATAAAGTTCTCTGATGTCTTTTATATTGTAAATCTTCATAAGCATTCTATCAAAGCCAGGTCCCCAAGCTAAAACAGGAATTGCTTTTCCTAAAAGAGGTTTTGTGACTTCTGGTCTGAATATTCCTGCTGCAATAAGCTCCACCCATTCTTTTCTCTTAGGGTCCCAAACATCTCCTTCAAGAGAGGGCTCTGTATATGGAAAATAAGCAGGCCTGAATCTTATTTTTTCAAATCCTATTTTTTTTGCGAATTGCTTTAAATATCCTAAAAGATTTCTGAAATTCGCATCAGGGTCTATTACAATTCCTTCTGTTTGATTAAATTCAAATCCATGCGACCAGTCAATTGTTTCATTTCTAAAACATTTTCCAACTCCAAAGAATTTTGCAGGCAAGTCTTCTCGCTTTAATTTAGAAAGTGTTTGAGAGGATAAACAAGTTGTATGCGTCCTTAATAATGCTCTTTTGGCTTCTTCTTCCTTCCAATTATACTGCCATCCTTTGCCGTTTTCAACACCCTGTTCATGGGCTTTTTTTACTTGTTCAATTAATTCTTTATTTTCTGGGAGGTTTATTTTTTTGTCTATAAAAAAAGTGTCTTGCATTTCTCTTACTGGATGGTCTTGTGCAGTAAATAGGGCATCAAAATTCCAGAATGAACTTTGAATTATGTTTCCGGACATTTCTTTAAATCCCATTTCTGTCCATATTTTTCTTGCATAATCTGTAGCTTGATTAACGAAGTGCCTTTTTCCTCCGAAAATTTCTGGAACCGGAGATTCAATATCATATCTTCTGAATTTTTTCCCCTTCCAGTTTTTTTCTGATTTAAGAACTTCAGGAGTTATTGCTTCAATTAATTCTCCTGCCTTAATTCTTGAATTCATTAATTTTCTTCCTAATTCAGTTATTTTTAATTCAATTTTCTTTTTTTCAGTTAATTCTATTATATTTTTTCTTTTTTTTAATGACTCAAATGCAAAGTTTTGTTCAGGAGTAAGCTTGTCTTGTTCTAATTGAAGCGCTTCAATAAACTGCTCTTCTAAGGATTTTTTTGAAATTTCTTCTTGCTTGGCATTTAAATAAATTTTTCCAGATTTTAATTCAATCATTGCTTTGTTTTTTAATGCTCCAATTGAGGCTTTAAATTCATCTGGAGAAAGTTTTGACTGCTTTTGGGCTTCTTGCAAGGGAATAATCCTTTTTTCAGCAAGCAAATTTAAAAGCCTCCTCTCAGGAAGGCCTTTTTTCTTGTAAAGAGCTCCGTTTATTCCAAGCTCAATTATCTTTGTTTCAGTTTGAGAAAGCTCTATTATTTTTTTGTTTTTTAAATATTCTAATGCTCTTAAAGTTGAAACCTTGTCAAGATTTGCTCTTTTTGATATTTCTGTTATGTTTCTTGTTTCTAAATGAGGCAGAATTTTTCTTTCGTTGGGGCTTAGGCTTTCAGCAAGTTTGTTTAAATCCATTTTATTTTATTGGAAATCTGAGTTAAAAAATGTTTAGTTAATTGGCTTAAACATCCAAGTAGGCATGCCAAGAAATTCTCCGAGTGCTTTTAGATCTCTTTTGTCTTTCTTATTTTTTTTAGAAGGAGAGATAAAAGTCATTTTTATTTTATTTTTATTGCATAGCTTAATGTTTTGCTTTGTTCTTGCAATTATTCTTGCTCTCAGAATTGAGCCTGATTCAATAATTTCATCAAGATTTATTCCAATAATTATTTTATTTTTTTTTGCAAGCTTTGCCATTATTTGATTAAATCCAGAATTTCTTTGTTTTGAATAGTCTTTTCTAAAAGCTTGATTTATTAGAAGGATATTTATTGGGAGTTTTTCCAATACTTTTCTATTTAATTCATCATTGTCTGAGGTAAAGATAATTGTTTTTTCTGAATTTTTTCTGATTAATTCCTTTAATCTGCTAAAGTTTGTTTCTGCTAAGATTAATGTTTCTTTATTCTTCATAGGAGAATAAACTTTTTAAGTGTTATAAATTTTTGTTTTTAATGCCAAATCGAAGAGATGCATGTATTGCTGCCCGTATGGATCTTGGAAGATCTGACTCTAGTAGTTGGAGAAGCAGGGATTGTGAAAGATGGAGCAATGATGAGGCTTGTTTTGCTCCTTATGATGTAACTAATTTTATGCATAAAGTTTCTTTTGGAGAAGAGTTAGAAAACAGCGCTTTTGGTTTAGAAGAGGTTCTTAATCTTTTAGTAAACAATCCTGATTTCTTTTCTATTACTTGTGTGAGGATTAGTGGAGAAGAAGTTCCTGTGGGAGGAATTAAAGAGGGTTTTATTTATTATGACGAAAGCAAAAGGAGATTCTTGTGCCTTGTTTATGAGGATGGTTCAGCAGAAATTTATAATACTACAAGAACTTGGAGGGGCTATTCAGTGGATTTTAATTCTGAAAGAAAAACTCCCAGAGAGGTAAAAGAGTTTTTATCTAAGTTAGGGGAAGAATTTGTAGAAATTGAATTAGATTAGTTTTGAATAATTGTTCCTTTAAATGATTTGTTCTTTAGAAGCTTGTCTAAGTTAGTTAGGGTTGGTCCAAGAATGTAAGTAGGAATTTTGTTTTTTAGGATTATTTCTGCAGCAGTCTGGTCTAATACGAAATGTTGTCCTGGTTTGAATTTTAACTTATTTGCTTTTTTATAAAAATCTTTCCAAGTTATTTTGGAAATGAATTTTGCATTTTTTGAAGTTTTTGGATTTTTATCATAAAGCCCGTCTATATTTGTAAGATTGATGAACTTTGCTTTGAATTTTTTTGCTATTGTTGCTGCTGTTGAATCAGATGTTTGTTGAGATTTATATTCAAGTGCTCCGCAAAATACAATGTCTTGTTTTTTTAGGTATTGCTCTACCTCTTTCATTGTGTGAGGTATTCCTTTTTGAGGATTTTGATTAAAGAAATAAGATACATATCTTGCATTCATTCTTGTTGCAGAGATTCCAGCAAAGTTTTGAAGGAGAGTAGAAGATTGAATGTTTTGTAAAGCAGAGATATATGTTCTTGCAATACTTCCTCCTCCACAAACTATAATGAATTTGTATTTTTTTGAATTTGCTTTTATTATTTTCCTGAATTTTTTAAGATAAGCAATATTAATCTTGTCTGGGACAATCATGCTCCCTCCAAGACTAATTACAATCACCTGTTTTTTCATATTTTAATAAGGAGAGAGGTATTTTTAAGGCTTAGGATTATTTTACAGTAAATAATTTGTTGTCTTTTACTTTAAAAATATCTAACCGAACTCCGGAATCAAGCCAGCCATGTGCATAGTTTAGTGCTGCGAAAGCATTTACAAAATCCTGCTTTTTTTTAAAATACTTTGCATCAGAAAGGTAGTTTTCCACCATTTCAATTATTTCTTTTGCATAGTTTTCTTTTCCTTTAATTATATTTTTTTTAACTTGCTTTAATGCCTTTGATGTTAAATTAAAATATTTGCTTAATTTTTGTTTTGTTATAGTTTTCATTGGACAATAAAATTATTAAACTATTTAAGTCATTCTATGATATGAAAAGAGGAAGGCCAGAAGTTAGTGTTGTTGTTCCTTGCTTAAATGAAGAGCAGGGAGTTGGCTTTTGCATTGATAGAATTAAAGAAGTTGTAGAAAGAAATAGAATTAATGCAGAAATAATTGTTGTAGATAATGGCTCTATTGATAAAAGCAGGGAAGTTATTTTAAAAAAAGGAGTTAAGCTTGTTGTAGAGCCGAAAAAAGGATATGGAAGTGCTTATCTTTCTGGATTTAAAATTGCACGCGGGGAGTTTATAATTATGGGAGACAGTGATGGAAGTTATGATTTTTATGAAATCCCGAGATTTGTTTTTGAATTAAAAAAAGGATATGATTTTGTTATTGGAAATAGATTTAATAAAAAAATGAAAAAAGGAGCTATGCCTTTTTTGCACAAATATGTTGGTAATCCTATTTTAAGAATTTTACTTTGGATAAGGGGATTTAAGCAAAAAGAGGTTTGCACTGGTTTTGTTGGGATAAAAAAGCAAGAGCTTGATAAAATGAATTTAAAAAAAACTGGAATGGAATTTTCTTCTGAGATTTTAGTTAAAGCAGCGAAAAGAAAATTAAAAATCAAAGAAATTGACATTGTTTATGGAAATCGTTTTGGAAAATCAAAACTTAGAACTTTTAGAGACGGCTGGAGGCATTTTAGATATTTAGTTTTTGGTGAGTGAAATTAGAAAATTTATTAAACTTAGAAATTATTACTATGTTATGGGTGAGGATAATTATCAAGGGCTTCAAAAATCTACAAAACCCAAATATATTCCTTTAAGAGTGTTAATGGAAGGGGCAACTCCAACAACATTTGCAGAGGATGTTAGAAGAGAATTAGATTGGGATGAAGAGAGAAGAGGGCCGGTTGATCCAGAGCTCTCGAGAAGATTACAAGACTGGAGTTTTTTAAATCAGCTTGTGGTTGGAGCAGAAGGCCCTGAGGACAGGCAATCTTTCTAAAAAATAAGTTCTTTAGGATAGCAACCTTTAAATTCTCTTTATCTTGATAAACTTATGAAAATCGCAATTTTTCACAATTTTTTGGATAATATTGGAGGAGCAGAAATCGTTACTCTAACTCTTGCAAGAGAGCTCAAAGCAGATGTTTATACTACAAATATTGATTTTGAAAAAATAAAGAAAATGGGATTTGAAGATATTGCTCCAAGGATTTATTCTATTGGCAAGGTTCCAATTAATGCCCCTTTTAGACAGCAATTGACAATGTGGAGGTTTAGGAATTTAAAGTTAGGGCAAAAGTATGATTTTTATATTATTTCTGGAGATTGGGCAATGGCAGGAGCAGTAAACAATAAGCCAAATCTTTGGTATGTTTATTCTCCAATTAGAGAAATTTGGGATTTGTATAAGTATACTCGAAACAATCTTGTCGAATGGTGGAAAAGACCAATTTTTGATATTTGGGTTTGGTTTAATCGTTATTTAAATAAATACTATCTTAAACATATTCAGAAAATTGCCTGTATTTCTAAAACAACTCAGGCAAGAATTAAAAAATATCTTAGAAGAAATGCAGATATTGTTTATCCTCCTGTTGAAACTAGAAAATTTAAATTTAATAAAAAAGGAGATTTTTGGCTGTCTGTGAATAGGTTGATTAAACATAAAAGAGTTGATATGCAATTAAAGGCATTTAAGAAACTGCCTAATGAAAAGCTGGTTATTGTCGGCAGTTATGAGAAATCAAAACACTTTCAGGAGTATGCTAATTATTGCAAGAGAATTAAGCCAGAGAATGTTGAAATATTAAGTTGGATTGATGATAAAAAATTAAAAGAACTTTATTCAAACTGCAAGGGATTTTTGACAACTTCTTATAAAGAAGATTTTGGATTAACTCCTATTGAAGCAATGGCTTCTGGAAAACCAGTTATTGCTCCAAATGAAGCAGGGTATAAGGAGACAATTATCCACGGAAAAACAGGAATTTTAATTGAGGATATTAATGAGGAAAAATTAGTGAATGCTATTAAGGAAGTTGGGAAAAATGTTTTGAAATATAGAAGAGATTGTGAAAAAAGAGCAAAAGAATTTGATGTTAAGGTTTTTATTGAAAAAGTGAGACAAAAAACAGGATTGAAAACCAATAAAGAAATATTTGATGAGATTCATAAAGAAAATAAATGGGGTTCATGTGAGACAGTTTCGGGACATGGTTCAACACTTTATGAAACAAAAACAATCAGAAAAGAAATTCCAAAATTATTAAAACAATTTAAAATAAAATCTGTTTTAGATGCTCCTTGCGGGGATTTAAATTGGATTAAACACATTAAAAAAAATATCTGTGATTATTTTGGAGTTGATATTGTTGAAGATTTAATAAAAAATAATAGGAAAGAATATGGAAGCAAAAAAACAAAATTTGCTCTCTTGGATTTGACAAAAGATCCTCTTCCTAAGAAGGATTTAATTTTGTGCAGAGATTGTTTGCCTCATTTTTCTTATGATAACATTAAAAAAGCAATTATAAATTTTAAAGAATCTGGTTCAAAATATCTTCTTACAACAACATTTACTGGAATTAAACAAAATAAAAATATTAAAACAGGAGGATGGCGGAAGATAAATCTTGAAGAAGCCCCTTTTAATTTTCCAAAACCCTTAAAAATAATAAATGAAAACCATCCAGATGAGAGGGCAAATGACAAGAGTTTAGGATTATGGAGATTAAAAGACATTAATTTTTCATAAGCTTATCAATAACCTTAATCGCTTCCTTTGTTGCTGTTCCCAAATTATAATAAACTTCTTTTACTACTTTTTTTCTTTGAGGGGATTTTTCCTTTTTATTTTTTAAAGCATATTTTATCATTCTTGGAAGTTCTTTTGGAGAATTAATAACATAGACTGCTTTTTCAAGCTTTTTTTCAATATAATTTAATTTCCCATGTATCTTAAACCACTTTTTGCTATTGAAAATAATAACTGGTTTATCACAAATAATTGCTTCAAATCCAGCACTTGTGGCCACATCTGTAATAACCACATCTGCGATGGGATAATAAAGAGTTGAGTCTGGTTCTTTTGCAATGTGAAGATTTGGATATTTTTTTTCCATTTTTAAGAGCTTTGAATTAAATTTTTTATAACCATAGACTCTTTTAATATGATCATGAAGTTTTACAATTAAATTTATTTTCATTTTCAGCATTAATTTTATTAATTTTAATCCGAATTTATTCAAGCTGAAATATTTTATATGGTGTGGAGAGTAAACAATAATTGGCAAGTTTTTATTTTTGAAGGAAATTTTTTTTAAAATTTTTTTAAAATTGAATTTTTTGTTTGATAATTTGTCTAATTTGGGATATCCTACTGGAAACCTATGGTCTGAATCACAATACTTCTCTAGTGCTTTTTCATACTGGGGTCCGACCATAAAATGGTAGTCAAACTTTTTTAAATTTTCTAAAATCCGATAATTTGATTTGATTTTTAGATTTTCTTGAAAAACAGAAGTTCCTGCTCCATGATACATTTGTATTTTTTTTGTTTTAAAAATTTTTAATGGTAGTTCTTCCACTATCCAACTAGAAATAAAAATTTTCCAATTTATTAGTTTTCCGTAGTTAGAGTGAATTATTTTATTTTTGGGAATTCCCTGTTTTATTAAATAATTTTTATAATTTTCTGCCTCTCTTTTTTTACTTGGAATGATAAAATAAATTTCGTATTTGTTTTTTATTTTTTTATAAATTGTTTCAAATGCGTGAAAAACAAAGGGAGCATTTCCATAATATGCAATTAGTTTGTTTGAATGCAATGATTTTATGTTGAGAAAAATTACTAAGAAGAACTCCTTAATATAGTGAATATAATTAAATATTGATTTAATTGCTTCGCTTAATCTCCAAAAAAAATCTTTTACTAAGACTAGAAATTTCCAATAGATTTTTTCAGAGTTACGATGGCTTTCTATTGTTTTTCTTATTTTTTTAAACATTTTTGTTTAAAGAATATTTGAGCTATATTGTTCATATGCGGCAACAACTTCTTTGGGATTGCCGATTTTTTTAATCTCCCCTTTTTCAATCCAAATTGCTTTATCACAATAGTCTTTTATTAACCGTAAATCATGGCTTGCGATTAAAATTGTTGCTCCTTTTTTCATTATCACATCCACCTCTTTTTTTACTTTTTCTTTAAAATTTTTATCTCCTCCTGAACTAAAAACTTCATCTAACAGAAGAATATCACATTCTTTATTTTTTAAAAAGTTAATCCTTGTTGCAAAATTAAGTCTTGTTAACATTCCAGTAGAAAATTTATTTATTTTTACGTCGAGAAACCTTTCTAATCCTGAAAAATCAATTATCCTTTTAAAAACTTTTTTTATTTTTCTTTTACTTAACCCAAAAATAGAGCCAATCAAAAAAATATTTTCTTTCATTGTTAGTTTTGATTTAAGCCCATTATTAAAACCACTTAAATAAATAGCTTCTCCATTAAGGATTATTTCTCCACAGTCTGGTTCGTAAATTCCTCCAATTATTTTCAAAAGCGTGCTTTTTCCTGAGCCATTGCTTCCAATTATTCCTATATTTTCTTTTTCTTTTGCTTCAAAAGAAATGTTTTTTAATGCTTCTAAAAAATCTTCAGAGTCACTAAATGAAAGCAGTCTTCCTAAAAAACTTGAATCTTTTTTGCATAATTTGAATTTCTTGCGGATATTTTTTACAATAATTCTTTTTTCCATTACATTTCTTCTGCAAATTTATTTTCATATTTTTGAAAAATTTTCAATCCAATGAGCAGAGTTAATACAGAGATTATAAAAAGAGGGACTATTTTGCTTAAGGGAGGCAGAGAGTTGAATAAGAATATCTGTCTTGTAATTTCAATAAAATATGTGATTGGGTTAAAGAGATTTAGAATGTAGATTTTTGTTCCTTTATGCAAGACATAAAAAATAGGAGTTGCAAACCAGAGAATTTTTGTGAAAACACCCCATACATTGCTAGTGTCATTAATAAAAGCTCCGAGTGTTGCTAAGATAAATGAAATTCCTAAAACAAATAAAAAATAGAAAAATAAAATTGGAATATAAAAAATTAAACTAGTTGGAGAAAGATCTGAATAAACCATAAAGATGGCAAGAATTATGAGTTCAAAGAAATGAGAAAAAACAAACTGGATTACTGTGGAAAGGACAAGAGCTTCTTTGTTTATTTTTATGGATTTTATTAAATTTCCATTGTTTCTTATGGAGTTTGTTGCTAAAGTGGTTGAGTTTTTGAAAAAATTAAACATAATTAAACCAAGAAGCAAATATAGGGGATAGTTTGGGATTGGATTGCCTCCAATATTGCCCTTTATTAAGATTATAATGATGAAAAGTGAGAGAGGTTCGAGTAAATACCATATAATCCCAAGGTAGCTTCCTTCATTTCTTAATTTAAAATTTGCTTTTGCTAAATTATATCCTAGCTCAATTGTTTTTGTTAGGTTTTTTTTATTTTTCATTTTTGTAAATGAAAGTATTTTTGTTGTATATTTGTTTTAGGAAACTGCAGTTTATTTTATTCTTTGAATAAATGTATTCTGCTTTATATTTTTTTAGTATTTGTTTTTTTTCCGAACAAGAAGAAACAAAAAAATCTCTTACTTGTTTTTTTGTTTTCTGATTGCCAATAAAATAAATATCTGCTATTGCATGGTTTTTTGAAATAGGGTAAATTGCAGATGCAGGGTTGATTTGAGAGAGGACCTTTTTATCTTGGGCTATTTGGCTGAGATGGTTAAATGCCTGATAGTCGCTTTGGTCTATTAAATAATAAAGCTCTGTTCCCTTATTTTGTTCTCCATAATTATGGAAAACTGAAATAAAGAGGATTATTAGAATAATTATTGCTAATTTTTTTCCTGTTTTTTTTGACAAAAATTGAAAAAACTTTGAAGTTCCTATCCCTGCCAGGCAAACTAATCCAAGAAGGGAATAATAAAGCATTCTTTGGTGTGGAACAAGAGGAGAAATATGAAAAATATTAAATAAAAAGAGCGTGAATGTGCTATAAATTGTCCAAATAAAAAAGATTTTGAGATTTTTATTTTTCAAAGAATAGTATAATCCTAATAATGCCAATAAAAAGGGGAAAATCCTAAAGAGGATTGGGAGAAAGTATTGACTAACTAAGAGGGTTGTATCGAAAAAATTGTAGTTAAGAGAGTTTGTTTCTAAGCCAAGTTCAAGGGGAGTCCATCCTCTTTGAAAAAGTAATTGGGAGAAAAACCAAGCAAGACTTTTTTCAGAGATTAAAATTAAGAAGAAAATTGCAGTTAAAATAATTGCTCCTCCTAAGACGAGTATCTGTGAAAATTTTTTTAAAAATATTTTTTTTGTTTTAAATTCTGTTGAAATATAAATTAAAGAAAGGATAATTATGAAGAGGGCTGTTGGAGGGTGCGTTATTAAAAGTAAAGCAATTGATAAAATAAATGCATAAAGGAGTTTGGGGTTATTTTCTTTTAATCCTTTGCACAAAAGAAAAATTGTAAGAAAAAGAAAGGGCATGGCAAAGGTTAGGGGGGTTGCGAACCATAGCCCCAATAAATTTACATTGCTTTTTAAAGACGCAAAAAATAATATGCTAAAGAGGCTGGCAAGATAGTTTTGAGTTAAGTAATACATTAGTAGGAAGAGGGTTATTGCTGAAAAAACTGCAAAAAGTGCTGGAAAAAACTTGTATATTAAAACAAGATTAAATCCTATTTTGTATAGAATTGCTAAGAAAAGATGATACACTATTTCCAAGCTTGAAAGGCTTTTGAAAGAATATTCTTCTTCCGATAGTTTGATTCCCTGACTGATATGATGCCATTCGTCTACATGAAAGGGGTAAGGATAATTTTTATGCGGAGAATAAACAAGTAAAAAAACTAAAAAAAGTGCTAAAATAAAGAAAGTTATTTTATGGGTGTTTTTCATTAATATCCAGAAGACATTTCTTTTTTTAAAGATTGAGTTGTTTATAAATATCTTTATAAGTTTTGCATGTTTAGCATTAATATGGGGAAAAAAAAGGTTTTGTTTTGGATGATTATTTTTCTTATTTTTGTCTTTGCAGGGAATTTTAAGTTTCAAAGCAACACAGAATCTACTTCTTATGATGTCTTGGTAGTTGTTGGGAACAATGCTTCTTTTAATTCTAAAGGAAATAAACTATTTTTTGAGATTCCTGCAGGCAAAATTTTACAAGGAAGTGTGAAAATTCAAAATCCTCGTATGAAAAGAATGAAAATGCAAGTTTTTGTTTCTGGACAATTAAAGGATTTTAAAATAGTTGAAATAATGGAGCCTAATTTTGAGTTAAGTCCTAAAGAAATAAAGGATGTTCATATTAAAATAAGTGCTCCTTTGAGAAAAGGGGAGTATAAAGGAAAGATTTTGGTTGAAGGGAAGAGGGTTTGAAGGAGAATTGAGAGGGTTTTATCAGAAAAACATTAAAACCATAAAGTTTATTAACTACTTTAAAGGAATAAAGTCATGGGAGATACCTCTTTAAGAGGTGATGATAGTTATGAAGCGGGTTTACTAGAATCAAAAGTAGATGGTTCTGTTGAAGAAGATAAAAAAGAGAGGAAATATTCATTTAATGATTTTAGAAAAGCTTTAGCCGAAGGAATTAGTTTTGCATTAAAACAGACGGGTGTTCCAGAGGATGTTGTTGAGAGTGCAAAAGAAAGAGGAATTGGTAGAAGGGAGATGATGAAATTGCTGGGGGCTACAGTGGTTTCAGCAGGGGCTTTTTTGTTTGGAGGGCATATTTCTAGAAATTTATTCAATGGGAATATTTCCTTAGGGAAAGGCTCTCTTGAAGGAGAATTTTATCTGGGAAATTTAGACGAATTTTTGCAAAGAAGTAGAAATCCTTCTCAAGAACAATATTTAAGATTTATTGGAGGATTTCCGAACAGACAACCTCTTGAATTAAAAATTATTGAAGAAGAAAATATGGGGGATGGATCTGGAATGGTTTTACAAAAAGTTGAATACAATGTTGGGGAAGAAAGGGTTGTATCTAATTTATTAATCCCCCCAGAATATAATCGTAAGCCAAAGGCAATTTTATGTTTTCCTCCTTATGGTTGGTCTAAAGATGATCTCGTTGATCCTAGAAAGAGTCCTGGTTCTTATGGGATTGGGTTAGCAAGAAAAGGATATTATACTCTTTCCTTGGATGGAGCGACTTCTCTTAAAGGATTTAGAGAATTTGAAGAGTGGGAGGGTCCTTCTCAAGATATTGACTTGAATGATGATTACCTTGTAGCAGCAAGAGCCATGCAAAAACAATTGCTTTTTGGAATGAGTAGGGGTGTTGATGTTTTACAGCTTATTCCGGGAGTTTCTCCAGAGAAAATAGGGTGCATTGGTCATTCTATTGGTGGAACTCAAACAACATTTTTAACTGCTTTAGATCCTAGAATTAAAGTTGCAGTATCAAATTGTGGTATCTCTACTTATCAAGATATTTTAAGATATAATGGAGATTATGATGAACAAGGAGGGTTTATTCCTGATAAGCATTTTACTGGTTTGTTTGGTTTTTGGGAAAAAGAAAGAGATTTAGATCAGCTTGTAACTCTAATTCCTCCAAGACCTTTTTTGATTATCTCTGGAGGGGAGAGAGATAGGGGTTTTCCAATTCAAGGAGTGAAAAAATGTTACAAGAGAATGCTTCCTCTATATGGAGAAAACAGCGAAAGAGTAAATGTTTTGAATCATCGTGGGGGACATGATTTTAATTCTATTTCTCAGTTAGCTTCTGAAAGATGGTTTAATCAATGGCTTTAATTTTTTGTTTACCGAAGAATATTTAAGCAGTTTCTTATTTATTTTTTCATGAGGTGTAAAAATATTTATCTGGTAGCAATTGTTGTATTTGTCCTTGGAGTTATTACTTTTCTTTCTGCAATTAATTCTCAATCCACAACCTTGCAAGAGTGGAAAATGTTTGGAAGAGATTTAAACAATACTCGTTATTATCCAGATAATCTCACTATTTTAGTTTCTTCAAGAGAACTTTTGAATTTTAGCACTTATGGGTCAACAATGCAATCTTCTCCAATTATCTCTGGAGACTATGTTTATTTTGGTTCTAATGATTCTCAGATCTATCAGCTTAATGCTTCTACATTAAGTTTTATTGCAAATTTTTCAGCAGGGGCTTCAGTTATTGCTTCTGGGGCAGTTGCAGGAGGATTTTTTTATATCGCAGCCCAAAACTCAAAGGTTTTTCAATTAAATGCTAGCAATATCTCTCAATTACTGGGGTCTTTTACTTCAGATGATGCTTTTGATTCCCCTCCGATTGTAGTAAATGATTTCGTTTATATTGCAGATTCTGGACCAGATGTTCTACAATTAAATGCTACAAACATTAGTAAACTTTTTGGGAAATATTCTGCTTTAGGAATAGCTCCTCCAGACAATTATCATGCAAGTTCTTTAACTTTTTATGACGGAAATATTTTCCTTTCTACGAGTGCTGGAAATATTTATCAACTAAGTGCTTTGAATGTAAGTAATAAAATAAAAAATATTAGTCTTGAAAATGCTTTTCAATCAACTCCTGTTTTTTACAAAGGAGCACTTTATCTTGGAGATAAGGCTGGAATTGTCTGGCAATTAAATGCTTCAAATATAGATCAAATGCTTTCTAATTTTTCTACTGGAAAAGTATTTACTGATTCTTTTGCAATTGCAAATGATTATGCTTATATTGAAGGAGGGAATACTCTTTTTCAGTTTAATGCTTCAAATTTGAGTTTGCTAGTTGCTAATTTTACTTTGACAAACGGGATTTTTGCTGGTTCTCCTGCAGTTTCTGAAAATTATGTTTTTATTGGGGCAAATAATTCAATACTTTATCAATTCAATGCTTCAAATGTTAGTCAACTTATTTCTTCAAGAACATTAGGGGCTGCAATTCAATCTTCTCCTGCAATCTCCAATAATTCAGTTTACCTTGCTTCAAGTGATATGAACCTTTATCTATTTTCCTCTACCCCTATTTCTCCTTACGGATATAAAATTTCTCCTGCAAATGCTTCTTCCCCTTCTAATTCAAGAATTAACTTTGAATTTAATGTTACAGATCTTGGGGGGAATTTAAAAAATGCTACTCTCTGGGTATGGAATTTGAGCTATGCCGCAGATTTTACAAATGGCTTTAAAACAAATTTTACTCCCATTAGTGGAAGTTTCAATCATACAAATATTACATTGAGTTTTACAGAAAGTGGAAATTATTCTTGGAATGTATTAATTTATGACGCTTTGGATAATAGCAATTGGACAGGGGCAAGTAATAATACCTTTGAATTTCTTGTTGATTCGATTATTCCAACATTTGAGGATTTGGCTAATTTTTCGGTGGTTTACCTGGGAGCAGTAAATCTTGATTTAAATGCAACAGATAATGTTGCTTTGGATTGTTTTTCTGTGAATGATTCTCGTTTTACTATAAATTGTACTGGTTGGCTTTCAAATATCGCTAGTTTACCAATAGGATATTATGCTTTGAATATAACAATTAATGATACTTCCAATAACCTAAATTCAGACATTATCTACGTGAATGTAACTGCTCCACCAGACACTCTTGCTCCATTTATCGGATTTATTAATCCAACTCCTAGTAATTCGACTTCTAATCCGAATGTTGATAGTTTTGAAATAAATATTTCCATAATTGAAGCTAATCTTAGTTCCCTTGTTTATAGTTGGAATTATACCAATTATACTATTTATAATGACTCTTTATTATTAATGTATAATTTTAATAATCTTTCTTCTCTTGGAGAAAATTCTACACTTGTAAGAGATCTTGCAAATAATAGCGACAATGGAACCGTTTATCTAGCAGAGTGGACTCCTAATGGAAGATATGATGGAGCATATTTGTTTAAGGAAAATCATAGCTATATTGATGCTGGACCAATTATTGCCAATTCTGGGGCAATAGATCTCTCTTTGGAGGTTTGGATATATCCTCTCAATGTAACTACTTTTCAAACCATTTTTTTTGATAGTGGAAGTCGATTGGGAAATGATGTTTCACTTCAAATTCTTGGAGATGGTCAGCTAGAGTGTAAATCTGATACAGATTTTGATACTCAGGGAGACATCTATGGGGGAATCTTAACTTCGCCAGTAGAATCTGTGGTTTTAAATGAATGGCAACATATTGTTTGTGTTATTGATGATACTAATGATAAAATTTCTCTTTTTATTAATGGGAAAGAAGTGGCAAGTCAAGTATTTACAACCACACTTCCAACAGATAATTGGCATTCTGTAATAGGATCTCAATATGATTTGAACAGCGGAATTTCTTTTCGTACTTTTAATGGAACAATCGATGAATTCCGAATTTGGAATAGGTCTCTTTCTGAGCAAGAAGTTTATCAGCATTACATTTCTAATTTACAAAAAATTAATCAAACTCAATGGTATTTGTATGTTAATCAAAGTTTAAATGCAACAGATGGTTTGTTTGAGGGTAATTATACTTATCAAGCTTTTGCAACAGACAGCGTGGGAAATGAAAACCAGACAGAATTAAGAAGTCTTGAAGTGACCACTACTAGTCCTGATACAACCCTCCCATACTTCACATCAACATCATTCAGCGATAGTATAACCTACGGAACAGACTGGTCTGGGGTTAATCTAAATGCAACTGATGATGTCGAATTTGATAGTTTCTCTATAAATGATTCAAGATTTACAATCAACTCTACTGGATTCTTAGATGAAATTAATACTCTGGGAGCAGGAATATATAACATTAATATTACAATTAATGACACTTCTAATAATTTGAATTCAAGTATATTTACATTGACTGTTAACCAAGCAACTTCTGACCTATCTTTTTATCTAAATAATTCCGAGATAGACATCTCATTTATTTATGGAGGTTCTGTCAATGCTTCAGCAAATACAACTCTTGGAGAAGTGGATATTTTTAGAAATGGTGTGAACGTAAGTTCAGAAGAAAATACTTTTGTAACACTTGGAGTTGGAATATATAATTATACTGCTGTAAATTATGGAAATGAGAATTATAGTGAAGTAAGCAGGCAGATTAATTTAACAATTAATAAAGCAACAGGGGTTTTAACTCCTTATTTAAATAACACGAACGCTAATTACACTGCAAATAATGACAGCAAGGAAATTTGGATAAATGCTACATTAGAAACGGGTCTTGGAAATATTGAAGTTTATTTAAACGGAAGTTTGATTGCTAATAATACTGCTCCAAATAATCTTACTAATTTATCTCTTGGGTATTACAATATTACTTATATTTATAGAGGTAATGAGAATTATACTTCAGACGAGGAAGTCCTTTGGGTTAATTTAAGTGCAACTGCAGATACTATCCCTCCAACGCTCTCTTCAATAACAGCAACTTCTATAACTTCTTCAGGAGCGACTATTACCTGGACAACAGATGAGCTTGCAAATTCAACTGTTTATTATGGTTCAACAACTTCAACAACTTCCAGTTCTTTTTCAACAAGTTCTGTAACTTCTCATTCAATTTCTTTATCTGGGTTAGCCTCTTCTACACTTTATTATTATAATGTTTCAAGCTGTGATAGTTCAGGTAATTGCAATACTTCAATTCAATATAATTTTACAACTTCTGCTGCTTCAACTGGCGGAGGCGGGGGAGGCGGAGGGGGTGGCGGAGGAGGAACTGTCCTTTGTGAAGATGAGTGTGACTTAGGCGAAACACAAGCGGTTTGTATGGGAAACTTTAGTGTTGAAAAGAAAATTTGTGGAGAAGCAAATGACGGGGATACTTGCAGAGAGTGGGTTGTGCAAACTACAGGGGATTGTGGGGAGAAAGAAGTATGTGAAGAGGGAGTGTGCGTTAGAGCAAGGAATTGCACTCCTAATTTTCTTTGTGGAAGTTGGTCAAAATGTGTTAGTGAGGAGAGAATTCGTCCTTGTATTGATTTAAATGGATGCACTTCTGCATATCAAGATGAAAAAGAATGTAAGCTTGTTTTGTCGGGTTGTTCTATTGAACTTTCTCCGGGATGGAACCATAAATCTTTATGTAATAAATTTGAAGGGAAATCTATTAAAGAGATCTTTGGAAAAGCATATGATGCTTTGGAATATGCACTTGCATGGAATAGCTCAAAACAAGAGTTTGATGTTTATTCAAAATACTCTGCTGAATTCCCTTTAGATTCACTTTCGCATAATATAAACAAGTATCATAGTTATTTCTTTTATATAAGGAAAGGAAATTACTTTCTTGATTATGGGAATGAGTCTTATAATTCTTTAGAGATTCCGGTTGATTCAAATAAATGGGAAAGTCCTTCTTTTATGTCTTTGAATTCTTCTTCTGTCAGGAAGGGTCAGGGAAATTTTAAGGGGTTGGATATAAATTATTTATTAAAATGGGATAATTTGAATCAGGAATATGAAGTTTATAGTCCTCTTTCAAAAGAAACTGGTTTAACAATTTATCCTTCTGACGGGATTTTTACATATAGCTCAAGCGGAGGTGGGTTGGTATATGATAATTAGTGTAATATTTAAAAATAGAGAGGAATATATACTGAAATGAGAAAAGAGGTAGCTTTGATTTTAGTTGTTTTGATGCTTGTCTTTCCATTTGTTAAAGCTCTTGGACCAAATCCTGGAGTTGTTGATGGATATGTTGATGATACTGAAGGCCACCCAATCAGTGGGGCAATGGTTAGTGCAAATGGAGGTTCGGGAACAACAGACGATACTTCTTATTATGTCTTTAGTGCAGATAATCCAAAAAATGGGCCAGTTAAAGTTACTGCAACTTATGGGGGAGGAGAAGGTTCTGTGACTGTTACGTCTGATAATAGCAGAAATGCAAGAGCTTATGTTACAATATGCTATGCTCCAACAAAGCCTACAATTACTTCTTCTCCTTCAGGTCAGCATGAAACTACAATTAAATTAGAGTGGAATTCTGGAGAGGAGGTTAAGTTTGGATATCCTACTTATGATGTTGTTACAATCAATGGGAAAGAATCAAAAATTGAAGGAGGGGGGAGTCATTCTTTAGTTGAAGAGATTAATTTTGGAAATTATGTTTGGAGTGTTAAAACATGTAATATTCCTCCAAAAGGAGTTGCTCATAATGATGTCTTTTGTTGTAGTGATGCTGTTGGAGGGGGGTATGGTGCTGGAAACAAGCCCCCTTCTACTCCAAGTGGAGAGGGTTCAAGCAACGAGGGATTAGCAACACTTTCTTGGGTTTCTGGAATAGACCCGGAAGGAGATGCAACTTATGATGAATTTAGGTTCAGCAATAGTTCAGTTGAAATTAGTCCTGCTGTTTCTCCTTATATTACCCCTGCAGAAGTTTTGATTAATTGGGAAATAAGAACTTGCGATATTTATGGAGCATGCAGTCCTTGGAATGAAATCCATACGGTTACTTGTTCAAAAATTTCTTCAGAATGCCCTTCTTCTGAAAAAGTTAATTCTTTACTTAAAGTGTTTTCTGAAAGCACTTCTCCTACAGAAGTATACTGCAATGGATTGAAATATAATGGTTCTCTTTTAAGACTGGATTTGAATTTTAAAGAAGGGAAGAAAATTTCTTTTAAAAATTCTTTAAATTCAATTGAAGACTTAAACAAATGCCCTTGGTGTTATGACGGCATAAAAAATTATGATGAAACAGAAGTTGATTGCGGGGGGGTTGGTTGCCCTTCTTGTTCTTTTTTAGAACAGAGAAAACTTCCTCTTTGGATTATTTGGATAATTCTTTTTTTAGTAGCCTTTATTTTCATTTATTGGTATTACAAAAAGAAAAAAGGTCACGCAGGGGTAGAGTATTTTCATCCTATAAATCATCTTTCTTCAGATATTAAAAGAGTTTTAAGAGAATGAAAATGAAAAAGGGGTTGTTTTTTTTAGGTCTTGTTTTCTTAATGGCAGGAGTTTTTGCTCAATCTACTTGCGATAAAGCAGATTTTAATAGTGATGGTGTGGTGGATAAATATGATTTAGGGAAATTAGATAAGTATTTTAATTTTGAAGATTGTTCTTCTTCAGATTGGTGTGAAGGCACTGATTTAAATAAAGATGGAAAAGTTGATGTAATTGATTTTAACCTTTTTTCAGACGAGTATGGGGAAAGATGCACAGATTCAAAAGAGAGTTCTAAAGGATTTTTTAAAAAAGAAGAAAAGCCTTGTTTTTCTAAATGGTCTTGCGGAGAATGGGGGGGGTGTTTTACTTCTTACAATTTAGAAGATGTAGTTTTAGGATTAAGAGAGTCTAAGGGAATTCAAGAACGTGTTTGTGAAGATTTAAATAAATGTTCTCCTCCAGTTACTAAATCTCGAGAGTGTAAAGTTTCTATTCCAATTGAGGCAAGATTCTTAAAATGGTGTTTTAAGGATTATGTAGAGCTTGTTGATAAAAATACTGGGAATATAATTGGGAGGATAAGAAAAGAAGATTCTCTTTTAAAGGCAGATTTTAAAAAAATAGACCTTTCTTTTACTGATTCTGAATTAAATGAAACTTGTGATTATTGTTTTGATGGGGTTATGAATTATGACGAGACGGGAGTTGATTGCGGGGGGTCTTCTTGTCCTGCATGTGTGGAAATTTATGAGATGGGCTTTAATTGGCTTGGACTGGTATTCTGGATTCTTTGGATTGTTTTGTTTTCTCTGATTTTACTCTTTTTTCAAAATGAAAAAAATATGGGGAGTTTTGGCGAGAGAGGACTTTTGCAGTCAAAATTTATTCTTGGAATTAAGAAACTTGTTAATCCTGCTGGAGAGAAACTCCGTTCGTTTGAGACTTATGCAGAGGATTTTGTTTCTGAGGTATTTCATCATGATTCTCTTGGAGAAGGTTCTGCAGGCGTTGAAGATGCAGGAGAATATTTTAAAGATTAAACTAAGAAAACCGGTTTTTTAAGGGATATTTTATTTCTTTGAAAGATGGTTATAAAGTATCTCTGCTAACAATCTATGGCCCCTTGCATTTGGATGTGTTTTAGATTTTGTTCTCAAATCACCATATTTTAAATTGTGTTTTTTCATGTATTCTAAAGTGGGTTTTTGAATATCTATAATCTCAAATCCTGCCTTCTTTGCTATTTCTTCCATTTTTATTTCAATATCTGTTGCACCAAATTCATTCATCTCCGGGTGAATGAGGTCATAATCTATAAAAAACAACACTCTTGCTTTTTGGTTTGCAGCTTTCTTTGAGATTCTGGTATATGCCATTTCAATGCTGTTAAGTCCAGCATAATCCCTGAATTTTCCCGCACTTGTTGTATTATAGACAGGTAATCCTGTTTCAGGGTCTCTTGGAGCTCTTTTTAATCCTCCTATTTTTGGTTCATAAGAATTTCCTACTACTTTTGCAAATGCAGTTTTACCAAGTTCAATTATAGGAGAATGGTATCCTGTTGGAATAAATTCCGGAATACACACATCGTTTTCTACACCACAAATTATAATTGTTTTTATTCCTTCAAATCTTTTCATAAAATAGTCTACTGCTTCGCTCTCCTGAAGTGCATCATAACCAAAAACCCCTGCATTCAATACCTCATAACGCTTCCCTTTTACAGAAGTATTTAGCATCTCCTCTAATCTAGTTGGAAATATTTGGTCTTCTGCTACCTGGAAGCCAAATGCGTGAGAATCTCCTGCAACAAGTATTCTTTCTATTCCTTTTTGAACTTTTTCAGAATAGTTTTGATCTCTCATTCCATATTTATTTGTATGTAACGGAACTCCGGCATATGTTGTATTGAGATTTGCTTTAAGAGCATAAATTCTTCCATCTTTTGTTGGCGTTATTTTTGTAGTTTTATTAAGAAAAAGATTCATTGCAATTTCAGAAAGACCAGTAGTTATTCCCAATGATGCTAAAGCAAGAATTAAGTTTCCTTTTTTCATTTTAATTATCTCATTTGATATTTAACTCCAGTAAATTTTCTTCCCTTTTTTTTAGAGGGTCTTCTGTTATGCCGTCTTCCAATTCTTATTGCATTTCTTCTGGTTCGTTCTATTCTTAATCTTTTGTTTCTTTCTTTTCTTTTTTCTCTTTCCGCTTTTATTTCTAATTCATGTTGAAGCCCTTTCCATTTACAAGATCTTAGAGCAAATTTGCATGTTGAAGATAAAACATGACCCCCCGGAGGATCAATTCCTGTATAGGTGATTTGAAGTGTATATTGTCCAGGAGAAAGTCCCTCTTGTATTCCTTCGGGGATTTGTAAATTAAAGGCATTTGTTGTATTACTATCAAGAAGGATGCGCACGAGATTTTTTTCTTTTCTTTTATTCCCTCTGTTGTTATAAACAGATTGTAATTTTACTCCAGATTCTCTGTATATATCCACAAATAAAGGAAAATTTTCTGGAAAATAATTTTTCTTCCTGATTGTTCTATCTAAAACTATTGTGATTGGATGTTTATTTTTGTTTCTTACCTTTACCCTTACTCTCATAGGTTCCCCTTTTTTGAAGATTCTTCTTCCCCTGCATAAATTTCCCTCTCTCTTTAAAAAATTTGCTTGAAACTCAAACCTATCTAATAATTTGGAATTTAATGGTTTAGCGGATTGAACTACTCCTTCAAAATAAGGTAAGCCTCTGAAGAAATTTTTGGAAAGTTCAAAAGGAACAAGTTTATTGTTTGTTAAAGTTTTTAAAATTGTTAAAGCCATTACCATATTTGCTTCTTCTCTATAATGAAAGTCTGTAAGACTTACTTCTAATTCACTAAGTTTTTTATAACCATTGCTCTCTAAGAATTGGTTAAGTGATTCATGCGGATCTGCAATATAAAATCCTAAATGTCTTCCTGTCTCGATAATATTTTCTAATTCTTTTCTCTCTTTT
This sequence comes from archaeon, assembly GCA_024278335.1. Classification (GTDB taxonomy): domain Archaea; phylum Nanobdellota; class Nanobdellia; order Pacearchaeales; family GW2011-AR1; genus JAJRTJ01. The sequence goes on from JAJRTJ010000003.1 coordinate 210,082, forward strand.
TTTGGCATATCTTGCAATAAGTCATGATAAATTATACCTAAAACAATTGGTATGCTTCTTTCATTTCCCATTGCCCTTAATTCTTCATAAGCCTTTCTTACATCTTTGGGTTTTCCTGTAAAATATTTTCTATACCATTTTGGGAGATTTGCAGGATTATCTGGATCTAGTGGATTAATATCTCCTCCATTTATAAGCACAGCTTTTCTTGGATCAAATAAATCTTCATTAAAGAAAGATTTTTTAATTTCCTCTCCTGGAGACCATTCTTTTGGAACTTTGATCGTGCAGGGAATTCTTGCGTCATTGAAAAATGCTCCGACTAGAATTAAATCAGGCGTATATTTTCTGAGGACTTTTTTATATGATTCTACTTCTTGAAGTGCATTATATCCTGTACATCCAGCATTTAAAATTTCAATGTTTGAATTATTTCTTTCAAAAATCTTTCTTAGAATTCCAATATAGGAATCTTCCATTTCTGTTCCTACCCCAAAAGTAAAAGAGTCTCCAATGACAGCTATCCTGAATGTTTCTGGATTTTTTTTGATAGGATAATCTCGGTTATCCCTCATTGAATCAGAATTTATTCTTGCTTGATATTCTCCGTGAGGAATTGTTGCATTAGGAATATTTTGGTAGATTACCTTGGAATATCTGCTTGGCATAAAGAGATTTTCTGTAGGGGGATTATTTTCTTTGATAAAGGAAGAGGCGTTTTCTTTTGCAATTTTTTGAGCATAGCGAGTATCTATTTCGAGTTTTGTTGCACAGATACTTGTGATTAATAACTCTCCAGCTAATAATATCTTCCCTAACCCTTTTAACCAACTTGCTTTTCTCATGTGTAACTCCTCCATGGTTACAACAGAGAATTTGTCCTTTATAAACTTTTTTGTGATGTTGATTAAACTAAGAAAACCGGTTTTTTAAGGGATACTTTATTTTTTTGAGAATAAATTTTGAGCCAATTATGTCTGAAATAATAGCAGAAAGCTTTAAAGAACCGACTACAAAAGTGTTTAATCCCTGGTTTAGGGGAATGCCTGCTGTTTGGGCAAATCCTTTTATGAGAGTGTCTATTTCTTCTTTTGTTAGTTTTACCTTTGTTTGTTTTGGCTGAGGGGTTCGGAGGATTATTTCTTGATCTGGTCCTGGACATTCAACTGCCTGAACAGAAGGGTTGTTGATGAGTTTTTCTAATTTCCCTAATGGAATAGGATAGTTTGTTGGTATTGGCTGAATGTTTTGAAGGTGCATTGGCAATCTTGGTTCAGGAATCCTTAGAACAGGAAGAGGGAGATTTCTTTTTATTTTAAATGGTTGTGGAAGTTTTTTAAAAACAGGTTTGATTCCTACTGCTGTCCTTAGAGCAGGCATAGGAGCCATGGCAAGAATTTTCTCTTTTTCTTCTTTTAATTCTTGTTTTTTATTTTCTTTCCAAAGTTTTGTCTCTGGGCTTTCAGAATTTTTTATTAATTCTCTGACAAATAGTAATAAAATTTTTTTTCTTTTTTCTAAAGAAGCATCCTGAAGTTGGAGAAGCATTTTACACCTCTGCCAGACTTTTTGTTCTTGGTTTTTGAGAGATTGGTTCTTGATACGAGTTTGTTTTTGGATTTGATTGCATTATTGAAGGGCTCTGAGCAGGAATTTCCTCTTGATGCATTGGGGGAGATGAATAACCCTCAGTATTTTGTTTGTTTTGCTGGGATTCGTGCAGTAAAGAAAGACTCCTCGCTATAATTTTGTTTTGTTCAAAAAGTTTTTCCATTTGTTCATCTAATTTTTTTGATTCTTGGGGGGTTTCTTGATTTTTAATTTCTTTTTCTGCCAATGTTTGCGCAGAAGTTTCGAAAAGCTCTAATAATTTGCTGATTTGTTTTGATAATGCATCAAATTTTATTGCAAGATTTGTGGTTATCTTCTGCAAAGCAAGGGTATTTTCCATAAGAGCTTTTTCTAAAGCAATATTTTTGGCAGATGTTTTTGTCCCAGAAATTTTCTTTCTCGTTGATTTTTTCTTTTTTGTAACACTCCTCTTTTTGCTTGCCATAGTTTATATAAGAATTAATTATTTATAAAACTTACTTGAAAGGATTATTAAATCTTTTTTCTGATTTTTCTTGAAAATTCTTCTTATTTGGCTGATATTGCCTTGGCTGCCTGCCTTGTATTTTTTCTATTTCTGCAACATAATCTGAAATTTCTTTTGCCATATCGACATTTACAGAGATGCTGTCTATTCCTGCTTTCACTAAAAAGTTTACCATTTCTTTTTTGCTTCCTGCTTGACCGCAGATACTTGTTTCAACATTATTTCTTTTACAGACTCTTATTACATATTCCATTTGTTTAGTGACTGCAGGATGCATTTCATTATAGAGCTCCTGCACTTTTTCATTTCCTCTATCAACTGCTAAAATATATTGAGTAAGGTCGTTGGTTCCAAATGAAATAAATTCAATTCCTTGTTTGCAGAGTTCTTGAATTATTTGTATTGATGCTGGAGTTTCAATCATGACTCCTACTTTGCAGTTTTGAAACTGGATTTCATTTAAAATTTTTTTAACTTCATAAACTTCTTTTGAGTTTATCACTTGGGGCATTAAGATTCCAATTTGCTTATTTGTTTGAGAGATTTTTTTTAGGGCGTTTAATTCTGCTTTGAGAAGTTCTTTGTGTTTTAGACTATATCTTATTCCGTGCATACCTAACATTGGATTTGCTTCTTTTTCTTTAGGAGCTCCTTCAAGATTTTGATACTCATCGCTTCTTATATCTGAGGTTCTTACCCATATTTTCTCAAAGTATTTTGCTATTTCAGATATTCCTTTAAAAATTGTTTCTTCATATTCTTGGAAGTTTTTGTTTGTTAGATAATAATTGGGGTGTTTTCCTGATTCTGTTATTATGCCTTCAATTCTTGTCAAGCCAATTTCTTTTATTCCTGTTTGTGAAGCTCTCTGTGCAAATGTTGGAAGGTCTACTATTACTTTTATTTTTGTTTTTGTATGTGCAGTAACTGGAAGGATTTTTTTCTCCTGCGTTGCTTGCACCTGCCCTGAATAAACTTTTCCAGTATATCCGTCAACAGTTACCTGTTCCCCTTCTTTTAAAATCTGCGTTGCATTTTCTGTTCCAACTATTCCAGGAATCCCCATTTCTCTTGAAACAATTGCTGCGTGAGCAGTCATCCCCCCATCATCGGTGATTATTGCTGCAGATTTTTGCATAGTAACAACCATGTCTGGATTAGTCATTTTTGTTACAAGAATATCCCCTTTTTGTATTTTAGATAATTCATTTAAATTGTGAACAATCTTTACTTTTCCGCTTGCTATTCCAGGGGATGCAGGGAGTCCTTTGATTAATACTTCTCCTTGGATTTTTTGAGGAGATTGTTTTTCTATTCTCTTTTCCATTGTAGTAATGGGTCTTGTTTGAACAATCGAGATTTCTTCATTTTCAATTGCAAATTCAATGTCTTGAGGCTTTTGATAATGTTTTTCCAATCTTTTTGCTATTTCTGCAAGCTGGGTTATTTGAAAATTTTTTAAGACCTGATGCTTTGATTTTTCTTCTGTTAATTTTACATAAGCTTTTTCTCCAGAGGAGTTTCTAACCATTGCAATTTTTTTATCTGCAATTTTTCTCTCTAATATTTCAATTTCTCTTGAAACAATATATTTATCAGGGGTTATTTTTCCAGACACAATGCCTTCTCCCAATCCCCAAACTGCTTCAATAATAATGTTATTGTTTTTGTAAGAAGGGTCTTTAGAGAAAATAACCCCGGATTTTTCCGAATCAATCATTTTTTGCACTACGACTGCCAAACTTACTTTTGAATGCTCAAACCCTTTTTTATGCCTGTAATAAACTGCTCTTGAAGTAAATAAAGAAGCAAAACATTTTTTCACATGCTCTAAGAGGCTTTTGTTCCCTTTGATATTTAAATAGGTTTCCTGCTGGCCTGCAAAGCTTGCATCTGCAAGGTCTTCTGCAGTAGCACTTGACCTAACTGCTACAAAAACCGGCTCTGCTGCAGTCTTTAAAATATCCAGAGCAGAGCCTTCGGCATTTTCAAATTTTTCTGTTCCAAGAATTTCATAAGATTCAAGTATCTCTTCTTTCATTTCTTCAGGAAGCTCTGCTTTAAGAATTAGTTTTCTTATTTGTTCAGTTGAAGAGTTTAATTCTGAAGTGTTTTCATAATTTATTTTTTCAAGAATATTCTTTATTTTTTCTTTTAATCTTGCTTTGTCTATAAAATAATCATACGCTTGTGCAGTTATTACAAATCCCGGGGGGACGGGGATTTCAAGATTATATATTTCTCCGAGGTTGGCTCCCTTGCCTCCAGCTATTTTTCCAGAATTTTTATTTAATTCCGAGAACCATTTGACGAACTCTACTTTGTTTTCCTCTTTTTCTTGCATTGTCTTTTAATGAATTTTTATTTAATAAAGTTTTTCTATTCTGAAATTGCGTCAACAGGGCATTCTTTTATTGCTTCTTTTACGCAAGGAAGGGATTTTTGGGATTTGACAGAAGCTTTGTTTTCTTCATCCATTTCAAAAACCTCGTTGCAAATCGCTGCACAAAGACCGCATCCGAGACATTTTTCCTTGTCTATTTTTACCATTTTTATTTAAAGAAAAATTGGTTTATAAGTTTAATTTATCTCTCTTATTTATTGTTTTCTATTATCTAAATTCTTTTAAGTAAGAATTTTAATGTTTTTTTATGATAATTCAATATTATTTTAATACAACGATTAAACGACTTTTTCATTTATATAGTAAATTTAAGAGAGATTATGGCAATAATCTGGAGCTTGTTGGTTCTGAAGGGGGTTTGTATAAAATTTCTGGTCTTGAAGAAGAATTGAAGAGTGTTGCATATAGGAATAAAAATGCTCATGCAAATGGAAAAAATCATAAGGCAAGAAGGAGATTGGGTAATAAATGGAAACAGCGAGGCGGAAAGAGAACTAATTCTAAAGAGAGAAAAAGAAAGAGTGAAAAATAATATTATAATTAATTTTATAAACTTTTGAAATTTATTTTATTTATGGGATTTTTAAGAAACTCTGGATTTATTTTGATAAGCATAATTTTGTTTTGCTTGTTGGTGGTTATTGGGACTTTTTTAACAATTTCTTATTCTCTTGAATATGATACCCTTGAACCTAATTTAAATAACGCTGTTCAGGAATTTTTGAACGCAGAAGTTGATATAGGGGGGATAATTAATCAAAGCGGAGATAACCTTTTTGACTATTGTTCTGCCCACAATATTTTTTCTTATGAAAGCAGGAAAGGAGAGATTAAGATTCCTTGCTCTATAATTGAAAATGGATTTGAAAATGTTGTTGCTTTTTTTGTTGCAGATTCAAGATTCTCTGAGGGATTAGATATAACAACCCAAAAAGAATTGTCAGGCAATTATAAATCAATGCTTGATTATTGTTCGGCTCATGATTATTATTTTTTTAGAGAGCCGGTTTTTTCTTATGAATCAAATATTGACTGCAATAAATTTTTATCTAAGGAAGCTTCGCTTGTTGAACTTGCTGTTGGGGGGTTTATTTATGAAATTTATTATCAAGATTATGACTGCGGTTTTTTTGATTGTTTTTCAAAGACCGGCTCAATTTTCTTTTTAATTTCTCAGCATAGTGCAGATTATTTTAAGGCAAAAGTTAGTTTATTTTCGTTAATTGCCTTGATTTGCATTGGCATTTTACTTGTTTTAGCAGAAAAAAGAAGTATGGTTTTAATTGTCAGCGGAGCTTTGCTTATTTTAGCTTCTTTTTTTATCCGGATTTTTATTAATACTTTGCTTTCTTTAGGACTTAATAAATTTATTAATTTTCAAGAAATGAATTTTGATATTAATGTTTTTTTCAAATTGTTTTTTACTCAGCTTTCGTTTGTTTCTACTTTGTTTATTTCAATTTGAATAGTTCTCTTTATACTTGGCATTGTTTTTAGATTTTGGATTTTTAGAATGATTAAAAATAAATTCTTTGAAAAAAAAGTGGGGAAGATTGTCAAGAAAGAGATTGAGAAGAATAAGCCAAAGCAATAGTTTTTTAATCTTGGTTTTCAAATTTTTTTTATGAAAAAGAAAGCTTTGGTTTTATATTCTGGAGGATTGGATTCGCGCTTAGCTGTGAAACTCTTGATGGAGAAAGGGTTTGAAGTTGAGGCTTTACATTTTAATTTGCCGTTTGGATGCGGGTGCTGTAATTTTCTTTGTAATTTTGGATTTACTCAGAGAAATGAAGTTAAAATGACTTTATTTGATTGTTGTAAAGGGAAATTGTTGAAAGAATATCTGGAAGTTTTAAAACAAGCAAAACATGGGACTGGGGCAGGAGTTAATCCTTGCATTGACTGCAAAATTTTTATGTTTAAGAAAGCAAAGGAGTATGCAGATACCCTCAAGAGCACAAGTAAAGAAGGAATTAATATTATTGCTACAGGAGAGGTTTTGGGGCAGAGGCCAATGAGCCAGACTTCTAAAGCAATGAAAATTATTGATAAAGAAATTGGTTTTAAACTGGCTCGGCCGTTAATGGATCTGGGAATTAAAGGAAGAACTCGGAAAAAGCAAATGGAGCTTGCAGAAAAGTTTGGGATTAGGTATCCAACTCCTGCCGGCGGGTGTTTGCTTTGCGAAAAGCAATTAGTAAAGAGATTTAAGGTTTTGTTTGAAAATGATTTGATTGATGAAAAGAGCTTGCCTCTGACAATGATTGGAAGGCATTTTTTTATTGAAGATTGCTGGTTTGTTGTTGCTCGTGATGAAAAAGAGTGCAAAATTATTGAAAAATCTGAGAGTTTTATTGAAGGGAGAAAAGGAAAGCCCGCTGTTTATTGGAAATTTGTGAAAAGTAAGAAAAAGGAGAAATGGGCAAAAGAAAAAGCACTTGAATTACAAAAAGCTTATTCTACTAGGAAGGATAAGAAAAAAAGAGTTGAGTTTGAAAAGTGGAAGATATAAGAAAGGTATTTAAATTGCTCGTTCCTTTGTTTTTTTATGAAGTATAAAAGGGGAAATGTTCATTTGCAATTAATTGATGTTATTGCAGGGACAATCATAATGGCCGGAGGAGCAGTAGTTGCTTTTGGAATGATAAATTTTGGAAGTTTGCTGGCCTCTTTTGGTTTAGTTGTGGAATTAATTAAATTAATTCTAGAGAAGGAATTATAAAATGGAACTGAATGTTATTGTTGGGATTTTGATTATTATTTTGAATGCCTTTCCTTTGATTTTTAAAAAGCCCAGATACATTGTTCTTATTGGAGCTATTTCTCTTTTTATTTTATTAATGCTGAGCTTTATAGAAAAACCTTAAAACTGGATTTTCTTTTTATTAATTATGTGCAATCTATGTAATATAAAACCTGTTTATGAATTTACAAATAAAAGAAAGCTTTGCTCTGCTTGTTTTATTAGGTGGTTTAGAAAAAAAGTGTTTTATACAATGAGGAAATTTGGAATGGCTAAGAGGGGAGATTGTATTTATTATCCAGAAAGAAGGGATTTTAGAAATGTTGTTTTAGAGGAAGTTTTAAAGATATGGTCAGAAAAGGCAGGAGTTGAATTAGTCAGTAGAAAGAAGAAAGGGAGCCGCTCGGCATACCCCAAAATGCGGAATTCTGGGGCATGTTTAATTGCTGTTGCTGATACTTTGGATATTACTTGTTTGAATTTTATTGAGGAAGTGTTTGGGAGAAAAAAAGAGAATTTACTTCCAGTTGTTGGGGGGGCCATCAAACCTTTGTATTTATTTTTAGATGAGGAAGTTGAATTATATGCTAAATTATTGAAGTTGAAATTTAATAAAAATAAAGAGAGGAAAAACAAGCTTGCAGATTTTATTAATTCTTTAGAAAAAAATCATCCTGAAGTCAAAAGAGCTGTGGTTAATAGTTATTTGGAATTGTTTTATAATTGAATTATTTCTTTTCTTGAGATTTTTCTTTTTTATCTTCTTTCATCCTATCCATGAAATTTCTTATGAATTTTTTATTTTCTTCGTTGTCTTTTCTTATTTCAAGAATTGTATAATAATCTAAATTTCCTTGCGTGTGCTTTTCTGTTTTAAGCTCTGCAATAGTTTTATTTCTAAAATTTTTACTTAAAATCAATTCTCCCTTTGAAATGCCTGCAAGTTTTTTTGCGCTTGCAATAAATGTCCCCATGCTCATGAAAACAAACTGATTTTTCTCTTGCTTTGCAATTATTGTTCCGCTGTTTATTGCAATTCCATAATCAATTTTTTCTTTGAAGGTTTTATTATGATTTTCCAGTTCTGCCTGTATTTCCTGAGCTAATTTTACTGCTATTTTTTCATTTTTAAATGTCTTTGTTTTAAGGGGGGATAAAATAAATACAATATTGTTTTGGTTTTCATAGATTACTGCTTTCATATTTTCTGCTAAATTAATTATTTTTTGCAAGGTTTCTTCTATTACTCCTTTTTTTGATTCTATTTCCTTTAAGTTTTTAATCTGAAGAGAAATTAAATCTGCGTTTTGTTTTGTTCCATGCAAGGATAAAGAGACTTTTGCCGGGTTTGTTGTTTTAACTAAGGAGTCTTTTTTTAAAGGGACAGCAAGGATTTCTTCAGAATATTTTTTGTTTTTTCTGTTTTTGATATATCCAATAAAACTCTTTTTGTAGCCTTTTTTAAAGATTATCAATGCCACTAATATTAAAATGATTATTATAAAAATCCATGAAAGAGGATGGCTGCTGATTTTAACTATTGTTTCTGAGGTTTCTTTGATTGCAATTGCATTTCCAGTAAGAAGGACCTGCTGTTTATTTACTATGCTTTCTCCTTGAGAAGAGAGTATTTCTATGTCATAGGTTCCTTCAGGAGCTGTAAGCAAATATGTTTTTTCTTCTCTTAATTTTAATGTTGCGTTAAATTTAATTGTTTGGTTTCCAATTAATGCAATTATTTCATCGTTGTAAGGTATGTTTCCGATGTTTTGGACAATAAGGGTGTTATTTATTAAGTCTACCTTTACTTCGGGGTTTTCTAAAACCTGAATTTCCCCTGTTGCTTCAAGGCCTTCTGATTTTGCGATTATTATTAATTTTACTGGCTTATGGTTTGAAGCAATCGGATATTCAAGTCCTGAAGTTGTTGAAATTTCCTGCTGAAGCAATATATTTTCAAATTCGTCTTTAACCATTATGCTGACTTTTTTTTCTATGTTTTCTCCGGTCTGGTCATGTAAAATTGCCTTTATGTTGAGTGTTTCTTTTGGCATTATTTCCTCTTGTTCTGTTATTAATTCTAAATTTGACGGGACTTGCTTGATTTGAATGTTTTGATTTATAAAGCCCTTGTTTGTAATGTTTTCTCCTTTTGTTTCAACTGCTTCTATTGAAAGCAAATAATTTCCTGCTGCAAAGTCTTCTGGAATTTGTGTTGTTATTTCAAAATAACCGTTGTGAATTGTGTCTTGGTATTTTACTTTTTCTTCTCCTTCTGAGATAATTTTTAAATTTATTTTTCCATTTGAGGCTTCTTGGTTTTCTTTTATAGCATTTCCACTTATTGTTATTGAATCTCCTGGAGCATATTCTGTTGCAAATTCTTTTATCTCAAGATTAATAAGGTTTGATACTTGAAATTCTTTTGTTAATTTGTATTCTTCTCCTAAGGAAAATTTTATCTTGCAAGTTCCATAGGTTTTTCCCATTGTTGCGACAGTCAAGGGGATAGTCGGAGTGATGCTTTTTTCTTCTCCTGAGGCAAGGGAAATAAATTCTTTATACACTTCATTGATTTGGCCGTCGCATAATAAACTTCCAGAAATAAAGCTGTCGATGTTGTTTTCTGCTTTTATTTTTGCAGGTATTTTTATCATGTCTCCTGAATTATAGATATCTGCAGGCTCTGAGTTGATTATTATTTCTGCAGAGATGAAGCCTAACAGCAGGATAGTGAAGACAAAAAGTAAAATTTGCTTTTTCATTTTAACTCTTTTGATGTAAACTAAAGAGTCTTGTTATTTATAAAGATTATGGGGAGTTATTTTTTGATTCTCTTGGGAAATGTATCTATATGTTGTATTTAAAACTGCATTGTTTATTTCTCTCTTTGGCGAAACTAGTTCTTTATCTTTTTTGTATCTCTCTACTGTAGATAAAACTTGGTGTCTAAATATTGCTCTGCCATAAGCAGTCATTTTAATTCCTGCATCTCGAATGATTCTCCATGCGCGGTCCATGTTTCCTCTTAAATTATTATCCTCTGGTTCGTAAGTTTTCATTTTATTCTCTGAAATTTCTCCACATCTTTTGAATAAGTTCTCTAGCTCCATTTTCTTTATCACTTGGAATTTTATGCAAAACAAATTTGTCTCTATATTCCATTTCTCTTGTATTAACTCTTATCTCATATTTTCCATCTCTATTTTTATGATAAACTTTTACAGGATTTTGTTCTAGAGACTTTCTGAAATGCTGATTGCCTTCAAATTCATGTGCACCGAGCAACCTTCCGGTAATCCAAAAAAGCCTTGTAAAATCTCCATCTCTTGTTATTAATATGGGCTGTTTATCTGAAAACATTGAAATCCAATAAGCAGTTGCTACAATTCTTTCATCTGTATCTGAAAGGCCTCTTTTGGTAATTGTTTCGTAAAATTTGTTTGTGTCTTGTTTTAATTCAAGTATTTTGCCAAGAGTTTTTATAACATTCACTAAATCTTCATAAGACCCTCCATGAATCCTGATTTCGCTTTTTTTGGATAATTGCCTTAAATCAAAAACTCTTTTTTGCCCATCTTCCAATAGCCTTTGCTGTTCTGAGTGTCTCTCTCCATATCTTTTTTTTCTTTTTTTTAAGTTTTTGTGCGACTTTTTTCCACCCCCTCTTATTAAGCTTCCGGGAATACTTTTTCTACAGAATGAAATTTTTTCCTTTATTATCTATTCTAAATTTCCTATCTCTCTAGTGATTTCCGGGATTGTTGCTGCATTTGAGAATGAAAGTGCATGTTCTAAATATTTAACATATGATTCTAAATTTTCCATGTCTTCGCAGTCTAGTGCTGAAAACTCTCTGACACAATATACACTATTCCCAAAATTTTTTGCTTGATCTGTGTTTCTTACACTTGTGTCTACAAGAACTATTGCATCTTCATTAAAAATCTCTTCTAAATTTTTTGATTTAGTATTTTGCATTGTAAAATCATTAGAGGGATTTTTTATTTTAAATTTTCTCTTATCTCCTTTATGTTAATATTTTTTCCAGGGCACAAAGTTGCCTTTAATTCTCTATGTCCATAAAACTTATCCCTTGTAAGGTGGTATTTATCTTTTATTGTGTTCAACACTTGATATAAGGAATCTAATTGGGCTTGGGTTGGGGACGTTATTTCAAAATTTCCAATCATAGCAATTCCTATTGACCCTACATTTTTTCCTTTGCAATGTGCTCCTTGTTTTGAAACTGGTCTCCCATAATCTTCTCCATATTCTATTGTTCCGTCTTTTGATATGACTACATGGTATCCTATTGCATCCCATCCTCTTGCTCTGTGCGCCTGGTCAATTGAAGAGGCACTTCCCCTTTCTGATGCAGTGTGGTGAATAACTGCGAAAGAGATATCTCTTTCTGTTTGATATAATTTTCTTTCTAGTTCTGTCTCTTCCCTATAACTTTTTTCAGAAAATCCTTGTCTTTGAGGAGTATTAACTTGTTCTTGAATTGTTTTTTGTGGGGGGGTTTCTCTTCTTAAAAGTGTTGAAAGTCTTTTGGCAAAAGGAGACCCCATTACTACAACTCCTCCTGCTGTTAAAGCAGTTGTTAGAAAATTTCTTCTTGTTAAATTGTTTCTTTTTCTCATAATTTTGTTGTTAATTAAATGTTTATAAATCTTTCTATTTTGTTGTTTCTGGAAAGTGGTGAATAATATTTGTTTTAAATCATAAGTATATTAATAAAGCTTTATAGAAATTTTTTCTTATGGTTAAAAGAAAAAATAAAGCAGGCAAAAAAAGAGTTGCAAAACCGAGAAAAAGTATTCGTGATTTTAGTTTTATGCAAAACCTTTATTCTGGCATTGGATTAATAGATGTTGCAAATTATGAAATTAAACCAACTGAACAGGTGTTGGCTCTTTTTGATGTTGGTTCTGAAGGAGAGTATAAATCTCCTGCTAAACAAAGAACAGATACGCGCTGTTCTATTGGTCGTTTTTATGAATTTTTAATGGAGGGAATATTTGGAGGAATGCATCACCATAGAGTTGATTTAGATGAATTTCCCTTAATGTGTGAACCTGATGTTACTGATTATGAGAATGGGGTTCATAGGGAAGCTAAGGGAGTGAGCAATGCTGGAGGAAATTTTCGATTAACCAAGAGCCAGACTGATAAATATTTTTTAATGCAGATGGGAGAGGGGTTGTTTCCTTCTCCGCTTATAGAACATTGTGTTTTTCTTCATGATACTGGAGGAATTATTAAAAGAACAAAAGGAGATGAAAGAGCAATTGCAAAAGAATTATCTCAGAAAACTATGTTTATGGTAAACCTTCCGCTTTCTGTTTCTTGGCAGATTTATCTTGCAGAAAAACATACTACTTTTTGGAGGGTTGTTTAAAGAGACTATAGAAAGGGGCTGGAAAGAGAAATTTCAAGAGATCCGATGTCTTTGTTGTTCCAAAAACCCTTTATGAATTTATGACTACTCCCTCAAAAGCATTGGAAGAATTTGGGCTTGTTCCTGAGAATTATAAATTTAAAAGAAGAGTTCTTCCTAATGGAGTTAGAGTTTTTGGAGAAGAAGTTAAACCTTTTCCAATTATGATTATTCAAGACAGGGATCATGAGGCATGGGCTGACAAGTTTAGAAATGAGTATGCACATTTGGTTGAAGAGACAATAAAAGCAGTTGAAGAATATGAAGGAATGCCTCTTTTTTCAAGAGAGCCTAAGGAGGCAGTTGTTGATGAAGATGAAATTTATATTCCTGGAGGAGATGCTCAAAATGATGAAGAAGTTCCGTTTTAACACTAATTTTAAAAACAAGGTTTTCTTTATGGCTTTATGAAGATTTTATTATTGCATGTTGATTATATTAAATTCAAGCCTCTGAAAAAAGCACTGAAAAAAGTAGAAGAGCTCTCTGAAAAAGAGAAAAAAGGAGATTCTGTAAAAGAGGCTTTGGTTGTTTTAACTGCTGTTGAAAAAGGAGACGAGAATGTGAAAGCTGCTGTTTCTGAGTTAGTGAAAAATGTGGAAGATGTTGCAAAGCAAGTTAAAGCAAAGAATGTTGTTTTGTATCCATATGCACATCTTTCTAATAATTTATCCAGCCCTGAAATTGCTGTTGAGGTTTTAAATATGGCTGAGAAAGAACTTTCTAAAAACTTCAAGGTTTCAAAAGCTCCTTTTGGATATTATAAAGAGTTTGAGATGAAAGTTAAAGGGCATCCTTTAAGTGAGTTGAGTAGGGAGATTGTTGTTGGTCAAAAAGGAGGGGAGGAATATGATCCTAAACAATTATTAAGAGAGATTTCTAAGTCAAGATTAGATACTTCAAAACTTAAGGATAATGACCACAGGATTATTGGACAGCAAATGGATCTTTTTAGTTTTTCAGAAGTTGCTCCAGGGATGGTGTTTTGGCATAATAATGGATTGATTATAAGAAATGCTTTAATTGATTTTTGGAAAGAAATGCATAAAAAAGAAGGATATAAAGAAATTAAAACTCCTCAGATTTTGGATAAAAAGCTTTGGCAAATCTCTGGGCATTGGGAGAAATATAGAGACAATATTTTTTTAACAGAATATGATAATAATGAATTTGCAGTTAAGCCTATGAATTGTCCAGGAGGACTTTTGGTTTATAAAAATAGTCCTAAAAGTTATAAGGATTTTCCACTAAGAGTTTCAGAGTTAGGAGAAGTTCATAGGCAAGAATTATCTGGTGTTCTTGGAGGGCTTTTTAGAGTTATCCAGTTTACTCAAGATGATGCTCATATTTTTTGCACAGAAGAGCAAGTTGAGAAAGAGATTATGAATATAATTGATTTAATTGATGTTTTTTACAAAAAATTTGGGCTTTTGTTTAGAGTAGAAATTTCAACTCGTCCTGAAAAAAGGATTGGCTCTGATGAAATTTGGGACAAGACAGAAAAAATATTAAAAAAAGTTGTTAAAGAAAAAGGCCTAAAGTCTAAAATTAATGAAGGGGATGGGGCTTTTTATGGTCCAAAAATTGATTTTCATGTAACTGATTCTCTTGGAAGAGAGTGGCAAACTGCCACAATTCAATTAGATATGTCAATGCCAGAAAGATTTGGCTTAGAATATACGGATAAAGATAATAAACGAAAACAACCGATTATGCTTCATAGAACTATTTACGGGAGTCTTGAGAGATTTATTGGGATTTTAATTGAGCATTCTCGAGGCCGTTTTCCAACATGGCTTGCTCCTGTTCAGGTGAGGGTGATTAATTTTACAGATAGAAATGAAAAATATGCTAAGAAGATAATTAAACAGATTGGAGAGATTGTTCCAAACATCAGAATGGATGCAGATTTCCGGCAGGTTGGTGTTTCTGCAAAGATAAAGGATGCAGAGATTATGAGAATCTCTTATATTATTGTTGTAGGAGATAAAGAAGAAAAAGAAAAGAAGCTTGCAGTTAGGCAAGCAGGAAAAGTTAAGCAAGTTGAGATTGATGATTTTATAGAGAAAGTGAAAAAAGAGATTGAAGAAAGGAAATAAACTCAATTAATTTTATAAACTCTTTATCTTCTGTATTCCTATGAACTTTCAATTTTATACTGAAAAACTTTTTGCTTCGCAGGAATTTGCTGATTTTAAAAAAGAATTTCCTGATGCGTTTTTGACTTCGGGGTTTTTCTCTATTGATAAAGATAAAGAAAAACAAGGGCAGGACCAGTTTCATCTTGATTTTTATGCGCCTTCAATTAAGAAACTTTTTTCCTTTAAATTAGAAAAAGGTGTTGAGAAATTACCTATGGAAATTCTTGAAGGCCAAAAATTTGAAAAAATCTCTGACGGGCAGAATTTTAGTTTTGAGGAATTGGAAGAGATGATTAAAAAAGAAATGGATAAACAGGACATTAAAAATACAATTCAAAAATTTATTTATTCTCTGCAAAAAAGCAATGGCAGGGAAGTTTTGTTTGTCAGTGTTTTTATTTCTGGTTTTGCTATTTTAAAGGTTAGTATTGACCTTCGGGAAAAGAAAATTATTTCCTTCGAGAAAAAGAATTTTATGGATTTCTTGAAGGTTAGTGGGTCTAAGAAAGAGGGGAAAGAGAAAAATTGATTATGTATTCTTGGTCTGTTAAGCTAATGAGTCTTCCACTTGCTTAATATAAATTGTTTTTATGAATGGGTTTGCGAATTAAATTTTTCAACAACAAAGTTAATCATCATCTCGCTGTTGCGTGTGGAGATAATTTTAAATCCAACATTTTGAAATTGTTTATGGATTTCTTCTTCGTAATAAAGATAGTAGTATCTTTTTCCTTTGTCTCTCCAACCTATGAGTTTTTCTTTTGCTTTGTCTTTAAATCTTTTTGACCTCGCATTCCATACTCCGATTAGAGCTTGAGCTTTTGGTTTTAAAACCCTATAAAGCTCTTGAATTGATTTAATTCTTTTTTTCTCCCCTTTAATGCAGTGCAAAACAGAAATGCAAATTGCAGAATCAAAGAAATTATCTTCATAAGGCAGGTTGAAAAGTTCTGCTTTTTTTGTTTCTATCTTTATTTTTAGTTTTTTTGCTTTTTGTTCTGCGAGATTAAGCATATTTTCAGAAAAATCTACAAGATACATTTGGCCTTGTTTTATTTTTTGAAGATTCCTTCCTGAACCAGAGCCTAAATCAAGAACTTTTCCTTTTTGTTTTTTAAGAAAATCTTTTACATGCTGTGCAGGAATTTGTTTGAATTCATGCCATTCTGGTGCAATTGAATCCCAAAGTTTTTGTTGTGAGGATGATTTCATATAATATAGGATAAAAGAGAGATATATTTAAAAATTAGCCTATCTTTTCTTTTTTATGAGTTTTATATATAATTATTTAGAGGTGCGAGACGGAAAAGTTCTTGAAGATGGTCTTGCTGGCAAAATTGAATTGGATTGTCCTGCCTTTAAGAATTTAGAATTATCTCTCCCTGTTTTTTCTACTCCGATTATGGGGGGAGGAGATCAAGTTAATTATGGGATTTTTAAGGTTACTGGAATGAGAAGTTATAATGAATGGTTGTTTACAGAGGATTGGAGAAGGTTATCAAGAAGAACGAAAAAGAAAAAAATGTTGCAAGAGGAAACTCCTATGCAAACTGTTTTGTTTGTTGAAAAAGTTCCAGTTGAAAGGAAAATAGAAACACCTTTTGAAAGAATGATTCAAGAGGCTGCTGAAGATTTCTAATTTTGGTTTTTACTTTTCTTTTTTATTTTTTGCTATTTTTTTATCTTCTTGACATTGGCGTTCATATAGCTTGTGCATTTCTTTTAATTCTTTCTCATATTCAGAGGTCCCTTTTCCTTGCTGGTTTAATTTGTTTATGTATCTTTCATATTTTCTTAATTGAGAAGGGCTTATTCTCCCCGGCCCTTCGTGGCAATTTTGTTTTAATCTGATGAGTATTCCTTTTTCATTTTTGGTAAGGGGCATTGTTTGAGAAATAAATGGAAATAGTCTTTTTAACAAACTCATAAAAAAATTATTTTAAAAGCATTTATAAGGATTTTTGGGATAAAATAGCTATATGAAAAAACCAGAAAAAGGAGAAATAAGAAAGCCGACAAGGACAATTTCCGGGATTACTCCTGTTGCAGTAATGCTGCCTCCTCGGGCATGTGAGCATGGAGAGTGTGTTTATTGTCCGAATTTGAATGTTCCTCAAAGCTATACTCCTCGGAGTCCGGTTGTTATGAGAGCAAGTGCAGTAAATTATGATTCTTATAAACAGACTCAGGCAAGATTAGAGGCATTTAAGGCAATGAATCATCCAACAGACAAGATTGAAATTATTGTTATGGGAGGGACTTTTCTTCAATATTCAAAGAAATTTCAATATGAGTTTATTAAGGGAATTTATGATGCTTTGAATAATTCTAAATCAAAGAGTTTGGGAGAAGCAAAAAAGAAAAATGAAAGAGCAAAACATCGGTGTGTTGCTTTGTGCTTGGAAACTAGACCAGATGCTTGTGTTGAGTTTATTGATAGAATGAGAGAATTTGGGTGCACGCGGGTTGAATTAGGAGTTCAGATTATTGATGATAGGATTTACAAGTTAGTTAAAAGAGGGCATACAGTTGAGGATGTTGTTAAGGCGACTAAAGCATTGAAAGACGCGGGATTTAAAGTTGGTTATCATCTTATACCAGGCCTTCCTGGAAGTAATTTAAAAAAGGATTTAAGATTGTTTAAAAAGATTTTTTCTGACGAAAAGTTTAAGCCAGACCAAATTAAATTATATCCTTGTCAGGTTATGCCTGGCTCAGAACTTGAGAATTTATATTGGAATAAAAAGTATAAACCTTACACTAAAAAAGAAATTGAGAAGATTTTGATTCAGATGTTAAAAATTGTTCCGAGATATTGTCGTGTTATGAGAGTAATGAGGGAGATTCCTCCAGAGTATATTGTTGCTGGAACAATTCATATTGATTTAAGAAAAGATATTGAAGCAGAGTTGAGAAAGAAAGATTCAAAACTTAAAGAGATTCGGTATAGGGAAATTGGTTTTGCTTTAAGGGAAGGTAAGGAGATTGATTGTAATTTAAGATTAAAGATTACGAGGTATATGGCATCTGGGGGGGAAGAATATTTTTTAGAAATTGTGAATAAGCAGGATATTTTGTTTGGACTTTGTAGGTTGAGGGTTGTTAGGGGGAAGGCGGTTGTTAGAGAGCTCCATGTTTATGGGCCTGCTTTAAAATTAGGAGAAAAGGGATGGTGCCGATCGGCATGCCCCCAATTGCGGAATTCTGGGGCACAACATACTGGTTTGGGGAAATGGCTGATAAGTGAAGCTGAAAAAATTGCTAAAGAAAAATGCATTAAAAAATTAAAAGTTATTAGTGGGGTTGGCGTAAGAGAGTATTATAAAAAGTTAGGATATAAATTAGATAAGGGAAAAGGGGGGTATATGGTTAAAGGTTTATAATAATAAATATAAAGTGATTCTTTGAAGTTTTTTTATGACACAGGCTGAATTTGGCTATGAAGTTATTGAGAAAAGACTTTTGAGAAGAGGTATTAAGTTTAAAGTTGAGCCAACAGAAGAAGGAGAGAGAAAATTGAGGGAAGTTTGGGATTGTTCGGGGTATGGTCCGGAAAATACTATTATTGATTTTAATCCTGAACTAAAACTGGTTGGATTTAATTATTGGGATGCTGAATGGAATTATTCTGTTTTTTTAGAACATGGTATAGAAAGGGTTATCTATCATAATGACCCTTTTAAAGGACCTTTTATTCACGCGAGAAGGAGAATCTTTTTAGAGCAAGGTTGGGTTTTTGAATAGTGAGATGTTATAACAATATTTAAAAACTTGGTTTTCTCTATATTCTTATGAGTAGTGAGCTTAGCTTTAGATTTTGGTTTTATTTTTTTAGCTAAAGCTCCGGATTTCTAATTAAATTACGGAGGTTAAAATGACTGATAGAGTTAATGCTGTCTATGAGGAAGGTTCTTCTCAGCCTTGCAAGTATGCAGGACGATGCAGTAGCAGGGAGGAGTGTGGGTATAAAAATTCCTCTGAGCAAGAAAGAGCAGAAGAATGCTGGAGATATGTGGTCAAGCAAGAACGAGAAAAAAATCCTTTCCGCGAGGTTCTTTGCTGTCCAACAAGAAAGTAGATTTTTTGTTTTATATTTTTATTTTTCCTTGCTGAAAGTCTTTGAGGATGAGTCTTGAAGTTTTGTCTTCATCTATAACTCCTCCTTTTTTGAGAAAACCTTTTTGCTTTCCAAGAGTTTCAATTAGTTTTTCAGAATCTCCATTAGCAGGTATTTTGTAAAATTTTTCAATTTGTTCTGAAAATTCTTTCATAAGCTCTGAAACAACAATTTCTGGATTTTTAACCTGGCTGTGGCTTTTCCCCCCAAGTTTTGTATGGAGAGATATTTTTTCTAAATTTGTTGTAGAATAGTGTGTGTCTGGAATTACTCCTGGAGAATCTAGCAAAAGAATATTTGAGGAGAGTTTTAGTTTTTGAATTCCCTTTGTGAACCCTGCTTCTGCTCCTGTTTTTGCAGAGGTTTTTCCGATTAATAGATTTATTAAAGAAGATTTTCCTGAATTTGGATAGCCAATAACTCCGACGTGAATTTTATTGTAAGTGTTGTCTTTTGATTTTTTAATTTTTTTTGCTTCTATTTTTATTTTGTCTCTTAATTCTTTAATTCCTTCTCTTGTTTTGCAGGATATTAAGATTGCATTTTTTATGCCGGGATTTTTTAATGAAAGGTCTGCTTTGTTTAAGATAGGAATTAGTATTTTGTTTTTTTCTTTAATCAGATTTTCAATTTCTTTGTTTTGCATTTGTTGTGCAAAGCGAGAATCAAGAACTTCTATTATTATGTCAGAGATTTCTATTACTTTTAGCAAAAGCTTAGGATATTTTGCTCTTTGCTTTCTTATGTTTTCTATTTTTCTTGTTCTTCTGCTGGAGAATGAATATCTTACTCTTGACATAAAAAATAAAGGAGGGAGGAGTTTATAAGGTGTTCTTTTGGTGGGGGAAACTAATTAGATTGGGTTTATTCATCCTCAACATCCTTTCTTTTACCTAGACTTAGTCTAAAATCTTTTACAATGTCAACCATTTTTCTTAATTCTTCATCAATTTCTTTTTTTGTTATTTTACTATTTAATTTCATATAATTTAATGTCACATAATCTTCCCACAAACCCTTGTCTTTCAGCAATTGAATAAATTTATCTTTTTCTTCTCCTTCAGGCAGAACAACTTTATCAAATTCTTTTACAGAACATTTCATGTTGGAGCCATAAACAGCATCCACTCCTTTTTGTTTTGCAAATTCAATTAAATTCTTTTTTAATTCATCTTGTTTATTTTGCAGTTCTTTTAATTTGTTTTTTATCTCGGCAAATTCATCAACAAACTTAACACCCTCGTCTTCTTTAAATTCCTTAAGGGGTTTTTCTTCTACTTCCAGTTGGTGTTTAAATGAAGGGCAAATTGATTTATAGACACAATAATCGCATAAAGCAGTTACTTTTCTTGGGAAATTATTTTCTTTTTCGGCTTTTTTAATCTGGTTAATTAAATTAATCACTTCTTCCTGCAGTTTTTTTAATTGCTTGTCTGTTCTTTCAGAAACAGCGTCTTTATTAAAAGCCAGCATATGCCAAACTAATTTTACAGATTTAGCATCTTTGAATTTATCCTTGACCCATATAGAATAAAGAGCTAGTTGCCTGTCTGAATCTGCTTCTTCTTGGTTTTTCATTCTTGCATTTGTTTTATAATCGCAGACATAATAATTTCCTTTAGAATCACAGGCAAGTTTATCTATTCTAATGTGCCACTGGTCGCCGTTTGATAAAGTCATTTTATCTTGGGTTTCTAATCCTAAAATTGTCAATTGGTCAAATGGCTTCATTCTGTCGTAATAGTCTTCAATGAATTTTATTCCCATTTTTTTGTAATTCTCTGCTTTCAAATCTTTTTTTACAATTAAAATATCGCCAGAATACTCTTTATCCCAAGTATCTTTATAGAATTTTAATAATGTTGATTTAGAAACTCTTTTCTTGAACTTTTTGTCTTTATACAACTTTTCTAAAGTTCTGTGGACAATATCTCCCATAAAAGCTTCAATTGTGGTTGGGACATCTACTTTAATTTTATCAATATATTTTAATTTATAGTGATAAGGGCAGTTTTCAAATGTAGAGACTTTTGAGTGCGAATAAGTAGCCATAAATAATTGGAGAAAATTTACTATAAAAAATTATGTTATTTTGTGTTTAATATTAAGCGCCCCTTTCCTCTCATGACTTTGCACGAAGTTGAATTGGGATTATACTTCTACCACAAAATCATTCGGATTCGAAACTCGGGACCCCTTGTTCATATTTCAGAGAAATAATGTGGCTTACAGCCACATAAAACGCCCCGTCCGAGATTCGAACTCGGGTTACAGCCTTGAAAGGGCTGTGTCCTTGGCCTCTAGACTAACGGGGCAAAAATAGGTCTTTTCTAAGAAAAGGTGCTGAAATTCCTTTAAAAGCCTTTTGTCTGAAGTTACTTTTTTTCAGGAATAATTATCCAAGCAAGAAGATAAAATAAAAACCCTGCTCCCCAGATAAGTGTTCCAAGAACCCAGAGAAGTCTGATAATTGTTGGATCTGCGTCAAGATACTCTGCAATCCCCCCGCAAACACCTGCAATTACCCTCTCTTTCTTGCTTCTGTAAATTCTTTTTTTATCTGCCATTTTAAATTATAATGTAAGCTATTAAACTACTTATTCCTCCAGATAAAACTCCAAAGAAAACTTGTTTTTTATTTGTTTTTAAATAAATCAGCGAACCTAATAATAAAAGATATGCTAAAATTGAAAATACTCCATATAGAATATCATTATAGTAAAAATTTGTAAAAACAACAATTATCAAGGCAAGTCCTGCATAAAGATCAATTTTAGTGAGGAACCAAATTCCCAAGAAGATTAATCCAGAGATAGCAAATTGCCAAAAATAAGTTGGCTTGCCCAACATTACTACTCTTACTAACACTAAAATAAAGAAAGGAATACTTCCCAACGCAATTAGGTCTCTTGCACTTTCTTTTAATATTTCTTTCTTTTCCATCTTCAATAAATCCTGCGATTTCACCGGAGGCATTTGGAAATCGCCGTTCTGATTTCGAGGAGATTCAAAAAGAACCAGCGGGTTCTTTTTATGAGCCTACCAGGATTTGAACCTGGGACCTCTGCCTCACTTAGACGAATCCAGTGATTACAAAATCCTTGTGGATTAAGCTCTTATAAGAGCAGCGCTCTAACCAGACTGAGCTATAGGCTCCTTAGTATCCGAGCCTGCGAAGATACTATGTTTTTTATAACTCCCAGACTAAAACAGACTGAGGCCTTGCAAAGCAAGGTCATCCCTGTGGGAAGCTATAGGCTCATAATTTAGCTATTCTAACAAGTTATTTAAAGCTTTTTTCTTATCTCCTTTTATGTTAATTGGACTTGTTGGAAAACCTTCTGTGGGGAAATCTACTTTTTTTAAAGCAGCGACCATGGCAGAAATTGAAATTGCTTCTTATCCTTTTACAACAATAAAAGCAAATCAAGGTGTGGGGTATGTTAAAGTTGAATGTATTGATAAAGAGTTTAATACACAATGCAATCCAAATCATGGATTTTGCATTGACCATCACAGATTTGTTCCAATTGATTTAATGGATGTTGCGGGGTTGGTTGAAGGAGCAAGCGAAGGGAAGGGCCTTGGCAACCAGTTTTTAGATGACCTTAGGCAGGCAGATGTTTTTATTCATATTGTTGATGCCTCTGGAACAACAGACCTTGAAGGCAAGCCTACTGAAGGACATGACCCTTGCAAAGATATTGAGATGCTTGATAAGGAATTGGATATGTGGTTTTATAATATTTTTATGAAGGTATGGAAAACTTTTGCGCGCCAGACTGAGATGGAAAATAAAAAGTTTTCTGAGGCTGTTGCTCAGCAATTTTCTGGGTTAAAAATTAATGAAAACCATGTTAAAGATGTTTTACTTAAGGTAGATCTTCCAGAAAAGCCAAGCTCTTGGACAGATGAGCAAGTTATGTTGTTTGCTTCTGAATTAAGGAAAAAAGGAAAACCAATGATTATTGCTGCAAATAAATGCGACCATCCTGATGCAAAGAAAAATATTGAAAAAATGGAAGAAGTGTATTCAGATTATTTGATTTATCCTTGTTCTGCTGATTCAGAACTTACCTTAAGGCAGGCAGCTAAAGCAGAATTGATCCATTATATTCCTGGAGAAGAACATTTTGAATATGTTGGAGAGATTAACGAGAAACAAAAAGAGGCTTTAGAGAAAATTAAGAAAAATGTTTTAGATGTTTACAAGGGAACAGGGGTTCAGGAGATTTTAAATTTAGCAGTTTTTGATTTGTTAAAGTATATTGCGGTTTTTCCAGCTTCAGCAAATAAACTTGGAGACAGCAAGGGAAATATTCTTCCAGATTGTTTCTTGCTTCCAGCAGGTTCAACAGCTTTGGATTTTGCTTATTTTCTTAATACTGATTTTGGAAAGAATTTCATTAAAGCCATTGATGCTAGGACAAAACAGGCTAGGGGAAAGGATTACCTTCTTCAACATCGCGACGCGATAGAGATAGTATGTAGGTAATCAGGGAGTGATTCGCTCTGACGCAAATCCACGCAGTGATTTGCATAGAGATTGTTACTCGGTAAATTTTATAAACTGATTCATACCCTTATTTTTATGCCTGGAGAACTTACTATTCAAAGAAATCTGACCTATGTAGGGGTTGGAACAGTGTTAGCTGGTTTTATTAATCCCTTTTTCTTTTTGCCTGCATTAGGGATTTTTCTTGGAAAAGGAGGAAGATATATCAGGAGAGAGTTTGACGATGAATTTAGAAAGGCTTATCCCTTAGAGCACGACAAGAAAAAATCATATTTGTCAAGGGCATGGAGTGCTACAAAGAATTTTTTCAAGGGTTTGTTTTATGGGGAACATATTCAAGAAGAGGAATCTCAAGGAGAAAAATCAGAAGATAGTGATTATGTTGAAATAACTGTTCGAGATAGTGAGGGAAACATAACAAGACAGGAGAGAGTAAGTGGTTTAGAGTCTGCTGCATTATAACAATTTTTAAATAATTCTTTTTATTTATTTTATTATGATTATTCGGGTGAAGGTTAAGCCTAATGCGGGAGAGCAGAGTGTTGAAAGGATTTTTTTGCCTCAATTAGATATGACAAAACCTGCAGAGGAGGTTTATTATGTTAAGCTTAAATCTCCTGCAGATGGGGGAAGGGCTAATTTAGAATTAGTCAAGGTTTTGAAAAAATTTTTAGGTAAAGAAGTTAAGATTAAATCTGGTTTTAATTCAAGGACAAAGTTTGTTGAAGTTTTGGAATGATTCAATGCAACAATATTTAAAAAGTAAATTATGTTTAATATTTTATGCTGGAACATTATGAGGTAGATTATATCTGTTTTTTAGAAGCTTTTGAGGATTTTATTTGTTCTGGAGGAGGGAATCGCAGTATTTTTTATACTATTCAAATGAAGATAAAAGAAGTGGTTTCTTTTGAAGAGAGAGAAAGAAACATTACTGAATCAACCCATCATTATCTTGAGGAAATTGGCTGGCAATGGGATGGAGAGAAATTTTTAAAAGGACTTTCTTTAACTAAAGAACAATATCTTCAAGCCAGAAGAGAAATTGCCAGAGCCTGGTTTAAAAATGCTATTACAATGGCGAGAAGTCCTTCTTGCCATAGAAATAAATCTGCTTATCTTATAAAAGCTCGTCCTGAGGAGCCTGATTTTTAATTAATTATATAAACTATTTTTTGATTTTATTTTTATGAAAACATTGTCTATAAAACAACCTTGGGCAGAGTTGATTGTTTCTGGAGAAAAGAAAATTGAATTAAGAAACTGGAATACTAATTTTAGAGGGAATTTTTTAATTCATGCTTCTAAAAGTCCTGATGCTAAGGCAATGAAAGAGTTTGGATTTAATAATCTGCCTTTTGGATTTATTGTTGGAAAAGTAGAACTAGTTGATGTTAAAAAATATAAAAATTCAGGAGAATTATTAAAAGATAAGAAACTACATTTGGCGTCGGGGGATTGGGGAAAGTTTGGCTTTATTTTAAAAAATCCTGAAAGATTTGAAAATCCGATTCTTGCAAAAGGAAATTTGGGATTTTGGGAATTTGATTTAAAATGAGATACGAATTTGCACCGGATATTCAAAGAGAGGCTGAAAGAATTTCGAGATTGCTTTTTCCACATGTGAAAATGGAGAGAGTGAAATGTTTTAGGAGTTATGGAACTTCTTCTCGTCGGACAATCGCAAGATGCCATGCTTTGGGGAAATTAATGCAAAAAGCAATTGGAATCAAAGCAGTTTATGCTCTTGAGTTTTTAAGTGAAAGGTTTGACAAATTATCTTCTGAAGACCAAATAAAGACAATTATCCACGAGCTTATGCATATTCCTAAGACTTTTGGGGGAGGATTTAAGCATCATGATCATGTTACAATTAAAAATGTTAATCAAGTTTATGCTAAATATATAAGATTGAAAGATGCAAAAGATAATATTTAAATAGGAAGTATTTTTTATACTTTAAGGCAACAGGTATTGCCTTAAGTCTTCGGACATACCGCAAGCGTGTTCCCGGCCATTACTTCGGTAATGCCGGATTATTATATTAAAAGATGGAGGCAAGCAAGAGAATTTCTGTTTATATTGATGGGGCAAATTTTGTTTATGGGTTGAAATCACTGAATCCAAAATATTCGGACTATCATTTTGATTTTGAAAATTTTATTAAAAAAATTGTTGGACAACAAGAGCTGGTTGGTGTTTTTTATTATAATGCTTCTTTGAAGCAATCAATCAATCCCCGAAGATTTAGAGAACAGCAAAAACTTTTGGCTAGATTGAGGAATGTTGCTAATTTTAAGATTTTCTTGTGGAAGCGCCAAAAAAGATTTAATAAAGAGGATGAAGAGTATTATACAATAAAAGGAGATGATATTTATTTAGCTTTGAATATGTTAAATGATGCGTGGGAAAATAAGTATGATATTGCGATTTTGTTTTCTGGAGATGGTGATTTTGCTCCTTTATTAAAATATGTTAAAAAAAAGAACAAAAGGGTAGAGGTTGTTTCTTTTGTCAAACTTGCTTCTTTAAATTTATTAAATGAAGCAGATAAATTTATGTTTATTAATAAAAAAATCGCTAATAGATTTTTTTGGAGAGATGAAAGATGCAAAAGATAATTTTTTATAAAGGAAGAAAAAGATTTTCTCTTGAAGTTAAAAGATGCAATTTTTTTGGAAAATTTTTAGGGTTAATGTTTTCTCGACGAGAAACTGCAAAAGCATTGGTTTTTGATTTTAAAAATCCTTGTAAAAAAGCAATTCATTCTTTTTTTTGTGTGAAATTTTTAGCAGTTTGGCTTGATAAAGAAAATAGAATTATTGCAAAAAAAGTTATTGAGCCTTTTTCACTTTTTATTTTGCCGACGAGAATGTTTAGTAAATTAATTGAAATTCCTTTTAATAAAAAGTATTCAAAAGTTCTTGAAACTCTTCTTAAGTGATAATCTCTCGTCGGTGTTACAGGAGAGTTGTGCAAAACATTTAAATATGATTGTGTTTTTTATTGAGGAGAATAATTAAGCAAGATGTGCTGTTTGCAAGATTTTTTGCAAGGCAAAATAGGGATTGTTTAATTATTCTAATGCTAAGAGGTTAAAAGGAGGTGTAATATGGGAAAAATTATTGCTAAGGCGGTAGTTAAGAGAAAGACTGGCTACCTTTACTATGTTGATGGTAAGGGTAATGTTTGCGAGGCCAAAATGGCTAGAGGCGGAAAAAAGAAAAAAAAGAAAGCCGCTAAAAAACCAGCAAAGAAAAAAACTGCTAAAAAGAAAAAGCGATAGTGCTTTTAATTTATTTTATTTTTTATTTTAATTAATTTTGTATTTTGAAACTTTTTTTAAGACGGAGATTTGATTTTAAAAATGATGGGTTAATTTTATAAAGTTCAAGTTATTATTTTCATTATGGGAGAAAGGGCGGATTATGAGAAAATTTTAAAAGAAATTTTTGATAAGCCAAGAACTAATACAATTCAACAAGATGTTAAAAGAGAAATGTTTTTAGTGAGGAATCGTTGGTGGTATGGTGATGAATATTTTTTAAATATGGGTTATACCCAAAAGGAGATCGATTCTGTTGAAGTCACAGAGCCACCAACATGGCTAAAGCAAGCAAGAGCTTGGAGTGGGCTTGCAACAAAAGTTGTTGGTGCTGAAGCTTAATTTTATATACTAGTTCTTGATTTTATTTTTATGGCAATAGTTTTAGGAATTGAGTCAACTGCACACACTTTTGGGATTGGGGTTGTAAGAGATGGGAAAATTCTTTCTAATTGCAAAGACAGTTTTTCAACTGCTGACGGAGAAGGGGGGATGATTCCAACTGAGGTTGCAAAACATCACGCAGAGGTTGGAGCAAAAGTTTATGCAGAAGCATTAGAAAAAGCAGGCATTAAAGAAGAGCAAATAGAAGTTATTGCATTTTCTCAAGGGCCAGGACTTGCTCCTTGTTTATTAGAGGGAATGAAGTTTGTCAAGGAACTTTCTAAAAAATTAAAGAAACCAGTTGTGGGTGTTAATCATTGTGTTGCTCATTTAGAGATTGGTCGCATTACCGGAGCAAAAGATCCTGTTATGCTTTATGCATCTGGTGCTAACACCCAGATAATTGCTTATGAGTCAGGAAAATACCGGGTTTTTGGGGAGACTCTTGATTTAGGTGTCGGGAATTTTATTGACAGCTTTGCCCGTTATGCTGGGTTGGGATTTCCTGGGGGACCAAAGATTCAAAAACTTGCTGAAAAAAGCAGTAAATACATTGAACTTCCTTATAGTGTTAAGGGAATGGATATTGCTTTATCAGGAATTCAGACAAAATTAAGGCAGTTGTATGATTCTGAGGAGTATTGTCTTGAGGACCTTGCGTTTTCTCTTCAGGAAACTGTTTTTGCTATGCTTGTTGAGACTGCAGAAAGGGCTTTGGCTCATACAGGAAAAAAAGAGCTCTTGCTTGGAGGAGGAGTTGCCTGCAATTCTCGCTTGCAGGAAATGTGCAGGAAAATGTGCGAAGAAAGGATTGAAAAAACAAAATTATTTGTTCCTGAGCTTCCTCTGCTTGTAGATAATGCTTCAATGATTGCTTCTCTTGGTGAAATTATGTTTAAAGCAAATGCAAATGTTTTTTCTTGGGAAAAATTAGATGAACTAGATATTAAGCCACGCCAAAGAACCGACGATGTTTTAGTGAATTGGAAATAAAGTATAATAATTTTTAAAAAGGAAGGGAGTTTTGATTTTCATAATCGTCTTGAGGAATTGAGATGTTGCTATAGGGAAGGTTATTTTTTATCAAAAGATTCTTCTTGGAGGAGACCAATAAATTAAAGAAAAAGGTTTATAAACCTAAATTTCAATCTAAATCTACCTATGAACTCTTGTGAGCGAGGTATCTCTAAGGGTTCTATAAATGTAAATAAAATGGCAACAGATGCATATAAAATAATTGAAACAGCGAAGAGAACTGGGAAGATTGAAAAAGGCACTAATGAGACTACTAAAGCAATTGAGAGAGGCACGGCTTTGTTTGTTGCTTATGCAGGAAATGTAGAGCCAAAAGAAATTGTTGCCCATTTGCCTGTTCTTTGCAAGGAAAAAGGAATTCCTTGTGCAGAAGTTGATGATAAAGCAAAGCTTGGTGTTGCAGCGGGGCTTTCTGTAGCAGCATCTTCAGTAGTCGTTGTTGAAGCAGGAGATGCTCAGCAAGATATTGCTTCCTTTAAAAAATAATGATTCTATAAAATGGCAAAGACACAGCAAAAAAAGCAAGTGCAAGGTCAGGCTTCAAAAGGAAGTGACAAAATTTTAGGAGAAACTGTTCCTGCTGTTGTTCAAGAGCTTGTTGGAAGAACTGGTTTTAGGGGAGAGATTACTCAAGTTAAGTGTCTTGTTCAAGAAGGAAGAGATAAAGGCCGTTCTATGAGAAGAAATGTCAAGGGACCAATTAGAATTGGAGACATTTTAATGTTAAGAGAGACGGAGATTGAAGCAAGGCGAATTAAAAGCAAGGTAACCAAGGGGGCTTACTCATGAAACTTGTAAAACCCTGTCCTTACTTTGTTGCAGATACAAACCGACGCAGTCGTTTGCATAAGGGAGGCTTATAGTTAAAATGCATGGAAGAAGAGACAAAAGGAATAATCTTTTGGGGAATTTGGGGGTTCATTGGGCTGTTTTAGAGGTTACACTTTCTAGGGGAGAAGATTCTGAAAGTTTTTTAAGTGGATTAAGAAAAGAGGTCAATAGAGAAGGTTATATGGTTGATGAGATATTTGAAAGCAGAGAAAATCCCGGATTGTATCATGTTCATATAAAACCAAGAAGGGGAAATCAAAATGCCTAAGTGTTCATATTGTGCTGAAAATTATCAGCTTCCGAATGGAATGGCTTTTGTAAAAGTAGATGGAACAGTGCTCCATTTTTGTTCTTCAAAATGCAGAAAAAATATGCAAATGAAAAGAAGAAAAGTCAGGTGGATTTTAAAAAAGAAACATAAAAAATCTGTTTCTGAAAAAAAGCAGGATTTGGTTGAAGCTAAATCTTCTGCAGAGAAAAAATAGTTTTGGTAGTGTAAATGTTTTGAAGAAGTATTTTTCTTAAAGTTCTGGTAGTGTAAAAATAATTATCTTTAAAAACTTAGTTTACTCTATTATTTTGTTAAAAAGAGCAATTGTTATGGTATATAAGAGGTATATTAAAAAAGGGGGGAAAATTTACGGTCCTTATCACTACCATAGTGAAAAAAAGGACGGAAAAGTTACTTCAAAATATCTTGGAAAAATTTCTTCTGAGAGTAGTGTAAAAAACAAATTATTGAAGACAAAAAAGGTTTTTGGGCTTTTATTAATTTTAAGCCTTGCTTTTTTATTTTTTTGGCAGACTGGCTTTGGTTCTACTGGCAGAGTAATTCTTGATTTAGATGATTCTTCTTTAGAGGAAAATACTCTTTCTGGATTTTTAGAATTGTCTCTTGATTCTGGAGAATTAATTCCAAATGACAGTGAAATTAGGTTTGTTTTAGGAAATCAAGAAAAAACTTTTTCTCTTTCTGAGGTGGTTGTTGATTCTGAATTAGTTGAGGGAAAGTATTTTGTTAGAGAAAAATCTGTTTCTGGAAGAGGTTTTGGATATGGTTTGGCAGGAGAAAAGAAATTTTATCCAAATGTTTCTTTTGTTTTAGGGATTTATTCAAAGCAAAAAAACAAGGATAAAAAAGAAAAACCTTCTGGAGGGAGTGCTGGAGAAGGTTGTCAAGAGGAAAGTGAGGAAGATTCTGGCCAGGATACAGAAGAAACAGGACAAGAGACTTCTCGGGGGGAAACTGGGGGGGAGACAGAAGAGCAAATAAATGAAACTTCTCAAAGCCAGGAAACAGAAGAGAATTTAGAAGAACAGACAGATTCTCAAGGCCAAGAAGCAGGGGGGAGTTCAGATGAGCAGGCAGATAGCTCCCAAAATCAGGAAACAAGTGGAGACTCTCAAAGTCAGGAGACAGGTGAAGAATCAAAGGAGCAAACAAATGAAGGCTCTCAAGACAAAGAGGCAGGAGATGATTCAGAAGAGCAAACAAGTGAAAGTTCTCAAGATAAAGAGGGGCCAGAAACAAGTGAAGATACTCAAGCTCAAGAAACAGAAGTGAGTTCAGAGGAGATAACTGGATCTTCTGACTCTGAGCAAAGTTCTTCTATAACTGGAGAAGTTATTTCAGGAATTTTTAAGGGGGTTGCTAATTTTTTCCTAAGATTAGCTCCCACAGGAAAAGCAGTTTTAGAGCTTGAAGACAGTGTTAATGCAACTACTTCAAAAGATAATCCTTTTTATTATGAATTAGAAGAGGGGCAGACTGCCAAGATTTTATCTTCAGAACAAGATGTTAAACTTAAAATTAAAGATAATCAAGTAATTGTCAGCACAGATTATTATGAATTGGAAAAAGGATATGGGGAGGATTATTCTGGGGAAAATAAAAAGAAAGTTGATATTGATTTATCCTTAGTTAATCTTAGTTTTGAACAAGGAAATTTAAGCGTGAAAATTATTTATAATGAAGTTGAGCTTGTTTCTGAGCAAATTGAGATTAGTGTTGAATCTAAGGAAAGTTCTTTGAATGAAAGTTTAAAGCAAAATGTTTCTTTAAATGAGAGCGTAGCTTTGAATGTTAGTTTAAATGAAAGCTTAATGCAGAATATTACATTAAATGAAACTGTTTTTAATATTACTGCAAATAATACTATTCAGAATATTACAAATGTAAGTGTTAAGACAATCAGGGGAAGAATCAGGCTTGGACAGCCAGTTAAATGGAAGAAAGTTGTTGTTTTAGACAAGGCAGGGAATGTCAGCATTGAAATTCCTGCTGTTGCAGATAAAATTAATGTTACTTTGGTTAAGAATGTTTCTGGAGAAAAAATAGAAGAAGAAATAGAAGATTCTAAACTGAGTATCACGGGAAAAGCTGTTTTTTCTGGAATAAAATCTGCTAAAAAAGGAATTTTAGTTCAATTATGGGAAAGCATCATTGGAGCAATTACAGGAAAAGCTGTTGAGAGCCAGATTAATAATAATTCAGATGTTTTAGAGGTTGTGATCAATGAAAATGCTACAGAATATGAAATTGAGTATGAAACTCCTGCTCCTTATTCAGAGGAAAAAATTACTTCTGTTGGTAAAGAAATTGTTGTTGTCGGGCCAGAGCAAGTTCATTACGAGGATATTTTGGCTTTTACTGTTTTAGAAAAAGAGGTTTCTCCAGATTTAATAAGAATGTATTGGCTTAACAATGGCACACGGCAACAAATTAATGTTGATAAATTTGACTTTAATTTAAATAGGCTTGTTGATTATATTGAGTGGGTTGTTCCTCATTTAAGCAATCAGACCTATGAGCTTGTTATTGAAATCAGCAATGCAGAGCATCTTGATGTAAATAGGGCTTTTGTCGAGGATATTTATGATATTGTAAGTGTTAAGGATGATAATTGGAGCTTGATTGGAGATGGAGAGTATGTGCGAGTTAAATTTAAGAGCCCTTTAGATAAGACAAGAGATATTACTTTGTATGCTCGGGCTTATAATATTTCAAGAATTGATGTCTATGAGATAAATGGTTCAAAGGTTATTGCGAGTTTTGATGCAGTTCAAGAAGAGAAGTGGTATAAAGTTTATTTGACTGGATTAAATGGAATTCAGGATAGTTTTGATTTAAGAGTAAATGGTTCAGTAGAATTTGATTATATTGTTGACCCTGCTGGCTGGCCGAAAATTCAATTTGAATCTTCCACTCCTGCAAATGCTACAACAACTCAGAATGGTTCTGTTGAGATAAATGTTTCTGTAGAAGTTCAAACCGGTTATGGATTGAAAACTTTGACTTATGCTTGGAATTACACAAATTACACTCTTTATGATGATTCATTGGTTTTAATGATGAACTTTGATAATGTATCTGCTCTTGGTGAGAGTTCTACAAAGGTTGTTGATATGAGTAAATATGGGAATAATGGGACATTTATAGGGGGGCAGGATATTAATTCTGGTGTTAATTGCACGGATGTTAAATATGGTTGTGCGAGAATGTTTGATGGAGCAGGGGATTATGTTGATTTGGGAAATCCTGAAACTTTAAAGATAAGTGATTTGACTATTTCCTTATGGTTTAAGCAATTGGGTTCTCCTGTAAGTTATCCAAATTTAATTGGTCATGGGACAGATGGATGGGCTTTTGGAGTAAGCAATGAAGCAGGCAATGTTGGAAAAGTCTTTATGTCAAAATCAGGTTTTGCTCCTTATATTAATTCAAATACTGTTTTAGCAAATAATGCGTGGTATTTTTTGGCTGTTACTATTAGTGGAGCTAATACAAATTTATATGTTAATGGAACATTAGAGTCAACTTCAAGTTCAACTCCTTCCTTTAGTTTTGCAAATGGTTTATCTATTGGGATGGATAATGGTGCGGGAGGGAGCACAAACGGCCTAATAGACGAAGTCAGAATCTACAATCGTTCTTTATCAGCAGATGAAATTTATCAAGAATATATTTCAAATCTGCAAAAGTTTAATATAACTTTATGGTATTTGTATGTTAATCAATCATTAAATTCAACAGATGGTTTATTAATTGGAAATTATACTTATCAGGCTTTTGCAACTGATTCAACTGGAAATGGAAATCAGACAGAATTAAGAAGTATTGAAGTTGCTACTGCAAGTGCTGACACAACTCCCCCCTACTTTACTTCAACAAGTTTTTCAGATACTATAACTTATGGAACGAATTGGAATGGAGTTAATCTAAACGCAACAGACAGAGAAGGAAACTTTAGTTCATTTTCAATAAATGACAGCAGATTTACAATAAATTCTTCAGGTTTCTTAGATGAAGTCAATACTCTTGGAGCTGGAATATACAATATTAATGTAACTATCAACGATACTATTGGAAACTTAAATTCTTCTATTTTTACTTTAACTGTGAATAAAGCAACTCCAACAGGTTCTTTGTCTGGAACAACCCCAATAACTTATGGAACTGCTGGGGATGTTCAAGGCAGCGAAAGTAATTCAGGAGAGGGAGATTTATTATATAAGTTGTATAGAGAAGGAGTAGAGGTTTCAAATCCAGATACAGCTGTTTTAGGAGCAGGAACTTATAATTATGTTTATAATGTTACAGGTGGGGAAAACTATTCTTCTGTTGCAAGTTTAGATACTTTTAGTTTGGTTGTTAATCAAGATACAGGAAATTGTGATTTAGAATTTAGTGAGACTTCTCCAATAACTTATGGAACTACTTTTAATGTGTGGTCTAATTGCACAAGCAGTTTTCAGATTTATAGAGATGGAACAGCAGTAGCAAATAATTCTGTTCAA